>CAZTIZ010000012.1:0-40444 GCA_964613845.1 uncultured Corynebacterium sp.
AACCCTACCTGACGACGTCATCGTAGTTAACCGGCCTGTAGGGAGGCGGACAGCGGGGAGCTCTGAGGATGTCCCGTACCCCACTTTTCCGGACCCCTGCCGACGTTGAACCGAGACCTGAGGTTGACCCCCACGAACGGATTCACCTTTCCTCATGTGTTTCCACCCGCCCCATGGACGCCGGTCACACCCTGCGGTGCCGACACCGGGAAGAGGAATACCTCCCATGACCGCGCCGTCATTACTGCCCACCCCGACGGCACGCACAAGCTGAAGAATTCCCGGCCGCCCCGGGGGTGAGTTCGACCTGAATTCCGGGCCACTGTGCCCTCCTTCATAGTTATGGTCGGAGGGGACTCTCAGCCCCCATCTTCCAGGAGGACAACCATGACCGACGCTTCCCCGCTCAGGCAGGCCGCCGCAAGCTTCATCGCGGAGTTACGCGGCTCGCAGTATCTCGGCGGGTGGCGGGAGGGGACGTCCGGCCGCACCCTTTCCAACACCAACCCGGTGGACGGTTCGGAGCTGGTCGTGCTCAGCCAGGCCTCCCGCGAGGACGTCGATGAGGCCTACCGGTTAGCAGCTGAAGCACAGGTGGAATGGGCACAGCGCACCCCCGGGCAACGAGCGGTGGTGCTGTCGAGGGCTGCGGAGATCCTGCGGCGACGACGCCCCGAACTGGAGGCACTGCTGCGGGTGGAGTCCGGCTCCTCGAAGATCAAAGCGGCCACCGAGGTCTCCCTGGCGACGGCCATCACCCGGGAGGCCTCGACATTCCCGGCACGCATGCACGGCCTGGTGCAGGAGTCTGTCTCACCCGGCAAGGAGAACCGCACATACCGGGAGCCGCTGGGTGTGGTGGGCGTGATCAGTCCGTGGAATTTCCCCCTGCACCTGTCGCAGCGTTCGGTGGCCCCGGCGCTGGCGGTGGGGAATGCGGTGGTGCTCAAACCGGCCTCTGACACGCCGCTGTCGGGCGGGTTGGCGATCGCGCGGATCTTCGAGGAGGCGGGCCTGCCCGCCGGGGTGCTCTCCGTGGTCAGTGGTGCCGGGTCCGAGATCGGTGACCACTTCGTGGAGCATCCGGTCCCGGCGGCGATCTCCTTCACCGGTTCCACTCCGGTGGGGCAGCGGGTGGGGCAGCTGGCCGTGGGTGGGGCGCGGATGAAGAAGCTCTCCCTGGAGCTGGGGGGCAACGCGCCGTTGGTGGTACTCGATGATGCCGATGTGGATCTGGCCGTGGAGGCCGCGGCGATGAGTTCCTTCCTCCACCAGGGGCAGATCTGCATGGCGGCCAACCGGATCATCGTCGATGCCTCTGTCCACGATGAGTTCCTGGAGAAGTTCGTCGCCCGCGTCAGCACAATCCCCTGCGGGGATGTTGCCGATGACACGGTGGTGGTCGGCCCCGTGATCAACGACTCACAGGCGGCCGGCATCGTGGAGAAGATCGAGGGTGCGCGGACAGCCGGCGCGGTGGAGTCCCTGTCCGGGAAGATCGAGGGGCGCCTGATCACCCCGCACATCTTCAGTGAGGTCACGATGGATATGGCGATCGCCCGGGAGGAGATCTTCGGCCCGGTGATCGGTGTGCTGCGCGCGCAGGATGAGCGGGAGGCCCTGACCATGGCCAACGACACCGAGTTCGGCCTGTCCAGCGCGGTCTACACCCGCGACGTTGAGCGCGGGGTGACTTTCGCACGCGGCATCAGGGCGGGCATGACCAGCATCAACGACATCACCGTGGTTGATGAACCGCACGTGATGTTCGGTGGTGAGAAGAACTCCGGCCTGGGGAGGTTCAACGGCGAGCACTCCATCGACGCCTTCACCACCCTGCACTGGGTGGGTGTGCGCCGCGCGGGGCACCGGGCGCCGTTCTAGGAAGACCCGGGGAACTGTCCGGGGCGATGTAACTCACCAGGCACCGCCTCCACTAAGGTGGTGTAGATCACGTCAGTTACGAGGTTAGAGGATGGAAGGGCATGAGGTTCGGCAAGCGGATCGCCAGGCTGCTCAGGCAGGCCGGGGAGGGGCTGCGGTCCCGGTTGCCTGAACCCGGGGACCTCCACCCCCTGGATACCGGGCTGGAGCGCATCAATGACCGCCTCGGACTCCACAACGAGTACCGCCCGGAGAGCGTCCGTGCGGCAGCCACGAGCCTGCGCGTCGAGTCCACGGAGAGCGCCTCACGCAGCATCTACTACGCCCCCGACATGGACGGCCAGGCCGAGCCCGGGGAGGTCGTGTGGATCTGGGCGCCCAGTGACGGGCCAACCAAGCCGCCCCGGGAACGTGCCATCCTCGTCGTGGGCCGTACCAGGCACACCATCCTCGGCCTGCTGATTTCCCCCAATCCCCAGCACGACGGTGAGGAACACTGGCTCGATATCGGGGCCGGTGAGTGGGACACCTCCGGCCGTCAGTGCTGGATCCGGCTCGACCGCGTGGTTGAGGCCTCTGAGCTGGGCATTCGCCGCCAGGGTGCGCTATTCCCCCAGCGTCGTTTCGAGCGCATCGCCAACAAATTGCGCTCCAACTACCACTGGGCCTGAGCCCCGACCCTGCCCCGGCCTGGGGTTTCCCGGCCCCGCCGGCACCCCAACCGGGTCGAAAAGCAGTAACCTGGTATCGATGATCCGCTCTGAATCTCCCACCGACCTCAGCACCGAACGGTATATGTTCATCTCCGTCGAGGGCCCTGAGACCCCAGCGGGCCGGCGCGTCGCCCACCTACACGCGATGGTCCTCGACGACGGTGAGCTCGTCGCCGACTTCGGCAGCTGGATCAACCCGCTGGCCGACACCGGAGGCTTCGGCCTCCACCACGGTATCCCCGCCGGTGGCTTCGCCCTGACCCCGGCCCTCGACGACTTCCTGCCCCTGCTGCTGCGTCAGGCAGCCGGGGCGAGGGTACTCACCGACTCCGCAGCAGCCCTGGCCGGGCTCCTTCCCGCCCGGGACATCAGCGACCTCGGCGTGACTGTGGGCGGGGACAGTCCAGCCGAGCGCTGTCATGACATGCTGCGCGCCCTGCGCGAGGGGATGATCGCCCCGGCAGACGGCCAGGTCGTCCCGGCTCCGGAGGAGACCGCTCCCGGCGTGCTCTACCTGCCGTCCTGGGCCCCTACCAAGGGCCTACTGCTCGATACCGACCGGGCCACGGACGCGGATCTCATCTGGTCGGCCCTGTCAGGTGGGCCGGTCGCCCCGGCCACCGGTGCCGAGCTCCTGCGCGCCCTGGAGACCCTGTCCGGGTGGGCGGTGGCCAGGGGCGGGTGGAACGCCGCCCACCGGGCGGAGCTGACGGAGCGCGCCGCCCGCCTGAGTACGACCCCTGTCCCCCTGCCCGAACCACTGCCGGTCGATACCGGCATGAAGGAGGCCCTGCCGGTGTCTGCAGAGCTGTCGAACCCGATCATCGTGAAGCAGCCGGAGGAGGTTCTGGAGAGCGGGACCCGCGTGGCCTTCAGCGGCTCCATCCACGTCAACGGCCAACTGCAGCCCCACGGCGCAACGCTCCAGACCCTGTGCGAGCAGCTGGACCTCGAACTCAAGCAGTCCGTCACCCGCACCCGCTGCGATGTGCTCGTCACCGACGATATCCACGCCACCACCAGCAAGGCCCGCCAAGCTAACAAGTTCTCCAAGCCGCTGGTCACCGCAGATGACTTCGGACGGTGGGCCGCCACACAGCTGGCTACACCGATGGCCGGGCAGCAGGTGTCGGGTGACGGGCCCGACGCCGAGGTGCCCGACGCCGAGGTGCCCGGCACCGACACCGCGGCCCCCACCACGGTTGCGCCCCCCGTCCAGGAAGAGCCCGCCGCACTGGAGGAGCCGGTCGTGGAGCAGCCGCCCCGGCCCACCCCGGCCGCTCCGCTGCTGCCTGCCCCCACCGCCCCGACTCCGCAGCTGCCTTCCGCCGCTGAGCTCGCATCCCCGGCGCCTGGCCTGCCTGGCCACCGTCGGGCCATGTTCCTGCTGCTCTCCACCGTTCTGCTGGGCGTGCTGGTCGTCGGTGCCCGCCGCCGCAGCCGCGTCCGGGAAGACGGGGAGGACGAGAGCCAGCGGTAGCTTTTGGGCAGGGGCACCGCCACCTGATAGAATTTCCCTGTTATTCATCTCCGGGCGTGCCGGTCGGGGCGGTCAGGACCTTGGGTCCGCTCTTCGAACACCGGCGCCGAGGGCCATCATGGTCCGGGAGCGAGTCCGGCTGGTGGGTTACCGACACCGATCATCCGATTATAAGAGGTATTTCCCGATGGCAAACATCAAGTCCCAGCAGAAGCGCAACATCACCAACGAGAAGCGTCGTCAGCGCAACCAGTCTGCCCGCTCCTACGTGCGCACCGAGATCCGCAAGTTCCGCTCCCTCATCGAGGCTGGCGACAAGACCGCCGCCGAGAACCAGCTGCGCGTGGCTTCCCGTGCTCTGGACAAGGCTGTCTCCAAGGGCGTGTTCCACCGCAACAACGCCGCCAACAAGAAGTCCTCCCTGGCACTGGCCTTCAACAAGATGGCCTAGTCCCACAGCGACTTTTCACCACCGGCCCCCGTCCACCACGGACGGTGGCCGGTGGTGTTTTCCGGGGCCGGTGGGGATCAGCCCAGACCGGCACGCAGATCGCCTGCCCCGTTGACGACGAGGACCGCGCCGGCCACCAGGAAGAACAGTCCGGCGACGATATCGATCCACGGTCCGGCCCGCAGCAACTTCTGTCGCATCGCCGGGGTGGAGACCAACACCGCCATCGACACCTGCAGCAGCATGGACGAGATCGACAGCACCGCCACCACCAGTACCGCCAGACCCAGCCCCGGCTCCCGGGGCAGCATCGGGGCGATCATCGCGGACAGGAAAAGCACGATCTTCGGGTTCGACAGGTTAGTGGTCAGCCCCTGCCAGAACGCGGCGCGCAGCGAACCCAGCCGGGCCGCAGCAGACTCGATGTTCAACGGCGGGCTGATCCGCTCCCGCCAGCCACTGAGCAGCATGCCCCGACCCATCCACATCAGCCAACCGCCACCGAGGACCTGCACCAGACCGAGCACCGCTGGGAAGGCATTGAGCAGTGCCGACGCACCGAGCACCGTGAGCGTGCACCAGAAGATCACGCCGAGCTGGATACCCGCGGTGGTGGCCAGCGCATGCCGCCGCGAACGGGTGGCCATCCTGGTCACGAGCATGATGTCCGGGCCCGGCGAGGCCGCACCCGCCAGGTTCATGAGGATCAGGGAGCCGAGTTGAGCTAGGGTCACTCCCCCGCCCCGAAACGTTCCAGCAGATCATCACGACCGAACATCATCGCCGTATCCCTCGCAGTGGGATGCCCCACCCACGGATCCGCCCCGGCATCGATGAGCGCTGCGATGACTTCGTTCTCCTTCTTGAAGATCGCGCCGGCCAACGGGGCCTGCCCACGGTCATTGAGCCGGTTGATGTCCGCTCCCCGCCCGATGAGACCACGCACCAGACCGGCGTGGCCGCTGTAGGCTGCCAGCATGAGCAGGGTGTTTCCGTCCTGATTGCACAGGTCAGTGTTGATGCCCTGGTCGAGGTAGTCGAGCAGCATCTCATCGCCGGAACGGGCCATGTCGAACAGACGCGTGGCAAATTCCTGGACATCCGCGGGGATCTCAGTCATGCCCCCAACTCTAACCCGCCAGTTCGCTGATCCGCCGCACCGCGTGCTCGATGGCGAACTCAGGATCCCCGCCCTGGCCCTTGACCGCGGCGTCGAGATCCGCGACCACGATGACCGCCTCGGAGACCGCATCCCCGGCCCAACGCCGGGCCACCCGGGCGGTCTTCTCCGCCACCCACGGCGCCATGTCCAGGTCCCGGGCCCGGGACTTCGCCTCCGCGGGCCGGGTGGAGTAGAGCCTGGCGATGCCCCCCACCTTCATGCTCAGGGCAGTCGCCAGAGCCACCGGGCTCATCCCCAACTGCAGGGCGCGCCGGGTGCTGGCCACCGCCCGGGCGGTCTGGCCGTTCACGGCGAGATCGGCGATATCGAAGCCCGACACCTCCGCCACACCGGCGTAGTACTCCCGGACCGCATCGAGGGTGACCTCACCACCGGTGTCGGCCACCAGCTGGGAGACCGCCGAGGCAATCTCCCGTAGGTCGGAGCCCACCCCCTCCAGCAGAGCGTGAATCACGTCCGGGGTGGGACGCTGGCCGTGGGAGCGAAATTCCTCGGTGACCCAGCTGACCCGCTCGGAGGGCCTGACCGGATCGGCGGGGTGCACATCCCCGACCTTCCTGAACTTCGGCACCAGATTCCTGTTCCGACCCCCGCCGGTGTGCTCGATGATCAGGTGGATGCCGGGGCCCGGATCGAGGCAGGTCCTCAACAGCAGTTCGGTCGGTTCCTTACCGGCCTGCTCTGTCCTGGTGATCACCACCGCGCGGTCCTCCCCGAACAGGGAGGGACTGGTGGCGTCAATCAGCTCCGGGCCGGTGAGGTCCCCGGCGCGCAGGGTGGTGACCTCCAGCTCACCGCCCGGTGGGACGGTGGCGCGGAGCTGGTCGATGAGGCGTCGGCGGATGCGTTCGCTGAGGAACTCCTCTTCGCCGAGAATGAGGTTGACGGGGGCCACGGGCATGGCCCAATGGTGCCACACGGGGCTGGAACCAGATGGGCACCGCTCTCAGAACCTGCCGTCGGCGGCGCGCTGGGTGCCGTCGGTGTGGACGGTGACGGCCCCGTCACGGTAGGGGAAGAGGACGGGCACGCCCTCGGAGGTGACGGTCGGGCGGGTGGCCGGGCGTCCGGATTCGTCCACGACGATGATCACCCGGGTGCCCGGTGGCGCACCGGGTACCTGCTCGACGGTCTCCACGACGTGGGTGGGCAGGGAGTCCAGGGGGATCTCCGGAGCGGTGCTGTCGCCGCGCAGGGAGAGGAGGAAGAACAGGGCGGTGACGGCGAGCACCTTCCACGGGTGACCGGCGATCAGGGCCGCCAGGAGCCAGCCGTAGGCCACGAGCACCCAGCCGGGTTCCGCCGGGACGAGGGCGTTGGGTAGACCCGCACACCAGTCGGCGACGGTGTGGATCCACCAGGTGCACGGCTCCAGGAGCTTCAGTGGCACCGTCGCCAGCCCACCGGGCAGCAGGGACAGACCGGCAGCGATCAGCCCGAGCACGGTGACCGGGGCGACCGCCGGGGAGACGAGCACATTGGCCAGGACCGACACCAGCGAGACCTCCCCGGCCATCAGCGCGATGATCGGCATCGTGACCAGGTCTGCGGCGATCGCCACCGCCAGGGCCCGGACCAGGATGTCGGGCAGGCCGGTACGGGCCAACGGCCGGTAGAGCAGCGGGTGCAGGGCCACGATGCCCGCCGTGGCCGCCACCGACAGGGCGAAGCCGTAGGCCACGGCCAGATCCGGGTCCCACAGCAGCAGCCCGATCACCGCCAGGCACAGCCCGTGCACCGGTTCCATGCGAGCGGAGTTGAGCACCGCCAGCAGCCCCACTAAGCCGGTCACCGCGGCGCGCAGCACACTGGGTTCGGTGCCCACCAGTCCCACGAACAGCAGCAGGGCCCCTGTCGCAGCGGCCACCTGCACCCGGGGTCCGAGGGTAAGCAGACGACAGATCAGCACCGCGGCGGTGGTCACGATCGCCACGTTCGACCCGCTGACCGCGCTCAGGTGCGACAGCCCGGTGTCGATGTAGAGCTGCTGCTCCTCCGCCGACTGCGCGGACGTGTCACCGAGCACCATGCCCGGCACCAGGCCCCGAGAGGACGGACCCACCACCGTCTCCACCGCGCGGGCGAACACCTCCCGCACATGCGCGGCCACCCACGCCATGCCAGAAGGGTCGACGACCCCGTGCACCTCCCCCGACGCCGTCCACAGCCCCACACCCGACCGGGTGGACTGCTGCCAGTCGAGCTCGGCGTGCACCCGGCTCCCGGTGGTGACACCGGCCGGGAGCCGGTCGGTGAACACCGGCAGCACCGCCGGGTAGCCGGGGACATCGACACGCAGCAGATACTGGCCAGGAGCCCACTCCGTCGGCTGCGCACCCACCCGCCCCACCACCTCCCCGGAGGTGGGGAAATCACGTGCCCGCCGCTGACGGGCACCGGTCAGTAGTGCCGCCGCGAGACCTACCCCCGCGCTGAGCACCGCCTGCCCCGGCTCCCGCAACATCACCAGCACCACCGCCCACCCCACCACCAGGGTGAGCGCCACCGCCGGAGACCCCGCCACCAGCAGGGACAGATTCACCGCCCACACCAGCAGTGCTGCCGGTACCAGCCGCAGCTCACTCACAACCCCACCTGCTCCTTGAGCGCCTCGTACTTCGCCGGACCGATGCCCTTGACCTCCAGCAGCTGCTCCGGGGAGGTGAACCCGCCCACCGCCTCCCGGTGGGCGATGATCGCCGCAGCCGTGGCCTGCCCCACCCCGGGCAGGGTCGTCAGCTCCCCCACCGAGGCCGAGTTCACCGACACCACCCCCACCCCCGGGATCCCCACACCGGGGCTCTCCGGACCGGGGACACCCTTGCCCACCCGGACCTCCCCGATCTTCGGGACCACCAGCTGCTGCCCGTCGCTGAGGCGTTGTGCCTGATTGAGCGGGAACAGGTCAGCGTCCGGTAGGGGCTCGGCCTGCGCGAGCGCATCAGCCACCCGGGCGCCGGGCGACAGGCTCAGCAAGCCTGGATGCGCCACCTGCCCCACCACCGCGATGACGACCTCCCCAGGCTCCTCCACGACCGGCTCAGCGGTGACCGCCGGCAGCCCGGCGACCGGCTCCACGGGCACCTCCGGTGAGGGTCGGGCCAGCAACCAGAGCAGGACCACACCCACCACCGCTGCTGCGAGGAGGGCTGCATAACGGGGTGGGATCGACCAACGGGGCGTGGGGTAGGTGACCTCGAGTAAGTCCTCTTCCCCCGTGGGGCGGGTGAGGTCCTTCAGACGGTCGATGACATTCATGGCGCTCACGCTAGGAGCGCACGCCCACCCGCACCATCATCTGGGACGGAACCTGTGGACAATCTTGTCCGGCCGTCACCTTTCTGTGGAGAACCCCTCCGGTTCCTCGATCGACGGCTCCGGGAACGGCGCAGCAGACCGCTCACCGGTATCGTCAGTGACCCGGTCAGCGGGCTGGTCCGCAAAAACCACCGACACCCCGATCGCGCCGGGGCCGGTGTGCACCGTCAGGGTCTCATCCATCGGCAGGCACATGATGCTGGAGCCCTCCGGAAGTTCGTCCTCCAGCAGTTCCTGCAGTTCCCGGGCAGGGCCGGGGGTATCGTTATGCTGGATGGCGAGAAAGACCGGCTGGTCGTCGGTGTGCTCGGCGACCAGTTCCGCCAGCCGGGCGAAGGCCTTGGTCTGGGTTCGGGTCTTGCCCGCCAGTTCCAGCTTCCCCTCCCTGACCCGCATGATCGGTTTGGTCGCCAGCAGGGCAGCCGAGAGCACCGTGGTGGCCGCGGAGAGTCGCCCTGAACGGCGAATCTCCTCGACCCGCTGCAGGTAGATCCAGGTGGCCGAACGGCGCAGGGTGCTCTCCGCCATGTCGTGGCAGGTCTGCAGGTCGGCACCCTCCAGGGCGAGTTTCGCGGCGGCCATCGCCGCAGCACCCACCGCCATGCCCACCGAACCGGTGTCGATGACCCGGACCGTATCCGGGAATATCGCTGCGGCCTGCACCGCCGACGACCACGTCGAGGACAGTTCCTTGGACAGGTGCAGGGCGAGGACCCCTTCGTCGCCGCCGCGTTCGAGCTGACGGGCGTAGGCGGCGACCAGCTCCAGGGAGGACAGGCCCGCCGTGGAGGCCTCCTGGTGCCCCTCATTCATGACGTGCAGGTCCACAACGGTGATCCCGAGCTCCTCGACGACGGCCGGGGGCAGGCCAGCGGAGGAGTCTGTGACGATACGGACCGGCATCTATCCCATGTTCCATCCGTCGAGGTACCACTGGGCGTCACCGATGGTGCCGGGGGTGAACTGCACCGAGGGGCTCTCGACCTCGTCGTGGGCGTCATGGTTGCCCGGTTGGTAGCGCGGTCGGGCGGTCAGCTGGGCCCACCGGGTGTTCTTCAGGCCCGAGAACATCGGGTACATCGACACGTCCAGTTCCAGCAGGCTGGAGGTCAGCGCGGAGATCGCCCCACCGTGGGCGACGAAGAGCACCGCCCCACCGTCCCACCCGGTGTAGGAGGCCATCAGCTCCTCCACCACGGGACGTGCCCGACGGGCCACCTCCACCCGGGACTCCCCGCCCGGCGGGGCCCACGTGGCGTCGTGACGCCAGGTGGCGCGCGCACCCGGCAGGGCCGCATCGACCTCCTGGTGGGTCTGCGCCTGCCACTGCCCCAGGTGCGTCTCACGCAGACGGTCATCGACGCTGACGGGGAGGCCGAGCTCCTGTGCCATCAGCTCGGCGGTGTCGCGGGCGCGGGAGAGATCGGAGGAGACGATGCGCCGGATACCCGCGTCGGTGAGTTTTCCGGCGGCCACCCTCGCCTGCTCCCGTCCCACATCGGACAGCTCAGTATCCAGCTGACCCTGCATACGGCGGGTCGCGTTGTAGTGGGTCTGCCCATGGCGGATCAGGATCAGGCGGCGGCTCATCGTGTTAGTACACCCCGTCTTCGTCCTCGTCCGCCGGACCATCCTCGGCCAGCGGGATCTCATCAATGGAGGACACGGAGCGCACATCGACGTCCTCCGACCAGTCGCCGGGACGTTCCGGCGTCTCGATGCCCTCGACCTCGACGAGCGGGCAGTCGCGGTAGAGACGGTCCAGGCCGTAGAACTCACGCTCGGCCTCACGCTGCACGTGGACCACGAGCATGCCGTAGTCCAGCAGCACCCAGCGGTTCTCCCGGTTGCCCTCACGGCGCAGCGGCTCGGCACCAACCTCGGTCAGCTTGTCCTCCACCTCCTCGACGATGGCACGGACCTGACGCTCATTCCCGGCGGAGGCGATCACGAAGATATCGCTGATCGCCATGACGTCGGAGACGTCGATGACCGCGATGTCGGTCGCCTTCTTCTCATCGGCTGCGCGGGCTGCGATGCCGGCCAGCCGGCGGGACTCCTCAGTAACTGTCACTCAGTCTTCCTTACTGTTTGCGGTGGTTGTCGTCCAGTTTCCCACGGATCGACGGGATTGTCCTAGTCGACGCTGTACAACTGGTTCTTGGCAATGTACTGGACCACCCCGTCCGGCACGAGATACCACACCGGTCGTCCCTGCGAGGAACGCTCCCGACAGTCGGTCGAGGAGATCGCCATCGCCGGCACATCCACCAGCGACACCCGCTCCCGGTGCACCTCCGGGAGGATGTCATCGCTGAGCTCGTAGCCGGGGCGGGTCACGCCCACGAAGTGCGCGAGCTCGAACATCCCCTCCCAGTCATGCCAGGAGATGATCGAGCGCATCGCGTCCGCGCCGGTGATGAAGAACAGTTCCGCCCCCGGGTACTGGCGGCGCAGGTCCGCCAGGGTGTCCACGGTGTAGGTCGCACCCTGCCGGTCGACGTCGACCCGACTGACCCCGAACCGGGGGTTGGAGGCCGTGGCGATCACGGTCATCAGGTAACGGTCCTCGGCCGGGGACACCTGCCTCTCCGCCTTCTGCCACGGCTGCCCGGTGGGCACGAACAGCACCCGGTCCAGGTCGAACAGGTGCGCCACCTCGCTGGCGGCCACCAGGTGTCCGTTGTGGATGGGGTCGAAGGTACCCCCCATGATGCCGATGCGCTGCGGCGTGTTCCGTACCTTCTTCGAGGGCGTGGTCATGGCTGCGAAGTATAGTCCCCGACCCAGTCCGCGAAACGGTCGGCGACCACCGCATCAGCGGCCGTGTGTTCCTCCTCCTGGAAATAGGTCAGGTGCCGCCCCCCACCGTCGCCCAGCGAGGAGGGGATCGAATCGAGGGTGGTGTCGCACACCACGTCATCGCGCAGGCAGTAGTTCACCCGCTCTGTCCCCTCCGCCAACGGCCAGAGCCCGTCCGAGGACAGCTGCAGCAGCCCGGCCCCGGTCACCGGGTCACCGACCGTGGTCACGTCCCCGGCGGTCAGGGCGGGATTACCCAGGTAGAGCACCCCCGCCAGACGTCCCTCCTCGGCCAGTTGCCGCTCCAGGGAGGACAGCACCAGCGCCCCCTGCGAATAGCCGAGCAGGATGTAGTCGGTCTGACACCCGGTGGCCTCCTCGTCCGCGGCGATGAAGCTCCCGGCCCCATCGACGGCGCTGACCAGGCTGCCGAAGAAACCGGTGAACGCCTCATCGAGGATCACGTTCACCGGTTTCTCCGCCAGCAGCTGGCCTGCGCGCTGCACGGTCTGGAGCACGTCGAGTTCCTCACCCTCCTCCGCCAGCTGCGGCAGGGGCAGGGTGGCCGGGTAGATGGTGTCGTCGAGCGCGAGGACACGAACACCCGCCAAGAGGGACTGCCCGGTCTGTGCCAGGTGGCGTTCCTCGGCATAGTGGAGGAAGCCACGCAGGTTACGCTCCTCATAACCGTTGGACAGCCACGGCGACTGGTCGCTGTACCGGGTGGGTTCAAGCTGCTCGTTCTGTTCACTGCCCCGGGCGGCCAGAACGGTCACGGCTGGGCAGTGGCCCGGGTCGTCGACACGCCCCCGGTCGGTGACGGCCTGCCCCGCGGTGGCTGCGGGCACCCCGGCACACAGCAGTGCGGTACAGAGCGCAACCGCCCACGGGGCTGATTTTCCAATCACGATCCACTTCCTCAGGTCAGGGAGTCGGCTGTCCCGGCGCCTGTCGACGCCACGTCCGGACGGTGATCACCCCCTGCCCGGTGGCAGGGGGTGATCGTCACACAGGGTTCTACGGGGAGGTTAGGGACGGGTCTGGCCGGTGCCCTGGAGGATCCACTTGGTGGAGGTCAGCTCCGGCAGGGCCATGGGGCCACGGGCGTGCAGCTTCTGGGTGGAGATACCGATCTCCGCACCCATGCCGTAGACCTCACCGTCGGTGAAGGCGGTGGAGGCGTTGAGCATGACGGCGGCGGCGTCGACCTCGTCGGCGAACTTCTGGACGGTGAACACGTTGCTGGAGGCGATCCCCTCGGTGTGGCCGGAGCCGTACTCTGCGATGTGCTCGATGGCGCCCTCCACGCCGTCGACGACCTTGACCGCGATGTCGAAGGTGAGGTACTCGTCGGTCCAGTCCTCATCCTCGGCCTGGATGATGTTCTCCGCACCGAAGGCCTCCAGCTCGGCGACGTCACCGTGCACGGTGACCTCAGCCTCCTGGAGGGCCGTGACCACGCGCAGCTTGTCCTCGTCGGAGAGGGCGGCGTCGAGCAGTGCGGTTTCGGTGGCGTTGCACACTGAGCAGCGGCGGACCTTGCCGTTGAGCAGCATGTCGATGGCGGAGTCGAGGTCACCGTCGGAATCGATGTAGAAGTGGCAGTTGCCGGTTCCGGTCTCGATGGCGGGGACGGTGGCGCCGGTGACGACGGCCTCGATGAGACGGGAACCACCACGCGGGATGACCAGGTCCACCAGCCCACGGGCGGTGATGAGGTCCTGGACGGAGTCGTGGCTCGCGCAGGGCAGCAGCTGGACGGTCTCACGGGGCAGGTCAAAGCGCTCGACGACGTCCTGCAGGATCTCCACCAGCTTCGCGTTGGAGTTCTTCGCGGTGCGTGACCCGCGCAGCAGCGGCACGTTACCGGACTTCAGCGCCAGGCCGAAGGCGTCGACGGTGACGTTCGGACGGGCTTCGTAGACCATGCCCATCACGCCGAGTGGGACGCGGATCTTCTTCATCTGGATGCCGTTGTCCATGACGCTGCCGGTGAGTACCTCGCCCACCGGGTCCTTCAGGCCGGCGACCAGGCGCAGCCCACCGGCGATGCCCTTGATGCGGTCAGCGTCGAGGCTCAGGCGGTCGATCAACGACTCCGCCATCCCGCTGGCACGACCTTCGTCGATGTCCTGCTGGTTGGCGGCCAGGATCCCCTCGGTGGACTCGATGAGGGCGTCGGCGGCAGCCTGGAGGATCTCATTCTTGCGTGGTGTGGGCAGCTGGGCCAGCACGGGTGCCACGGCCTTCGCCGCCCGGGCCTTGGCCAGGACTTCGTCTCGCTCGTTCTTGCGGTCTTCGGTGTTCTGGTCAGTCATACCATCCGACTCTAGCCTGAGTGACCGACATCCTGCAGGGGTACCGGTGACGACGGTGATCACACAGCCGGGGTCAGCGCTAGTATCCGGCCTTCAGGTCCACCTCGGTGGGCATCCGCTCCCCCGCCTCGAAGGCCGCGGCGTTCGCGATGATCTGCGGGGCGATCAACTTCTGGGCGATGCGCCCGGTGGCGGCGATGTGCGGGGTGATCGTGCAGCTGTCCAGCCGCCACAGCGGATGCCCCTCCGGCAGGGGCTCCGGGTCGGTGACATCCATCGCGGCACCGGCGATCTGGCCGGTGCGCAGGGCCTCCACGAGATCCCGGGTGACGATCAGGGGGCCGCGTCCGACATTGACCACCACGGCCGAGGGCTTCATCTTGGCCAGCACCTCGGCGTTGACCATGCCCCGGGTCTGCTCGGTCAGCGGCGCCAGCAGCACGAAGGCGTCCGCCTCCGACCAGACGTGATCTGCCTCCGCCATCGGGTAGGTCTCATCGGCCTCCTCGACGTCGCGGCCGGAGCGGTTGACCGCCACGATCCGCACGCCGAAGGGACGCAGCATCGGGATGAGTTCCCGGGCGATACCGCCCGCACCGATGATCGCGACGGTCTTGTCCATGAACAGCCAACCCTGCCGGGCGTCGAGTTCGCCACGGACCCGGAAGGAGCCCGCCAGGGTGGCCGCCTTGTGCTGGTGGAGCTGTGCGAGCAGCAGCGACATCGCGATCTCCGCGACCGGCCTGCCGTAGGCGCCGGCGGCATTGGCCCACCGGACCGAGCCCGGGACCATGATGCCGGCCTCGATCAGCCGTTCCACGCCCGTGAAGACGAACTGGATCCACCGGATGTTCCCCGGCAGCGGATCGGGCAGGGGCCCACCGGTGTAGACCAGGAAATCAGCCTGCTCCAGGTCCGTGACGTACTCGTGGCCGGCGGCCACCACCTCGTCGACGGTCTCCTGCCACACTCCCGGCCCCATGGCGAACTTCATCCTGGACTCCCTTCAACGATGCTTTCCGCCCACACTAGCCCGGTGGGGTGGGGTCAGTAGCCGGCCGTGATGTCGAGCTCGGTGCCCATGCGGTCACCGTTCTCGAAGGCGGTGGCGTTGCGCGCGGCCAGTGAACCGATGCGGGCCCGCACGGTGGCCGGCGTATTGGCCACGTGGGGGGTGATCAGACAGTTGGGCATCTGCCACAGCGGATGGTCGTCCGGCAGGGGCTCGGGGTCGGTGACATCGAGGGCGGCACCGGCGATCTCCCCCGCCCGCAGGGCACCAACGAGGTCATGGGTGTTGACCAGCGGCCCCCGACCGACATTGACGACCACGGCCGAGGGCTTCATCTTCGCCAGCACCTCAGAGTTGACCATGTAGCGGGTCGCATCGGTCAGCGGCATCGCCAGGACGAAGTAGTCGGCGCTCGACCACACCCAGTCGACGTCGGCGATGGACACCGTCTCATCGGCACCTCCCACGGGACGGCCGGAGCGGTTGACGGCGATGACGCGGGCGTCGAAACCCTTGATCATGGGAATCATCGCCCGGCCGATACCACCGGCACCGATGATGGCCACCGTCTTATCCGAGCTCAGCCACTGCTTGCCGGTGTCGATGCTGTCGCGGCAGTCGAAGGAGCCGGCCTGCACAGCGGGCTTGATCATGTGCAGTTGCGCGAGCAGGAGGCCCATCGCGGACTCCGCGACGGTGTCGGCGAACAGGCCCGCGGCATTAGCCCACCGGGGCCCGTCAGAACGCAGGAGGCCGGCGTCGTTGAGGACATCGACGCCGGCGAATGCCGCCTGGATGAAACCGATGTTGCGCGGCATCGGATCGGGAAAATCGTCCGCCCCACCGTTGAAGATCAGGAAATCAGCGCGCTCCAGCTGAGTCACGTACTCGTGGCCCGCCGCGACGCAGTCCTCGATGGTCTCCGGCCAGGGATCGGGCAGGACGGTGAACTTCACGGCGGGGCTCCTCGGTGGTGGGGACAGCTCCCCACCACCGTACCGCTGGTTTAGGCGTGGGAGGCGAAGTTCGACAGGTAGTCCGCGTGGACCACCGGCCGCTGCTGCCCCTCAGGTAGCTCATCGGTGCGTTTACCCAGCATGCCGGCGAGGATATCGGAGTCGTAGGCGACTTCGCCGCGACCCACGATCTTGCCGTCCGGGGCGATGATCTCGACGATCTCACCGGTCTGGAACTCACCTTCGAGGGAGGTAATGCCCACGGCGAGCAGGGAGGTGCCACCGCTGGTGACGGCCTCCACCGCGCCGGCGTCGAGACGCAGCGTACCGGCGGTCTCCGCCGAGTACAGCGCCCAGAACTTCCACGCAGAGAGACGGTCCTCGCTGGGCCAGAAGACTGTGCCGACGTTGCCGTCGTCGAGTGCGGGACCGATATTGGCCGCCGAGGTCAGCAGCACCGGCACACCACCACGGGCGGCGAGTCGGGCGGCGGAGACCTTGGAGGCCATGCCACCGGTACCGACCACGCCACCGTCACCGGCGACCACGCCCTTGAGATCACGGCCGGTGCGTACCTCGGAGATGAATCGGGCGTCGGGGTCGGTGGGGTTCTTGTCGTAGAGTCCGTCGACATCGGAGAGCAGGACCAGCGCGTCAGCGAAGGTGAGGTGGGAGACGATCGCGGAGAGACGGTCGTTGTCGCCGAAGCGCATCTCGGAGGTGGCGACGGTGTCGTTCTCGTTGACGATGGGAATGGCACGCATCTGGCGCAGCCGGTCGATGGTCCGTTGAGCGTTGCGCGCCCGGTCACGCCGCCCGGCATCGGAGGCCGTCAGCAGCACCTGGCCGGTGGTGCGCCCGTAGCGGGCGAAGGAGCGCCCCCACTGGTGGGCCAGGTGCACCTGGCCGACCGCGGCGGCAGCCTGCTTGGTGGCCAGATCCGTCGGACGCTGGGCCAGCCCCAACGGGCCCATACCCGCCGCGACGGCACCCGACGACACCACCGTGACGTCGGAGCGCTCCATGCGGGCCTGCAGCGCATCAACGATGTGGTTGATCTTGCTGGGGTCGACGGTGAAATCTTCCTGCGTCAGCGATGATGAGCCGATCTTCACGACGATGCGTTTGGCACCGGCTATCCGCTCCCGCATGGAGGACTCATGGCCGAACGCCGGTCCCTCCCCGGCATCCTCTGGGGGATCGGGGAATTCGATGTCCGTGTCATCTGTGCTCTGGTACGGAGAAAGTGGTAGTCCGTGACTTCGAGACGTAGTCATGTTTCTCCAGAGTACAGGGTTGAGCTAACCCTGCCAGCGATCACGGTCAGCCGGGCGGTTATCCCCGTAGTCGTATTCATCGATCAGACCGCGTCGTGCCTGGGAGGCGCGCTTTCGCTCGGAGGAGGAGGCACGGTCGGTGCCCATCAGCCGGGTGTCCCTTCCGCGGCCCGCGAGGGTCGGATCCATCTCCCCGCCGGTCATCGGTTCCCACTCGAAGGAGATCTCGCCGATGGTGACCGTGGCCCCCTCCTTCGCGCCCGCCCTGCGCAGTGCGTCCTCGACACCGAGCTTGGCCAACCGGTCAGCCAGGTAACCGATGGCCTCGTCGTTCTCGAAGTCGGTCTGCACGATCCAGCGCTCGACCTTCTCGCCGTGGACGATGAAGCCGCCGGGTACCTGAGGGTCCGCTTCGACGTGGAAGTCGTGGCCCTTGCCGTAGGCGTCGACGGCCCGGGGACGGATGACGGTGTGCTCGGTGTCCGCCTTCGCCCTCGGGCGGCGCTTACGTGCCTTGCGTACCTCCTCCAGCAGGTGGTACTTCAGCGGGTCGAGTCCCTTGCGGGTGGCCGCCGAGAGGATGAAGACCGGCCAGCCGAACTGCTCCTCCAGGTCCTCCTTCAGGAACTCCGCGAGTTCGGCGGCCTCGGGAACATCGGCCTTGTTGAGCACGATCACCCGCGGGCGCTCGCGCAGGTCCCCCAGCCCGGTGTCCTCGTCGAGGGCGGACTGGTAGGCGGCCAGCTCGGCCTCCAGGGCCTCGATATCGCTGGCCGGGTCGCGGCCGGGCTCCATGGAGGCGGTGTCCACGACGTGGACGAGGACGCTGGTGCGTTCGATGTGGCGCAGGAAGTCCAGGCCCAACCCGCGACCCTCGGAGGCACCAGGAATCAGTCCGGGCACGTCAGCCATGGTGAAGGACTCATGGCCGACGTTGACCACACCGAGGTTGGGCTGGAGGGTGGTGAAGGGGTAATCGCCGATCTTCGGCTTGGCGGCGGAGAGCACCGAGATCAGGGAGGACTTGCCCGCCGAGGGGAAACCGACGAGGCCGACGTCGGCCATGGACTTCAGTTCGAGGATCAGGTCATGCCCCTGACCGGGCTCACCGTTGAGGGCGAAGCCGGGGGCCTTGCGTCGGTTGGAGGCGAGCGCGGCGTTGCCCAGCCCGCCCACGCCACCGGCCGCGGCGATGAAGCGGGTGCCGGGAACGGTGAGGTCCGCGAGGGTCTCGCCCTTCGCGTCGAGCACGATGGTGCCGACGGGCACCTCGACGAGGAGATCCTCACCGCGTGCCCCGTTACGGTGACGGCCTGCTCCGTTGCTGCCGCGTTCGGCCTTGAGGTGGGGGCGGAAGTGCAGATCCAGCAGAGTGTGGACCTGGGTCGAGACCTCCAGGATGATATCGCCTCCGTGTCCGCCGTTGCCGCCGTCCGGACCACCCAGGGGCTTGAACTTCTCACGGTGCACGGACACGCAGCCGTGGCCGCCGTCACCGGCGGTCAGGTGCAGTACGACACGGTCTACGAAGCGGGACATGATGGGGATTCCTCCAGGTTGTTGCGGGGTAGGCCGATAGTATCACCGGTGTTGGCCGTAGGATTAAGCAGAAAATTGTCAGTTTCAGGAAAGGATGTTCACGTGAGCCACGACTTCGTGCTCTTTGCGCCCGACCACGATGAGGCGGGAACTCCCGAGATCATCGGTGACGGGGCCTGGCCGCAACTGCGGCTGCGCCTCGACGCCGAGCAGACCACCACCAGCGAGCTGCTGGAACGGTTGCGCGACGAGATCAACGCCAACGCCCGTTTTCTGCCCCGGGAAGGGGTGGAGCTCGTCGACGGCGCGGTACACCTGCGTGGCGACCGATGCCTGCTGGTCTCCGTCACCGACCGCGCCGTCAGCGACACCGCGGCCTGGCTGGCCGCCGTGGCCACCGATCAGCACCTGGGTCTGGCCACCGCCACCCACCGGGAGGTTGTCCTGGTCGGCGACGAGGTCGAGGACTTCTCCACGGAAACCGCCACGCTCGACCTGCCGGTGGTCTCGCCGGCCGCCCTCCCCCACCTGCTCAGCACGGTGAAGCGGGAGCAGGAGGAGGCGGAGTCCGGTGACTTCGCGACGGACTTCCTCATCGTCACCGATCTCGCCGCCGCCGAGACCTACCTGCAGACCACCTACCGGCCGGATGGGGACACCTGGCTGCTGGAGTACCGGGACGGTTCCATCTCCCGGCACTTCCACGTGCGGGTGGACACCCAGGCCGAGGTGGAGTCGGCGTTCACCCGCTGGCTGCGGCGTGATGAGGGACTGAAGAGGGACCTGCCGTGGCAGCGCCTGGACATCCCTGAGGCCGCGATCGACCACCGGGGAGACAGCGACCGTCAGTGACGGCCCGGCCGCGTGGCCCTGCCCGCGGCCCCGGAATAGACCGAAACCCGCCGATGCTCCCAGGGGGAGCTGGCGGGTTTGACGGTACCGGGGCGTCGACTAGGCGTCGACGGCGACCGGTGCGTTCTCGACGATGTTGACAATGCGACGGTTACGCTTGATGCCGAACTCGACGGCACCGGACTTCAGGGCGAAGAGAGTGTCGTCGCCACCGCGACCGACGTTCTCACCCGGGTGGAACTTGGTGCCGCGCTGACGGACCAGGATCTCACCGGCGTTCACCTGCTGACCACCGAAACGCTTGACGCCAAGGCGCTTGGCCTCGGAATCGCGGCCGTTGCTGGAGCTGGAAGCACCCTTCTTAGTTGCCATGGTTGTCCCTCCTCTGGGATCTGCTCGGAGTGGCCTTCAGGCCTACTTGATGCCGGTAACCTTGATGACGGTCAGCGGCTGACGGTGGCCCTGACGCTTCTTGTAACCGGTCTTGTTCTTGTACTTCAGGATGTCGATCTTCTTGCCCTTGGCGTGCTCGACGATCTCAGCGGAGATGCTGACATCGGCGAGGTCCCCGGACGTGGACTTGACATTGGCGCCGTCGACGAGCAGAACCGGGGTGAGAGCCACGGACGAACCCGGCTCACCCTCGATCTTCTCGACCTTGACGAGGTCACCTTCGGCAACCTTGTACTGCTTGCCGCCGGTCTTGACGATCGCGTACATAGGAGGGTTACCCCTTATCTAAACTCGGCTCAGGGCCCGGACGGGCCCCTGAATGGACGTGTATTTCACAGCGTTTCGGGATCTGCAGGCACGTGGACGATCCGGAAGGGATCGGCACGGCGCAAGTTACCCCAAAACAGCGACTGTCAAAGAGTACCGCGCAGGGCGGCGAAAAGACAAACCGCCCTGCCACCGGCTACCTGGAGGTCGTGCGTCGTGTCGCCCGACGTCGGCCACGACCAGCCTTCTTCTGGGCGGCCGGGGCCGGCTGCGCCTCCTGCTCCACGGCCGGTTCCGGGGTCTGGGTCCGCTTCTCGACGGGCGCGGGGGCCTCCGTGGCACCGGACACCCGGCGCACCACGCGACGACGTCTGCGTGAGGCGGCACCGGAGCTCGGAGCGGCTTCAGCGGCGGGGGTCGGCGCGGCCCTTTCCGGGGTCTCCACCCCGGCGGAAGGCTCCGCATGCTCCACCCGCTCAGGACGCTGGTTCCGCCGGTCCCTCTGCGACTGACGGGGGGCACGGGTGTCACGGCGGCCGCGACGGCGTCCCTCCTCCCTGTCACCGGTGGAACCGGTGGGAGGCTGCGTCGACTCCGTCGGTGCCTCTGATGCCGCCTCCACATCCACCGGTGCGGAACGGAACTCCTCCTGGCGCGGACGGTGATCGGAGCGGGAGTTTCCGCGGGTACGGCGGCGTCGACGCGGGGAGGCCTCGAACTCGGCGACAGCCTGCTGGAAGGTCTTCTCCCCGGTCGGGGTGGTCCCGGTCTCCGGTCCCTCCTCGGTGATGGGGTGAAGGTCCGCACCGGAGGGCTCATCGGGGTCGACCTCGTCGGCCAGGCTCACGGCGGCGGCGACGATGGCCTCGATGTCGCTGCCGGTCTCCTCGGCCGGGGTGTCGCGACGCACGTCGCGCTTCTCCGCCCGGCGGGAGCGGTCGAGGTTCCGGCGGGAACGACGTGAGGCGCGCTCCTCCTGCTGCTCACGCTGTGCCGGTTCCTCTGCCACGTCGTCGGTGAGGACGACGGCAGCGGCGAGTTCCTCGATGTCCTTCGCCGGGGTCGCGGCGGGGCGCTGTGCGGGCTGACCGGCCTGTTCGCGGTTCTGCTCACGGACGGCGTCCCTGGCGGCACCGCCGTGGCGTCGACCGCGCTGGGGGGCGCGCTCTACCGGGTCCGGACGCTCGTCGACGGGATCATCGTGGAGGATGACGCCGCTGCCCCCGCAGGCCTCGCACTCGGTGGAGAAGGTCTCCAGCAGGCCGGTGCCCAGGCGCTTACGGGTCATCTGGACCAGGCCGAGGGAGGTGACCTCGGAGACCTGGTGGCGGGTACGGTCGCGGCCCAGGGCCTCCTTGAGGCGACGCAGGACGAGGTCCTGGTTCTCGGGCAGGACCATGTCGATGAAATCGACGACGATCATGCCGCCGATGTCACGCAGGCGCAGCTGACGGACCACCTCCTCAGCGGCTTCGAGGTTGTTGCGGGTGACCGTCTCCTCCAGGTTGCCGCCGGAGCCGGTGAACTTGCCGGTGTTGACGTCGATGACGGTCATCGCCTCGGTGCGGTCGATGACCAGGGAGCCGCCGGAGGGCAGCCAGACCTTGCGGTGGAGTGCCTTCTGCAGCTGCTCCTCGATACGGAAGGCCTCGAAGGCGTCGAGTCCGCCGTAATCCTCGCCGCGGTAGCGGCTCACGCGGTCGAGCAGATCGGGGGCCACGGACCTCACGTAGGCGTGGACGGTCTTCCAGGCCCGGTCACCGTCGACGAGCAGTGAGGTGAAGTCCTCGTTGAACAGATCGCGAACGACCTTGACGAGCATGTCGGGTTCCTCGTACAGGGCGACCGGACCGGTGCCCTTGGCATCCATCTCCTTCTGCGCGTCGGACTGGATCTTCTCCCAGAGTCGGTGCAGGCGGTTGACGTCCGTGGCGATGGCCTCCTCGGGGACGTTCTCCGCGGCGGTGCGGATGATCGCGCCCCCCTCGCCGGGGATGACGCGGCCGAGGATCTCCTTGAGGCGCTTGCGCTCGGGGCCGGGCAGCTTGCGCGAGATACCCGCGCTGCGACCGCCGGGCACATAGACCAGGAAGCGGCCCGCCAGGGAGATCTGCGTGGTCAGACGCGCACCCTTATGACCCACGGGATCCTTGCTGACCTGCACGAGGACCTGATCCCCGGACTTGAGCGCCTGCTCGATGCGACGGCCGCGTCCGCCCAGGCCCGCGGACTTCCAGTCCACCTCGCCGGCGTAGAGCACACCGTTGCGTCCCTTACCGATGTCGATGAAGGCGGCCTCCATGGACGGCAGCACGTTCTGCACCCGGCCGAGGTAGATGTTGCCGATCATCGAGGCCTGCGTCTCACTCGTGACGAAGTGCTCGACGAGCAGATCGTCCTCCAGCACACCCACCTGGGTGACCAGGCCGGCGTGGTCGTGACGCTCCCGCTCCCGCACCACCATGGTGCGTTCCACGGATTCACGACGCGCCAGGAACTCCGCCTGGGAGACGATGTGACGCTTCCGGCGGCCCTCCTCGCGCATTTCGGTGCGGCGGCGGCGCTGCGCCTCCAGGCGGGTCGAACCGCGCAGGGCGGTTGGCTCCTCCGGCAGGTCCTCCTCTGTCTCCGGGTCTGCGGTGGGGTCAGCTTCCCGCTCATCGACATCGCCCTGCTTCGGCGTGGCGGTCTCGTCGGTGCCGCGGCCCCGGCCACTGCCCCGGCGGCCCCGGCGGCGCCGGCGGGAGGCGGAGGACCTCTCGTCCTCGTCGCTCTCGTCCTGCTCGTCGATCTCCTCCACGGGGGTGTCGGTGCTCTCCACCTCGGTGGTGGCCGCCGGCGGGCGGAAGAGGGGGACGAAGGGGTCCGCGTCGGTGTTCCGGCGGTTCTGCGGGGCCGGGGTGATCTCCGGGGTGACGTCCTCCAGCAGCTCAGAGGGCTGGCGCTCCTCGACGACCGACGCCAGGTCGGCATCGACCTTCTCCTCGATCTGGTGGATTTCATTGGCGACGTTCTTGCGCACGCGGGTGCGGATCTTCTCCACCGGCTCCCCGGTGGCAGCCCCCGCGGCGGTCTCCCCCTCCGCGGCGGCGGGGGCTGGCCCGGTGGCCCCGGCGTCGTCGGCGAGGACGTCGAGAAGCTGGCGCACCTCTGCCCTGGCCAGGGTGGACTGGGCGACCTTGACCAGACCGATGCCATCGAGGGCGAGGATGAGGTCGCGGGAGGTCACGCCGAGGGCCTTGGCCAGGACGTGGACGCGGGTCTTCTCGCCGAGACCGGAGGTATCGAGGTCGGCGGCTGCCTGGGCGATGTCCCCGGACTGTTCCGGGGTGGTCGTCTTCTTCACCGCACGCTTGGCGCGCCTGTCCGGGGCCGCGGTCCCCTCCTTCGTCTTCCCGGTGGCCTCCGGGGTCTTCTTCGTGGTCTTGCGTACGGCCCGGCGGGTGCTCTTCCGCGCCTTCGGGGTGGCGTCCGCCTTCTTCTCTTCTGTGTTCCCGCCCTGTGCGTCGGGGGCGTTGGATGCTGTGGAATCAGCCACGGGTACTCCTGTACATGTTGTCCGGCGCGGTGTGCCCGGGCGCTGGCGATGGATCATCGCCGCCGCCGCACGGGGACACCCGCCTGAAGGCTTGGCGGTCAATCTTCAGTTGTTCCTCGGCGTGCACGGTCTCAGCGACCCCGGGCGCGGGGGCGACGACGGTGCAGCCGGTCACCATTGTCTCATATCCCCGGTGGCCGGCTCCGCAGCGACCGGGAGGTCGGGTCAGCGGCGACGTTCGATGAGACTGGCCAGGGCCTGGCAGATCAGTTCGACGGTACCCTCCCGCCGCTCCACGAGGCAGTTGACGGTGGCACCGTTGATGATCATGGAGACCAGTTCCACGGGCACTCCCGGGTGGCCGGTCAGGTCGAGGATCCGGTGCAGGTTCAGATCGAGTCCCTCTCTGGCCCCAGCCATCAGGGCGGCGATCTCAGCGGACTCCCGGGAGCTATCCAGCGCCCAGCCCAGCCACCTACTCAGCGCCTCATCGGTGGGCTCCCCACCGATGAAGACGCGGAGCAACAGGGTGGCGGTCTCCGCCGGTGGGCATGGCCCGTCGATCTCCTCCATCAGGGTGCGGGCGGCGCTCCGACGGGACTCCAGCACCCCCTCCACCGTCTCGCGCAGGAGGCGGTCGCGGTTGCTGAAATAGTAGCCGACGGAGCCGGCGGAGACCCCGGCCCGGGCCGCGACCTCACGGTGGGTGACCGCCTTGACCCCCTCCTGCAGCATGAGCCCGGTGGCCGCGGCCAGGATGAGCCGACGCTTCTCGACGGACCGCGCCTGCTGCGGCCGGTGACTTCCTGCCATCACTGCCTCCCTACCCACGGACCTGTTCCCTGATGGTAGTCGGCGGTCGACCGTCGCCGGTGTGAAACCGGCGACTGTCGGGGCGCTGTCCACGGGGAACGCGAAGACCACCTCCACTACGTGGCGGAGGTGGTCAGGAGGTGGCGGAGACTCTAGAGGTTGGGGAACCAGATGGAGATCTCACGGGCGGCGGACTCCGGGGAGTCGGAGCCGTGGACGACGTTCTCGCCGACGGTCAGGGCGAAATCGCCGCGGATGGTGCCCGGGGTGGCCTTGGAGACCGGGTCGGTGCCGCCGGCCAGCTGACGCCAGGCCTCGATGGCACGCTCGCCCTCGACGATGCCGGCGATCAGCGGCGCGGAGGTGATGAACTCGACGAGCTCACCGAAGAAGGGCTTGTCGGAGTGCTCGGCGTAGTGCTGCTCGGCGGTGGCGCGGTCAGCGACACGCAGATCCAGGGCAGAGAGCTTGAGGCCCTTGCGCTCGATGCGGGCGATGATCTCGCCGACGTGGCCGTTGGTGACGCCGTCCGGCTTGATCAGGATGAGAGTGCGTTCAGTCATGGCGAAGATCCTACCTGAGCCGGCTCCGATCAGCGCGCTGAGGGCGGGCCCGACGGGGTGGTGATGAGTTAGCGGTTAGTTTCCCCGCTCTCCAGCACGGCGCGCAGCGTCGCCAGCTCGGGGGCGTCGGCAGTGGACAGGGTACAGGCGTTGATCCGCTCCTCGCCGAAGAAGAGTCGCAGACACAGCCGGAACTCGTGCCCGGCGTCGTGTTCCCGACTCAGTTGCAGCTGCCTGTCGACGATCGTCACGTACTCCGCCAGCAGCGGTGCCGCCCGGGCCACCCGGCAGTCGGCGTCCACACAGGGGGCGAAGGTGAGGGAGATCATGCGTCCGGACAATTGGAGACGCACCCGCTCCACGGTGCTGCCCGGGTAGGCGAGTCGAATAACGGCCTCGAAGATGCCCGGGTCCACTTCCCTGGCGTCGGAGAACTGCACCCCGTCGACCTCGAAGCGGGGCACCACCTGGCGCACCGGGACCGGCCCCTCACCACGCTGGGAGTCCATGAGACGGACCGCCTCGATCATCTCGCTGCGGTCCAGACCGGCCAGGTCGGCGGTGATGGTGACGGTGGCCGAACCCTTCGGATCGACCTCGCTGTGATAGCTCAGATGTCCGCCGAGGCCGAGGTCCTCGGTCTCCTGCCGGAAGCTGGCGGCCTGCTGCTGCGCCCGGATGTCGTTGAGGGGGCCGCAGGAAACGAAGTAGAAGGTGCCGACCGCCAGCACCAGGGCCAGGAGCAGCAGGAGCAGTATCCGCAGGAAGATCTTCATCTCACTTCATCTCAGCTCAGTTCCGCGACGACCCGGCGCGCCTGTTCCGGGTTGGCGTCCCGGAACCAGAGCTGGACCTGGCGGATGGCCGTGGCCTCGTCGCCGCGGTCGAGCATTTCCCGAAGGGTGGCGCGCTTCTCACCGTCGAGTTCGATCGGGTGGGGCGCGCGGTCCGCGGCCACCACCCTCAGGCCGAGCACGAGGAAGATGCCGGCGAGCAGGAGAGCGAGGAGCGCGGCGAGGGTGGAGACGTCGAAAAGCCGGAGGGCCAGGGCTACCACACACAGGGCGGCGGCGAGACCTAGGTAGAGGGAGCGCATACCGACAGCCTAGTCGCCGCACCCCCGATAACTTTGCTGACAAGTCATCATTTTCGCTGGTAGGGTGGCGTCATGTCCGTCACAGATCAGCACCCCGAAGAACAGATCCTCTCCCCCACCACCCCCCACTGCACCGATGGCGCGAAGGTCGAGATCATCACCTCCCGGGAAGTACCCCTGGGCGGACCCCGAGCCATGACGGTCCACCGCACCCTCCCCCAGCGCCAGCGCAGTCTCATCGGCGCCTGGTGCTTCGTGGACCACTACGGCCCCGACGACGTCGCCGTCACCGGCGGCATGGACGTGGCCCCGCACCCCCACACGGGCCTGCAGACCGTCACCTGGTTGTTCGAGGGCAATGTCGAACACCACGATTCCGGCGATAACCACGCCACAGTCGTCCCCGGCGAGGTCAACCTGATGACGGCCGGCGCCGGGATCTGCCACTCCGAGGTCTCCACCACCGACACCACCGTCCTCCACGGCGTGCAGCTGTGGACCGTCCTGCCCGACTCCGACCGCCACGGCCCCCGCCGCTTCGACCACCACGCACCGGAGCCGGTCGACTTCGACGGTGGGCAGGCCCTGGTCTTCCTCGGCTCCCTGCTCGGTGAGACCTCCCCGGTGACCACCTTCACCCCCCTGGTCGGTGCGGAGCTGCGCCTCGATCCCGGTGCCACGCTGTCCCTCGACGTCGATCCGGACCACGAACACGGGCTGCTGGTCGACGCGGGTGACGTCGACATCGAAGGCGTCACCGTCCGGCCCACGGAGCTGGCCTACACCGGTGTCGGCGAGACCCGGCTGCGCATCCGCAACCACGGTGAGGCCCCGGCCCGCCTGGTACTCATCGGCGGCGAGCCCTTCACCGAGAACATCGTCATGTGGTGGAACTTCATCGGCCGCGACCACGCGGAGATCACCCGCTACCGCGAGCAGTGGCAGGCACGCGACGACCGTTTCGGCCACACTGAAGGGTATGTCGGACACCATCCGGACGGTCCCGGGTGGCTGCCGGCCCCGAAGCTGCCCAACGCGGCGATCAGGCCCCGGGTCAGCCCCGAACCGGTCGCCCGCCCCGAGGAGAGGATCTGAGCATGCAGGACAAACACGGCCGGGAGGTCACCGTCCGGCACGACCCCGACAGCCGCCGCTACCTGATCAGCTACCCGGACGATGAGCTCGGCCAGACCGTCGGCCTGGCCGACTACCAGGACCGGGCGGGAGCCGATGGCCCGGAGCGCATCTTCTTCCACACCGAGGTCGACGAAGCCCACGGCGGCCGCGGCCTCGCCTCACTGCTCATCGGCGAGGCGGTCGCCGACACCGCCGCCACCGGCAGGTGCATCGTGCCGGTCTGCCCCTTCGTCAGGGGATACCTGGAGAGGCAGGAATCCGGCCGCCACTGGCGCGCCCCCACCGATGTGGAGACCGCCGAATTCAACGAGGAGGAGAAATGACCCCCCGTCCGCCTTATCTCGACAAGTTCTACCCCGAGGTCTACCGCGGCCTCAACAAGGTGACCAGGCAGCTGCGTGAGATCTACCCTGACGTGGACCTGCCACTGAGTCTCATCGAACTGGTCAGTGTGCGCGTCAGCCAGATCAACGGCTGCGCCGCCTGCCTGTCCATCCACGTCCCCGCCGCCCTCCGGGCCGGCGTCGAGGAGATCCAGCTCAACGTCCTGCCCTCCTGGCGGGAGGCCGAGGTCTTCGACGAGCGGGAGCGCGCCGCCCTGGACCTGGCGGAGACCCTCACGCTGCTGCCCTCCGACCGGCCCCGCACCGATCCCGCCGTGGCCGCCTGCCAGATCTTCGCCGAGGAACAGGTCGCCGCCCTCGAATGGGCGATCATCATGATCAACACCTACAACCGCATCTCGATCGCCTCCGGCCACCCGGTCACGCGCAGGAGCTGATGCCCCGGAAATGGGAGACGGCCCGGAGGGGAATATCCCCCTCCGGGCCCGTCGACCACACCGACCTCACATATGCTGGGTGACCAGCAGACCACGCTTCATACGCTGGATGAGGTTGGCACGCAGATGCAGGATGTACCACCACACCGCGATGAAGACCACCGCGATGATCCCCACCGAGGGGTGGACGAACACACCGGCCAGCACGAACAACTGCAGCACCAGGTTCACCGGCAGCGACCACCGCAGCCGCTGCAGGAAGGCCATCAGCAGGTGGGCCACGCCCACCACAGTGATGTACACCCAGTTGAAGGTCGTCCAGTAGGCGCCGTCATCGATCCGCAGGATGACCGTCAGGACCAGGAGGATCGTGATCGCCTCCATCACCAGGGTGCCGGCCATCACCCCCCGGATACCTCTCATGGGGTCCTTCTCCGGCGCACGGCCGGGGCCGAGCGGGCCGTACTCACCGCTCCCCTCGTTCCCGGGATCAGCGTCGGGCTGCCGGTTCTCGCTCATGCGGGGTCCTTTCCGAACATGGTTCTGGCTTCCCCGGCGGTGACCACGGAACCGGTCAGGACGACACCGGAACCCGACTGCACGTCCGCGTCCTCCGCCAGTTCCACGGCGAGCGCGTATGCGCCGGGCAACGAGTCGTCGACGTGGACGCGTTCCTCGCCGAAGATGTCACGGGCGTACTCCGCCAGATCGTACGCGTCGAGGGCCCGGGGGCTCGAATTCTGTGTGCACACGACCTCACTGAGATAGGGCTCCAGGGCGAGGAGAATACCCCGGGCGTCCTTGTCGTCGAGCACCCCGACCACCCCGACCAGCCGGTGGAAGTCGAAGTCCCGCTCCAGCGCACGGCCCAGCGCCGCACAACCGTGCGGGTTGTGGGCGGCGTCGATGAAGGTGGTCGGTGAGTTACGCACCCGCTCCAGCCGGCCCGGGGAGGCCACCGAGGCGAAGCCGCGGCGCACGGTCGCCAGATCGAGGGGGCGGCCCGCCCCGGCGCCGAAGAACGCCTCGACGGCCGCCAGTGCCACCGCCGCGTTCCGGGCCTGGTGCTCACCCGACAGCGGCAGGAAGATCTCGTCGTACTCCCCACCCAGGCCACGCAGCCGCAGCTGCTGGCCGCCGACGGCGATGGTGGACTCCAGCACGCCGAACTCGGAATCGGCCCGGGCCACGGCGGCGTCGGCGCCCACGGCGCGCTCCAGGATGATGCGCATGGCCGCCGGATCCTGCTCGGCCACGACCGCGACGTTGTCCGGTGGGGTGAGCAGGTCGGTGGCATCCCAGCGCGGCTTGATGATGCCGGCCTTCTCCGCGGTGATCTCCTCGATGGTCTCACCGAGATAGTCGGTGTGGTCGAGACCGATGGGCATGATGACGGCGACGTCGGAGTTGATGACGTTGGTGGCGTCCCACCGCCCGCCCATGCCGACCTCGACGACGGCGACCTCGACGGGCGCGTCGGCGAAGGCCGCGTATGCGATGGCGGTGAGCACCTCGAACTTCGACATGCGGAGGCCGGCACGCTCGTCGACCATCTCCACGTAGGGCTGGATCTCGCGCCAGATACGCACGTAGTCCGCCGGATGGACGGGCGCCCCGTCGATGCCGATGCGTTCGGTGACCAGCTGCAGGTGCGGGCTGGTGGTGCGTCCGGTACGGCGGTGGAAGGCGCGCAGCAACGCCTCGATCATCCGCACCGTGGAGGTCTTGCCGTTCGTGCCGGCCACGTGGATGGCGGGGAAGGAGCGCTGCGGGGAACCCAGCAGGTCCATGAGCATCTCGATGCGCTCCAGCGACGGGTCGATCTTCGTCTCCGGCCAGCGTTCGTTGAGCTCCTCCTCGACCTGAGCCAGCTCAGCCAGGTCCTGCGCGGTGACCGGGCGCTCGACGGGGGCGTCGGCGTCCTCGCCGGTGTCCTCCCCGCCGCCGCCGAGATTGAGCGTCAGGCCGGATTCGGTGACCTTCACCGCACCGAACTCAAGGTCGGCCTCATCGCCGTCCCCGTCCACCCCGTCCTCACCGACGCCTGCGGCGGCCAGGAGCTCCTCCAGGTCAGCGATGTCGTCGACCTCGCCGATCCGGGCCAGCAGCTCCTCGTCGCGCTGTTCGTTCCTGTCCTGATCAGCCACTACTTCTGCTCCCCCAGCGCCGTGAGGCGGACGGTGATGCGCTCGACCTCTTCCTGGGCCACCCGCTGACGAGTGCGGATCTTGTCGACCACAGCCTCCGGCGCCTTGGCCAGGAAGGCCTCGTTGCCGAGCTTCCTCTCGGTGCCCTCCAGCTCCTTGTGCGCGGCGGCGAGGTCCTTCTCCAGACGCTTACGCTCGGCGACGACATCGACGGTGCCGGAGGTGTCCAGGGACACGGTGATCGTCGCCCGCGACAGACGCAGCTCAATGGAGGCGGATTCGGCGAAGCCCTCCTCCGGTGCGGTGAGCCGGGCCAGGGAGCGGACCAGCTCCTCCTGGTCGGACAGGTCTGCGGCCGCGAAGTCAATGGCGGCCGGCACCTTCTGGGAGGGCTTGACGCCCTGGTCGGAACGGAAACGACGGATCTCGGTGATGAGCTTGTCGGCGTCGTCGATACGGCGGGCGGCGGTCGTGTCGGTGTCCACGCCGTCGTTGGTGTCCGCGGCGGTCGGCCACGGGGCCAGCACGATGGATTCGTTGCCGGTCAGCACCTTCCACAGCACCTCGGTGACGAAGGGCATCGCCGGGTGCAGCAGGCGCAGCACGACGTCAAGGACGCGGCCGAGCACCAGCTGGGTGTTGCGTCCGCGTTCGGTCTGCCCATCGCGCGGGATCTGGGTCTTGGCGATCTCCAGGTACCAGTCACAGACCTCGTCCCAGGCGAAGTGATAGAGCGCCTCGTTGGCCTTGGCGAACTGGTAGTCGTCAAAGTAGCCGTCGACCTCAGCGCGGACCTGCTCCAGGCGGTCGAGGATCCAACGGTCGGCATCGGTCAGCTCCTCCCGTGCCGGCAGCTGCCCTACCGCCGCGCCATTCATCAACGCGAACTTGGTGGCGTTGTACAGCTTGGTGGCAAAGTTGCGGGCGGCCTGGGCGTTGTCCTCGCCGATCGGCAGGTCCACGCCGGGGTTCGCGCCGCGGGCCAGGGCGAAGCGCAGCGCGTCCGCACCATATTCCTCCACCCAGTCCATCGGGTCGATGCCGTTGCCCAGGGACTTGGACATCTTGCGGCCGTGCTCGTCGCGGACCAGGCCGTGAAGGAACAGATCGGTGAAGGGCACCTGGGGGCGCCCGTCCCGGCCCTGACCGAGCAGCTCAGGGGTGGTCTCTGCGGCGAAGGTGCCGAACATCATCATCCGCGCCACCCAGAAGAACAGGATGTCGTAGGCGGTGACCAGCACGGAGGTCGGGTAGAACTTCGCCAGCTCCGGGGTCCGGTCCGGCCAGCCCATCGTGGAGAACGGCCACAGGGCCGAGGAGAACCAGGTGTCCAGGACGTCCGGGTCCTGCACCCAGCCCTCGCCCGCCGGCGGCTCCTCGTCAGGTCCGACGCAGACCACCTCACCACCGGGGCCGTACCAGATCGGGATGCGGTGGCCCCACCACAGCTGACGCGAGATCGTCCAGTCGTGCATGTTGTCGACCCACTCGAAGTAGCGGGGCTCCATGGACTCCGGGTGGATCTTCGTGTCGCCCTCGCGGATGGCGTCACCGGCCATCTTCGCCAGCTGCTCCACCCGGACGAACCACTGCAGGGACAGGCGCGGCTCGATGGGCTCACCGGAACGCTCGGAGTGGCCGACGGAGTGCAGGTAGGGGCGTACCTCCTTGACGATACGGCCCTGCTCGGCCAGTGCCTCACGCACCTTGACGCGGGCCTCGAAACGGTCCATGCCGTCAAACTGCGTGCCCGTGTCGGCGATGTGGCCGGTCTCATCCATGATCGTGGGCATGTCCAGGTCGTGGCGCTGGCCCATGGCGTGGTCGTTGGGGTCGTGCGCCGGGGTGACCTTGACGGCACCGGAGCCGAACTCCGGGTCCACGTAATCGTCGGCGATGACCTTGAGCTTCAGGTCCTCACGGAAGGGGTGGTCGAACTCGGTGCCGATGAGGTCGCGGTAGCGCTCGTCTTCAGGGTGGACGGCGATGGCCACGTCACCGAGCATCGTCTCCACGCGCGTGGTGGCCACGGTCAGGTGCGGCTCAGCGTCGTCGAGGGAGCCGTAACGGATGGAGACCAGCTCACCCTCGACGTCCCGGTGGACGACCTCGATATCGGACACGGCGGTCTCCAGCACCGGTGACCAGTTGACCAGCCGGTTGGCGCGGTAGATCAGGCCGCGGTCGTAGAGATTCTTGAAGATGGTCTGCACCGCGCGCGACAGGCCCTCGTCGAGGGTGAAGCGCTCCCGCGACCAGTCGACGGAGTCACCGATGGCGCGCATCTGCTCCGTGATCTGACCACCGTAGTTCTCCTTCCACTCCCAGACCTTGGCGATGAACTCCTCGCGGCCGTAGTCGTAGCGGTCCTTGCCCTCGGTCTCCCGGAGCATGGTCTCGACCCTGGTCTGGGTGGCGATGCCCGCGTGGTCCATGCCCGGCAGCCACAGCACCTCATAGCCCTGCATGCGCTTGCGGCGGGCCAGGGAATCCATGAGCGTGTGATCCAGGGCGTGCCCCATGTGCAGCTGCCCGGTCACGTTGGGCGGCGGCAGGACGATGGAATAGGCGGGCTTCTCACTGTCCGGGTCAGCCGTGAAATAACCGGCCTCGACCCAGCCCTGGTAGATGCCCGCCTCCACGGCCTGGGGTTCCCAGGACTTCGGGAGCTCGTCGGCTCGGTTGGTACCCACTTCATTGCCCATGTTCTGCTCAGTCACACGCATCATCTTAGCTGGTGGGTGTTCGGGTCCGGGGCGTCGGGAAGGACCCTAACCCAGCAGATCGGCGACGGCCTCGCGTTCGGCGCGCAGCTCGTCCACGCTGGCCGCGATGCGTTCGCGCTGGAAGTCGCTGAGGTCGAGGCCCTGCACGATCTCCCACCTGCCGTCGACGGCGATCGTCGGGAAGCCGGCGATGAGGCCGGCGTCGATGCCGTAGGAACCGTCGGAGACGATCGCAGCGGAGGACCACTGTCCGGTGCCCTGCACCCAGTCGCGCATGTGGTCGACCGCGGAGGAGGCTGCGGAGGCGGCCGAGGACTTGCCGCGGACCTCGATGATCTCGGCGCCACGCCTGGCCACCCGCGGGATGTACTCGTCGAGGTACCACTGGCGGTCCACCAGGTCGAGGGCCGGCCGGCCCCCCACCTTCGCCCAGCTCAGATCAGGGAACTGGGTGGCGGAGTGGTTACCCCACACCACCATGTCCTCGATATCGGTGGTGGGGACGTCGAGCCTGGTCGCGAGCTGGGACAGGGCCCGGTTGTGGTCCAGACGCATCATGGCGGTGAACCGCTCGGCCGGGATATCAGGAGCCGAGTGCCGGGCGATCAGTGCGTTGGTGTTCGCCGGGTTCCCCACGACCAGCACCCGGATGTCACCAGCCGCGTGGTCATTGAGGGCCCGGCCCTGGGGGCCGAAGATCCGGCCGTTGGCGGCGAGCAGGTCAGCCCGCTCCTCCCCCTTGCCGCGGGGCTTCGCCCCGACCAGGAAGGCAGCGTTGGCCCCGTCGAAGGCCTCCTCCGCACTGTCGGTGACGGTGATGGAGCGCAACAGGGGGAAGGCCGAGTCGGCGAGTTCCATCGCCACCCCCTCGGCGGCCCCGACCGCCTCCGGGATCTCCAGCAGCCGCAGCTCGACGGGAGTGTCCGGACCGTGGACCTCACCTGCGGCCAAGCGCCACAGCAGTGAGTAGGCGATCTGTCCGGCGGCTCCGGTGACGGCGATTTTCACGGGGGTCGTGCTCATGACGCTGGGGTCCTCTCGTACCGGGATGATGCGCTGACGTTCTCCACCCTAGCGATCTTCCGGACCCACCGGTTCACCCCCGAAAAGGTAGCCAGGGGTGGCCGCGAAGCCGACCCCCTCCCCCGTCTCTCCTGCCCTATTGACGAACTGGCACATCGATTTCCCCACCTGGGCCCTACCGACCCGGCTTTCAGGCACGATGGAGACGACAGTGGCGGGGAAACCGGGGGAACAACCCTCCCTGCCACGTCCGGACGGGCCCTCCGCGGCCCCCGGTCCGGCCCCCGCCCCTCAACCGAAGGAAGTCAGGAATGCACCACGATGACTCCGGTGACAGACCCACAGATGCCGTGCCCGCCGATCCCGACGACGGTGTCACCCTCGACCGCGTCATCAGGGTTGCGCTGGCGGAGTTCTCGGAGCTCGGATTCCAGGAGACGAAACTGGAGACCGTCGCCCGGTCCTCGGGCATGTCCAAGCGGATGATCCACTACCACTTCGGGGACAAGAAGGGGCTCTACCACCGGGCGATGGTCGCGGCCATCGACCTGCTCAACCCTCTGCCCGAGGACCTGGCACTGGATTCCAGTGTCCCCGTCGAGGGCGTACGCAAACTCGTCGACGCCATCTACGGCCGATTCCTGCACCACCCTGAGGCGGTGCGCATGCTGCTGCTGGAGAACCTCCACCAGGTGCTGGGCATCGACGGCATGGCCCCTCTGGTCGATGCGTCCTTCGTGAGCCTGCACCTGGACAAACTGCTCATGCTCGGCCAGGACGCCGGTGCCTTCCGGCCGGGGATCTCGGCGGACGACATCTTCCTGATGATCTCCTCCATCGCCTTCTACCGCATCGCCAACCGGGAGCTCACCGTCAACCTCTTCGGCGTGGACATGACCAGCGAGGAGAACACCGCTGGCATACACCGCTTCGTGGTCGATACCGTCCTGGCCTTCCTGACCTCGAACATCCCGGACAGTGGGCACCGCAGCTACCTGATCCCCAACCAGACAGGTGACGAACCGCAGTCGGCCCTGGGGATCTACGACGCCAACCAGCCGGACCTGTTCGGCAACAACTGACCCGCGGGGCAGGTCAGGCGGTCCTCTCCGCGTCCTCATCCTTGTCAGTCACCTCGCGGAGCACGAGGTCCGGCTCCGATTCCCCGCGCACGGACTCCGGGGTGATGATGACCTCGGCGACGTCGTCCCGGTCCGGGACGTCGTACATCACGGGGACGAGCAGTTCCTCCATGATGGCGCGCAGACCACGGGCACCGGTGCCGCGTTCCAGTGCGTATTCGGCGATGACGTCGAGGGACTGCTCCGTGAAGGTCAGTTCCACGTCATCCATGTCGAAGAGGCGCTGATACTGCCTGACCAGTGAGTTCTTCGGCTCGGTGAGCACCTTGACCAGCGACTCCCGGTCGAGGTTGTCCACGGTGGCCACGATCGGCAGACGGCCGATGAACTCGGGGATCAGACCGAACTTCACCAGGTCCTCCGGTCGGACCTGCTCGAACAGGTCCACCTTCTCGCGCTCGGAGGCGGATTCGATCTGGGCGCCGAAGCCCAGCCCCTTCTTGCCCACCCGGTCCTGGATGACCTTCTCCAGACCGGCGAAGGCGCCCGCCACGATGAACAGGATGTTGGAGGTGTCGAGCTGGATGAACTCCTGGTTGGGGTGCTTGCGTCCACCCTGTGGCGGAATGGATGCGGTGGTGCCCTCCAGGATCTTCAGCAGCGCCTGCTGCACGCCCTCACCGGAGACGTCGCGGGTGATCGACGGGTTGTCGGACTTGCGCGAGATCTTGTCGACCTCGTCGACGTAGATGATCCCGCGCTGGGCACGCTGGACATCGAAGTCCGCGGCCTGCAACAGCTTCAGCAGGATGTTCTCCACGTCCTCGCCGACGTAGCCGGCCTCGGTGAGCGAGGTGGCGTCGGCGATGGCGAAGGGGACGTCGAGCATGCGTGCCAGCGTCTGGGCCAGGTAGGTCTTACCGGATCCCGTGGGGCCCAGCAGGAGGATGTTGGACTTCGCGATCTCGATGTCCTCCTCCCCGCTGTGGCGGGAGGCGAGGCCGGAGCCGTCCTCGGTGCGGATGCGTTTGTAGTGGTTGTACACCGCGACGGAGAGCACGCGCTTGGCCTTGTCCTGGCCGATGACGTACGTGTCCAGGAAGGAGGAGATCTCCGAGGGGCGGGGAAGTCGATCCTCCTCCTGCTCGGCGGCCTGTGCGGCGCCGATCTCCTCCTCGATGATCTCGTTGCACAGCTCGATGCACTCATCACAGATGTACACGCCGCCGCCGGCGATGAGCTTCTTGACCTGCTTCTGGCTCTTACCGCAGAAGGAGCACTTGAGCAGATCGGCGCTTTCTTGCATTCGTGCCATGTGAGGTATCGATCTCGTTTCGCTCTCGGGAGGGCGCTTAAGGCCCCGTGGTGGTCCCACCACTCTAACCAATCCGTCAACCCCTCCGTCGAGGACGGTGGGGGCCCACCTCCCCGCTGAGGTGGGGGCCGTGAGGGAGGGGGGAGACACAAAAATCATCCCGGACCAGTCAGGTCGGGGATGATTCCTGGGGTTGATGGAAGGTTACTCCAGGCCCTCGGCAACCTTGAACGGGGCATCGGTGACCGCACGGACGGACTCGACGGTCTCGCCCTCGGCGACCTGCAGGAGGGTCAGTCCCTCGGCCTCGTCGACATCGAAGACGGCGTAGTTGGTCACGATGAGGTCGACGCATTTGGCACCGGTCAGCGGCAGCACACAGGCCGGCAGGACCTTGGAGGCGCCCTTCTTGGTGGTGTGGTCCATCATGACGATGATCTTCTTGGCGCCGTGGACGAGGTCCATCGCGCCCCCCATGCCCTTGACCATCTTGCCGGGGATCATCCAGTTGGCCAGGTCGCCGTACTGGGAGACCTCCATGGCGCCGAGCACGGCGACATCGATCACGCGGGAGCGGATCATGCCGAAGGAATCGGAGGAGGAGAAGTAGGAGCCACCCTCGGAGACGGTGATGGTCTCCTTGCCTGCGTTGATCAGCTCGGGGTCGAGCTCGTCCTCGGTCGGGTACGGGCCGACGCCGAGGATGCCGTTCTCGGAGTGGAGGACGACCTCCAGGTTCTCGGGCAGGTAGCCCGGGATCAGGGTCGGCATACCGATGCCGAGGTTGACGTACTGGCCGTTCTCGAGCTCCTCGGCGGCACGGGCCGCCATCTGCTCACGAGTCCAAGTCATTACTTGCTCACCGTCCTGTTCTCGATACCGGTCTCCTGCGGGCCGACAACGACGATGCGGTCGACGTAGATACCGGGGGTGTGGACCTCATCCGGATCGATCTCATCAACGAGGTGCTCGACCTGGGCGATGGTGATCTTTCCGCTCATGGCGGCGTCCGGGTTGAAGTTGCGTGCGGTCTTACGGAAGACGAGGTTGCCGTAGCGGTCGGCCTTGTGGGCGTGGACGAAGGCGAAGTCCGCGCGGATGCCTTCCTCCATGACGTAGAGCTCACCGTTGAACTCGCGGGTCTCCTTGGGCTTGGAGTACTCGTCGACGGTGCCGTCGGTGTTGTAGCGCTGCGGCAGGCCGCCCTCGGCGACCTGGGTGCCCACGCCGGCCTTGGTGTAGAAGGCCGGGATGCCTGCGCCGCCGGCGCGCATCCGCTCGCCGAGGGTGCCCTGCGGGGTGAACTCCACGGTCAGCTCGCCGGAGAGGTACTGGCGGGCGTACTCCTTGTTGGAACCGATGTAGGAACCGATGGAGCGGGTGATGCGCTTGTCCTGCAGCAGCAGGCCGAGGCCGAAGCCGTCGGTGCCCAGGTTATTGGAGATGATCGTCAGATCACCCGCGCCCTGGGAGCGCAACGCGTCGATGAGTCGGGCGGGGATGCCGACGAGGCCGAATCCACCGACGGCCACGGATGCACCGTCGTGAATGTCTGCCACGGCATCATCAATTGATGAAATCGTCTTGTCCAGCATGATCAAAACTGTACACTGAAGTTCACGATCAGCACAAGGGTTCGCGCTGCGAACTGTATGGTCAGCTTTTTCCCACCCCCACGAAAGGAGCCGGATATGGCGACGGGAGAGACCCCCAACGTCCAGTCCCTCGTCCGCGGTCTGGCGGTCATACGCACCTTCAGTGCCGACCGGCCACGCCAGACGCTCGCCCAGGTGGCCGAGGCCACCGGGCTGGCCCGTGCCACGGCGCGCCGTTTCCTCCACACCCTGGTCAGTATCGGCTACGCAGGTACCGATGGTACCGAATTCTGGCTCACCCCCCGGGTCCTCGAACTCGGCTACAGCTACATGTCCGGGCTCGGCCTGCCCGCACTGGCACAGCCTCGGCTGGAGGAGCTCTCCCTCCGGGTGAACGAATCGAGCTCCCTGTCGGTACTGGACGGGCCGGATGTCGTATACGTCAACCGGGTGCCGGTCCGTCGGATCATGACGGTGTCGATCACCATCGGAACCCGCTTCCCCGCCTACGCCACCTCCATGGGACGGGTCCTGCTCTCCGGGCTCGGTGAAGAGGAACTCGATGAGTACTTCGCCACCACCGAACTGGTTTCCCTCTCCCCCGCCACCATCGCGGACGAGGCAAGACTCCGGCAGGAGATCGGGCAGATCCGGGACCAGGGGTGGGCGATCGTCGACCAGGAGCTGGAACCGGGACTAAGGTCCCTGGCAGCCCCGGTGCACTCCCCCGAGGGCAGGATCGTGGCAGCGGTGAACATCTCCACCCAGACCGCGGTCCACGACCTCGACGGGCTGTACCGGGCGTTCCTGCCCTCGCTGATCGACACCGCCCGCCAGATCTCCACGGATCTCGCAGCGACCGAACTGTTCTAGAAAGGAACTTTCACCACCATGACCGACAACCCCGCCATCCAGGACACCGACATCGTCCTGTGTTCCCCCCTGCGCACCCCGGTCGGCCGTTACGGCGGCGTCTTCACCGGTGTGCCGGTCCAGGAGCTGGCCGCCACCGTCGTGCGCGCCCTCATCGAGCGCAGCGGCATCGACCCCACCGAGGTCGACGACCTGATCCTCGGCCAGGCCTCCCCCAACGGTGCCGCGCCGGCCCTGGGCCGCGTCGTCGCCCTGGATGCCGGCCTGGGCGAGACCGTCCCGGGCATGCAGCTCGACCGTCGCTGCGGCTCCGGCCTGCAGGCCGTGGTCACCGCCGCCGCACACATCTCCGCGGGTGCCGCGGACCTGATCATCGCCGGTGGCGCCGAGTCCATGTCGCGCACCGAGTACACCGTCGACGCCGACGTGCGCTGGGGCAAGAAGGGCGGAAACATGGCTTTCCGCGACCGTCTCGCCGAGGCCCGGGAGACCGCCGGCGGCAAGAACCACCCGATCCCGGGTGGCATGATCGAGACCGCCGAGAACCTCCGTGAGCAGTACTCCATCCCGCGCGACGCGCAGGATGAGCTGTCCGTGGTCTCCCACGAGCGTGCCGTCGCCGCACAGGAGAACGGCATCTTCGCCGAGGAGATCGTCCCGGTCTCCGTTCCCCAGCGCAAGGGCGACCCGCTGGTCATCGACCGTGACGAGCACCCGCGTCCGGGCACTACCACCGAGTCCCTGGCCCGCCTGCGCCCGATGATGGGCCGCCAGGACGCCGAGGCCACCGTCACCGCCGGTAACGCCTCCGGCCAGAACGACGGCGCCGCCGCCATGATCGTCACCACCCGCGCCAAGGCCGCTGAGCTGGGCCTGGATCCGGTCGCCCGCCTGCGTGGCTGGGGTCTGGCCGGCGTCGCCCCGGAGACCATGGGCATCGGCCCGGTCGCCGCGACGAAGAAGGTCCTGGACCGCCTCGACCTGACCCTCGACGACATCGACCTCATCGAGCTCAACGAGGCCTTCGCCGCCCAGGCACTGGCCGTACTCAAGGAGTGGGGCGTGGAGGCCACCGACCCGCGCCTGAACCCGCTGGGTTCCGGCATCTCGCTGGGCCACCCGGTCGGCGCCACCGGCGCACGCATGCTGGTCACCGCTTCCCACCAGCTGCAGCGCAGCGACGCCCGGACCGCACTGGTCACCATGTGCATCGGCGGCGGCCAGGGCCTGGCCGCAGTCATCGAGAAGGA
>CAZTIZ010000013.1:0-16556 GCA_964613845.1 uncultured Corynebacterium sp.
GCCACCCGGCATACGCCTTTTCCTTCAGCGACAGCAGACTCATGGCGTCCTGGAGTTGGCGTTCCTCGGAGTCATAACCGGAGTTGCGGTAGACCAGCACGGGTTGCTTGACGTAGCCGTCCCTGATTGCCCGCCACAGCGGGTAGCGATAGACAATGTCATCTTTCTTGCCCGGTGAGGCGGTCAGGCCCACGGTGGCCTGCGGCAGCAGCTCTTCCAGCGCAGAGCGGTAGACCTTGGCCGTGGCGCCGAAGAGGTGCGCTTCATCGACAATGACCACCAGGTCATCGAGGGAGCGCAGGTGATCCATGAGCGAGCCGTATTCCTCCTGCCAGCGCCAAGTCTTCCGACGCTGTGCCTCCCGCCCAGTGGCCTGTGACTTACCACCGTCTTTGGGTGGGAAGAGCTGCTGGACGTTGAAGACATAGAGCATGGATGCGTCACCGGTGGCGAACAGACTCTGGGAGTTCTCAACGATGGCGAAGCCCTGGGCGTTGTCCGGGGTGATGAGGATCGGCGGAGTGTGGAACCCGTCGATATAGCGTTCGGAGCCGTGGGAGAAGTCGCGCACCGTTTTGTCCTGGACCACGGTGTTGGGGGTGACCAGCATGACGTTGCGGTATCCCTGCCGATTCAGGTACTCGATGAACGCCGCCATGACGAAGGTTTTACCCACCCCGGTGGCCAGATCCAGCACGAGCTGACCCAACGGGGTGTAATCACCGGAGTCAAGGCGGGTGACCAGGGTGGTCAAGGCCTCACGGTTAGGGGTACGCAGATCGAAGCGGGAGGAGAGCTCCTCGATGAGATTCTCGTCATAGGTGAGGTGAAAAGCCATGGTTCAGTTCTCCTCCTGAGCCTGGGTGTAGGTGAAGATGTCCAGCGGGATGTTGAGCACCCTCGAACCATTCCGGAAACTGCGGACATACTCGCGCACGCCTTCAGTGACGATGGTGGCAGCAATGAGTAACGTGTGGCCCTCCGGCAGGTGTGCCATGAGGTCATCCACCTTGGCGTCATCGAGCACACCCTCAACTACCGCCAGATGCTGCCGACCCAGCACACCGTCAAAGTGACGATCATCCGGTGTGAGGTAGAACCCCAGATTTGCCGCCACCGATGCCACCAGGGTGCAACCGGTGGCCGCCTCGGTGAGGGTCACCAGGTCCAACTCGGGGTCATAGTCGAAACATGAGGGTGACAGCCGGGCAATGGTGAATTCACCGCCACCGCGCCAGTTCACGGTGTCTTTGGATTTACTCGTCTTGACCAGGGTCTTGAGAGCCCGGATGTCCTTTGACTTCTTCAGTTCGTCACTGTCAGAGATCGCCTTATTGAGCAGCGAGATCAGCTTCTGAGCATCCTCGGCACTGAGTCCTTCCGGCAAGCCGTCTTCGGTGGCGTCGACCCGCTCACCCTTCGTCAGAGTGATGCCGCCCGGGTCCTCCCCGTGCACGACCTTCTCCAGTCGGGGGCGGGTGAACCGCTCCATCGTGTCCTCGACGAGCTCGCAGGTAACCCAACGACGACCCATCTTGTGGGCTACTGCTGCGGTGGTACCGGAACCGGCAAAGATGTCTAAGACAATGTCACCAGGGCTGGTTGAGATATGCAGGACCCTCTCAATCAGACGCTCAGGCTTCGGAGTGGAGAAAGGATCATATTCTGGAAACATCTCCATAAGCTCACGTTTGGCTTCGTCATTATGTCCGACTTCTGGGTGGGACCACCATGACCAAGGTGTGAGTCCCTCATCCTCTGACAAGTAGCGAAGAATACCGGGAGCTCCTTTTCCTGTCGCGCCAAACCGTATTCTTTCCTGGTTTAAAAGCTCCCGGTAGCCTGATTGAATTGTGCTCCAACAACGTCCCTTTGGGGGATAGTGAATTGATCCGTCGGGGCCAGTAATCGGGTATTGCTGGTTGGGACGAGTACCGGGTGCAGTCATGGGCACAATCCGCCAAGGCCCCTTGGGATCATTGTCAGGATTTTTATATTCCTTAGCAGCAGTCCGAGGAATTTTATTTCGAACCGTTTTCCAGAGGGCTGGATTCTTGGAGTAGATAATTATGGAGTCATGAGCTTCACCGATAGCTGGTCGACTCTCCCGTGAGTACCGTTTCTGCCAAACCACTGTGGAAATGAATCCTTGTGTCCCGAACACCTCATCCAGCAGCACCCGCATACGGTGGTTCTCCACATCATCGAGGTGCACCCAGATGGATCCATCATCAGAAAGAAGCTGACGCAGGTGGATGAGACGGTCACGCATCATGGTCAGCCAGATGGAGTGTTCGAGGTTGTCCTCGTAGTTGGCAAACGTCTGTGCCGTGTTGAACGGGGGGTCGATGTAGACGCACTTGACCTGGCCGACGTACTTGTCCGCCCACTCCGGCACCCGGGTCAGGGCTTCGAGAACATCCCCGGATTCACCCAGGATGAGAAGGTTATCCGCGGGGGGGAGGTCAGCGCGCTCGGAGTAGGTGATCCCCTCTTCCTTCGGGCTCTGGGTACCGCGGACGACGTCGTCGACGATGAGGGTGTGGGTTTCGCAGTAGCGGGGGTCCTTGGGGTCGACCCAGGTGTAGCCGTACCTACCTTCCTCGGTCGGAATGAGCGCCTTGTCCTTGTTGAACCAGGTCAGTTCCAGTTTCTGCGGCCGCCGCCCCATGAAGTCCTCCACGTTTAGTTGTTCATCAGACCCAATCACTCTACCGGCTGATCCTGGGACCCAGCCCTCACCCACTCCTCCCCCGCCTCGATCCGCGCGGACAGCACTCCGGCATCCCCGAACTGCTCACCCAGGGCGATCAACGGGCCCTCCGCCAGGCCCGCAACCTGCGATATCGATTCCAGGGAACCCCCGGGATCGGGGCCGTCCAGCACGCGCACCCCCGCCCCGTAGCTGCGGGCGTTGGCCACCGAGACCACCGGGGTGGCCGCCGTGGCCACGATCACCGGGGCGGCCTGGGCGTCGCGACGCGACTGCGCCGGAAAGGCCGGTAACCGCCCGGAGCCCTGCCCCACCTCCCGCGTCTGCAGCTCCTCCCAACCCGGCACCAGCAGCGTCGGCTCCGCCGGGTCGAGTGCGGCGACCTCCGCCACCATGTTCTCGGGCCTGTCGACGGTGCGCTCGGTGAACTGCAGGACGGTGAGCTCACCGAGGGCCTCCACCGTGCCGGGATCACGTACCACCGTCCGGGCGCCGGTGGTCGTGGCCAGTGGCACGTCGCCGGTCAGGAGGATGCGTTCGGCACCCAGCCGCTCGACCTCGGCGATGAGCGCGTTCCGACGCTCGGCGCGGTAGATGAGCACGGGTGCGTGGGTAACCGCAGCGATCGACGCCGCCCGCAGCTGCGCGGCATCGGAGGGGTCGGCGATGATCAGGGTCGCGGAGTCATCGAAGAACAGGAGGCTGGTCTCCAGCCCCGCATGATCGACCAGCACCAGCGGCTCGGCGGGGAAACGCTCATCCACGGTCCGGTTCAGGTTCTCCGCCCGGGCCTGCCGCAATGGATCCGCCACCGCCGCTGTCTCCGTGGCCGTCGTCCCCGCTGCCGGGGTGGCGGTCCCGGTCTCCTGCGGGGTGGTACAGGCCCCGAGGGCCAGCATCCCCACCACCAGCAGGGACAGGCTAGGTAGCGAACGCATTCGGTCCCTCCTCGCCCCCGGAGGGATCGGTGTCATCGACATCGCGGATGACGGGTTTGCCCATCGCGTATTCGACCACCCCGACCAACCGGGCCCGACGATCGCGCAGGAAAGCTGCCACATCACCGTGTCGCAGCAGCGCCGGGTTGAGCTCGTGGGAGGCGAGGACGGTATCGAATTCGTGGTCCTTGAGCAGGGACTTGTTCTGTACCCGCACGAGATAGCGGGCAGGTGAGGCACCGTCGAGCATGACCTCAGTGCGCTTTCCCATGGGGGTGCGGTTGAGCACGCTGTCGGCGAGCACCGGGTTCACGCCGTGCTCCCGACACCACTGCGGGGGGAAGACATGGTGGAAGCCGGGGGCCAACTCCCGGAAGGTCCACCGGTCGAAGGTGCGGGCGGTGCGCCAGTCCCGGGCCCCACGCCCCATGAGCAGGGCGTAGATTCCCTGATAGACACCGGAATCCTCCCGCACGGAGAAGAATCGGGACTCGCTGAAGGTGGCGTCCGCGACGGTCTTGGGCACCTCGGTGCTCTCCTCCCGGATCCAGGCGGTGACCTGGTCGACGTCATGGGCCGTGCGGTGGATCACCGCTGCGGAACCGTAGAGCTCGCCGAAGACCCCGCACCAGAACCACTGGTTGAGCCGGTCCCAGCTCAGGCTGGTGGTCAGGGCGCGGGGGGTGTCTGCCAGCAGGGCGATGATCACCGCCAGCGGCACGAGCTGGGCGGTGTAGGGGACCTGATCGGTGGTGAGGATGCAGCGCTGGGAGAGGAACTCCCCGGCCTCCCGGAAGGTGATGCGCAGCTCCCGGGCGGCGCTGAGGAAATCCGCCAGCTCCAGGTCGAGGATGTCCCCGCGTTGGCCGGCGGCCCGGCCCCGCCGGGCGGTGACCAGGAGAGAGGCGGCGGTGAGGAACTCCGTGCGGCCGATGCCGTCGAGGGCCGGGTAGCGCTGCAGGATCCGCCGGGTCTCCGCCCAGTGCTCCTTGAGCTGAAAATCCGGGTCCTCGGCGGCGAACACGGCGGTGAGCAACTCGAACACGTCCATCTGCAGGCCCGCGGAATTGGCCTGCGCGAAGATCGACCCGATGCCGGTCTGTGCGGTCTCCCGGTTGATCCGGATCATGGGAACGCGGTAGCCCACCATGTTGCGCACCACCCGGTCATAGAAGTCCTCGACGCTGTCGCGGTGGCGGCCACCCTCCACCGCCGCCAGGTCGAAGAGCAGATCGGTGCCCTCCTCCCCCAGCAGGCCGGCCACGGGCACGCACCCGGCACGCAGGGCCGAATCACGGTCGGTGATCCCACCCGGGATCGCCGGGCCGAAGTGGGAGCGGACCGCCCCCTCCTCATCGACGGAGAAGACCGCTTCATCGGGCATGACGGGCGCCGAAACGGCACGGTTCAGATCCACGTAGAAGGTGCGGCGGATGCGCTTGGAGCGAAAATCCACGGTGTCCACCGCGCCGTAGCCACGCAGGCAGTGGTAGAGGCTGGTCAGCCGCTGCTGGCCGTCGAGCAGCAGCATGCCGGGGTTCTCCCCGGTGTCGGGGGCACCGGCCAGCGGCCGCGGGCGGAAGCGCACGGGGACGTCGCGGGTATCGAGTGCGAGCAGGGAGCCGATCGGGTAGCCGCGCAGGACCGTGACGATCAGCGAACGGATCCGGTCCACGTTCCAGGAATAGGCGCGCTGGAAGTCCGGCAGCTGCAGCTCCCCCCGTTCGATGCGGACGAAGAGATCAGGCAGACCGTAACTCGGCGTCGTGAAACCCATGGCGACGAGTCTAGCGCCGCAGGGCGGTTCCCACCGGCACGGGAGCTCAGCAGATGTCCTCGTGGGTGGAGTGATCGACCCGCTCCAGCTGGAGCGTCGAGTGGGTGATCCCGAACCCCTGCAGGGCCTCCTGCGCATCGTGCAGGATATCGCAGGGGGAGCGGTCCCCCTCCTCGATCACCAGGTGACAGGTGGCCAGGGGCTCGGTGCCGTCGGTGCTCCACACGTGCAGGTCGTGGGTGGCCAGCACGCCCGGCACCGCCTGGAGGGCGCTCTCGACGGCGCGGGTATCGACGCCGCGCGGGGCCTGCTCCAGCAGCACCGATAGGGTATCGGAGAGCAACCGCAGGGCCCGGGGCAGCACGAGGGCGGCGATGATCAGGGAGGCGATGGTGTCGGCGGGCAACCAGCCGGTGACGTGGATGATCAGGCCCGCGATGATCACCGCCACCGAACCCAGCAGGTCGGAGAGCACGTGCAGGTAAGCACCGCGCATGTTGAGGCTCTCGTGTTGGCGGCGGACCAGGATGAGTGCGGAGATGGCGTTGGCGATCAGTCCCACGACCGCGACCGCGAGCATCAGGCCGGTGTCGATGGGGTGGTGCCCGCCGAGGCGGCGCAGGGCGCTGATGACGATCCACACCGACACGCCCGCGACGACGGCCGCGTTGATCATCGCGGCGAGCACCTCCACCCGGCGGTAGCCGTAGGTGGAGCGGTGGGTGGCGTCCCTGCGGCCGATGAGGATGGCTACCAGGGCAATGAGTAGCCCGGTGGAATCGGAGAGCATGTGCATCGCATCCGAGAGCAGCGCCAGCGAACCCGAGACCAGGCCGCCCAGCAGCTGCGCCAGGAAGATCGTGGCGGTGAGGGTGAACACGGTGAGCAGGGCCTTCAGCGAACCAGCGGGGGCATGACCGTGGTTGTGTCCGTGATCGTGATGAGGCGTACCCATGATTCCAGCGTAGTCTGCTGGAAACCTTAATGAAAATAGGATGAAAATGATTGTCGCGGAAAAGGGCGGAAATGCGGACGGGGCCCGCCGGTGAAGGCGGGCCCCGTCAACAGGGAGTTCCCTGAGCGAACGCGTTGCTTAGGCGGTCGCGGTGAGCGGGTTCTTGACCCAGCTCATGAGGTCGCGCAGCTTGGTGCCGGTCTCCTCGATCGGATGCTCGGCGTACTCCTTGCGCAGGCCCTCCAGCTCCTTGTTGCCGTTCTCGACGTTGGCGATGAGGCGCTTGGTGAAGGTGCCGTCCTGGATGTCGGTCAGGATGTCCTTCATGCGGGACTTGGTGTCGGCGTCGATGACGCGCGGGCCGGAGACGTAGCCACCGAACTCGGCGGTGTCGGAGACCGAGTAGTTCATGTTGGCGATGCCACCCTCGAACATCAGGTCAACGATGAGCTTGAGCTCGTGGAGAACCTCGAAGTAGGCCATCTCCGGCTCGTAGCCGGCCTCGGTCAGGACCTCGAAGCCGACCTTGACCAGCTCCTCGGTGCCACCGCAGAGCACGGCCTGCTCACCGAACAGGTCGGTGACGGTCTCAGCCTCGAAGGTGGTGGGGATGACGCCTGCGCGTGCACCACCGATGGCGGCGGCATAGGACAGGGCCAGGTCCTGGCCGTTGCCCTTCGGGTCCTGATCGATGGCGATCAGGCAGGGAACACCCTTGCCGTCGACGAACTGACGACGGACCAGGTGGCCCGGGCCCTTCGGGGCGACCATGCCGATGACGACGTTATCGGCCGGCTTGATCAGGTCGAAGTGGATGTTCAGGCCGTGGCCGAAGAGCAGGGCGTCGCCGTCCTTGAGGTTCGGCTCGATGTCGTTCTCGTAGATGGACTTCTGGGAGGTGTCCGGAGCCAGCAGCATGATGACGTCGGCCCAGGCGGAGGCGTCGGCGTTGGTCTTGACCTCGAAGCCGGCCTCCTTGGCCTTCTCCGCGGACTTGGAGCCCTCACGCAGACCGATGACGACCTCAACGCCGGAGTCACGCAGGTTCTGGGCGTGGGCGTGGCCCTGGGAGCCGTAACCGATGATGGCGACCTTGCGGCCCTGGATCAGGGAGAGGTCTGCGTCAGCGTCGTAGAGCAGTTCAATAGCCATGGGAGAAGTTCTCACCTTTCGTCGTGGAGATCCGGCGTGTACCACCGGCATACCTGGTTATTTTTGTACCACATCATGGGATGCAGTGAGCATTCTGACCCCACTTGACGGGAAAACCCAGGAGGTTTTCCCACCAGGTGGGACAAAGGGTTATTTGGAGGGTGCCATCGTCTTCGGTCCGCGGTTGAGCGCGATCTGACCGGACTGGATCAGTTCGCGGATACCGAAGGGCTCCAGCACGTCCAGCAGGGCGTGCAGCTTGCCCGGGGTGCCGGTGGCCTCGATGACCACGGACTCCTGGGCGACGTCGACCACGCGGGCGCGGAAGATGTTCGCGGCGTCGACGACCTGGGGACGGTTGGTGTTGTCGGCGTCGACCTTGACCAGCATGATGGCCCGGGCGATCGTGTTCTCCTCCTCAAGGCGAACGACCTTGAGGACGGGGATGATCTTGTTGAGCTGCTTGGTGACCTGCTCGATGACCAGCTCGTTGGCGTCGACCACGATGGTGATGCGGTTGATGCCCTCGGTGTCGGTCTTCGCCGAGACGAGGGAGACCAGGCTGTAGCCACGGCGGGTGAACATGCCGGCCACGCGCGAGATGATGCCGTCGACGTCCTGGACGAGAACGCTGAGGGTGTTGCGGGTGATGTCGGTGGGCGCCATGTGTTAGTTCTCCTTCTGCTCGGCGGACTCGTCGATGGCCTCGTCGATGTCCGCCGGGGTCTCGGCTGCGGACGCCTCGTCATCGAAGAACGGACGCAGGCCCAGGGCGTACTGGATGTCGGAGTTGGAGTTGCCGGCGGCGACCATCGGCCAGACCTGGGCGTCCTCGCCGACGATGAAGTCGATGACGACGGGGCGGTCGTTGATCTCGCGGGCCTGGCGGATGGCTGGGAGGACCTCCTCCGGCTTGGTGACGCGGATGGCCACGCAACCCAGCGCCTCGGACAGTGTGAGGAAGTCCGGGACGTACTCGTCCTGCTCACGCAGCTTGGTGTTGGAGTAGCGGCCCTCGTAGAAGAGGGTCTGCCACTGCCGGACCATGCCCAGGTTGCCGTTGTTGATCAGGGCGACCTTGATGGGGAAACCCTCCACCGCGGCGGTGGTCAGCTCCTGGTTGGTCATCTGGAAGCAACCGTCACCGTCGACGGCCCAGACCTCCTTGTCGGGGGCCCCGGCCTTGGCACCCAGGGCTGCCGGAACGGCGTAGCCCATGGTGCCCAGACCACCGGAGTTGAGCCAGGTGCGCGGCTTCTCGAAATCGATGAACTGGGCGGCCCACATCTGGTGCTGGCCGACACCGGCACAGTAGATGGCGTCGGGTCCGACCTCCTGCGAGAGCTGCTCGATGACGAACTGCGGGGAGATCAGGCCATCGGCCGGCTCCTCATAGCCGCGCGGGAAACGCTCCCGCAGGCCGTTGAGGTACTCGACCCAGGCCCCGACACCGGGGGTTTCCAGTCCCGTGGTGGAGCGGTAGGTGCGCAGCAGGCCGTCGAGGACCTCGCGGGCATCGCCGACGATGGGGACGTCGACGGCACGGATCTTGCCGATCTCAGCCGGGTCGATGTCGGCGTGGATGATCTTCGCCTCCGGGGCGAAGGAGTCCAGCTCGCCGGTGACGCGATCATCGAAGCGCGTGCCGATCGCGATGAGCAGGTCGGAACGCTGCATGGCGCCGACGGCGGGGACGGAACCGTGCATGCCCGGCATACCCATGTACAGCGGGTGTGACTCCGGGAAGGCACCGAGCGCCATGAGCGTGGTGACGACCGGGATGCCGGTGTACTCGGCGAACTCCAGCAGCTCACGGTGGGCGTCGGACTTGATGACGCCGCCACCGATGTAGAGCACCGGGCGCTGGGCGTCGGCGATGAGCTTGACGGCCTGGGCCAGCTGGCGGGAGTGCGGGGTGGTGACCGGCCGGTAACCCGGGAGGTCGATGACCGGCGGCCAGACGAAGTCGAGCTCCGCGTTCTGGATGTCTTTCGGGATATCGACGAGGACGGGGCCCGGGCGGCCGGTGAGCGAGAGGTGGAACGCCTCGGCCAGGGTGCGCGCGATATCGTCGGGGTCGGTGACCATGAAGTTGTGCTTGGTGATCGGCATGGTCACGCCGCGGATATCGGCCTCCTGGAAGGCATCCGTGCCCAGCAGCCCGCGGCCGACCTGGCCGGTGATCGCGACGATCGGGACGGAGTCGAGGTTGGCATCAGCCAGCGGGGTCACCAGGTTGGTGGCACCCGGACCGGAGGTGGCGATGCACACGCCGACCTTTCCGGTGACCTGGGCGTAGCCGGTGGCGGCGTGGCCGGCACCCTGCTCATGGCGAACCAGGACGTGCCGCACCTTCTCCGAGGAGTAGAGCGGATCGTAGAGGGGAAGGATCGCTCCCCCGGGAAGACCGAAGACGAGATCGGTACCGAGCTCCTCCAGGGTGCGGACGATCGCCTCGGCGCCGGTCATGCGCTCCGGCGCGGTACCGGAGGTCTTCTGGGCGACCGTGGCCGGGGTGGGCGGTTGCGAAGCTGCCACGTTATCAAGCTCCTAATTCACAGGATCAGTTGTTCACGCGCCCCGGGATCCCCTCCCCTGGTGTGGGGCCGGCACTCCGGAGAGCATTCGTCGACGACGTTTGAGGCGACCAAAAACAAAGCCCCCGAACAGACACTGCAGGTGGGTGCTGTCGAGGGCGCTTGTCGAGACGACTGGGTGGGCCGTTACGGCAGGCGCCGCGCAGCTACTACCACAAGTCGAATGTTGATCATGCGGACAATCATACACATTTCCCAGCTTCCCTGAAGCTCCACCCCCAGACTCCCCCACTATGGTTGTGCCCCATGCCTGTCCGTTACATGCTCACATCAACCTGGCAGTGGATAGCCGACCAGGGCATCACCCTCGCCCTCCTGCTGGTGATCGCGATCCTCATCCCCCGGGTGGGCCGACTGATCCAACGGTTCCTCAACCGCAACGTCGAGGAGAACTCCGACACCGACGAGAGTAAGACCCGCCTCGCGCTCAACGGCGTGTTCGTCTACATCGGCCAGATGATCGCCTATTTCCTCCTGCTGGTCTTCTTCCTCCAGACGGTGGGGTTCTCCCTCGCCGGCGCGGCGATCCCCGCCACCGTCGTCTCCGCCGCCATCGGTTTCGGCGCCCAGTCGATCATCGCCGACTTCCTCGCCGGCTTCTTCATCCTGAGCGAGAAACAGTACGGCGTGGGTGACTGGGTGCGCTTCGAGGGCAACGGTGTGGTCGTGGAGGGCACGGTCATCCAGATCACGATGCGGGCCACCCGCATCCGCACCCTGGCCCAGGCCACCGTCATCATCCCGAACTCGACGGCCCGGGTCAGCATCAACACCTCGAACTACTGGTCCCGTGCCGTGGTCGTCATCCCGGTGCCGCTGCTGGGGTCGAAGGACCCGCAGGAGGCCATCGACCGTTCCGAGGCCGCCACCCGGCGCGCCCTGGATCAGCCGGAGATCGCGGCGGAGCTGATCAGTGAGCTCGATGTGCACCCGGCCGTGAACATCAATCCGCCGACGACGGTGGGTATGCCGTGGACGGTGGACATGCGGTTCATGGTGCAGGTGGAGGCCGGTTCCCAGTGGATGGTGGAGCGGGCGGTGCGGACCGCGATCCTGGAGGAGTTCTGGGATGAGTACGGTTCGGCGACCACGGTCACCGGTGAGTTGCAGGACAAGGTGATGGCTCCGCCGGAGACGAAGCAGGATCTGCGTGGTGTGGTGGCACCCACCGCTCCGCTGATCGACGTCCCGGTGGATTCGGCTCCGACGGAACTGTCCTCGGTGCCGGCGGGTTATGCCGACGAAGAGGGTAAGGATCCGGCGATCATCGAGAAGGGCCTGCAGGTGGATGAGCCGGCGGCTGATGCTGAGGGGGATGAGGAGAAGGAGGAGGCCGCGCAGGGCAGGTGGGCGCGCATCGTGTCCTGGGACGGGCGGACCCGCGCCTCGACCACCTACCTGTTCGCGGTGCTGCTGGTACTGCTGATCCTGCGCGGTCTGACCCTCGATGCGGGAGAGGATGGGCAGGGTGCGCGGGGTGTGCTGGCCCCACGCGCCCCGGCGTCGCAGAGCACGGAGGAGCCGGTCCCGGGGCAGGCGCCTGTCCCGGAGCAGGAGCAGGCACCGACCGGGCCGACGGGTGAGCCGACCCCCACCCCTGAGCAGGATCCGGGGCAGACCGGCACGCAGACCACGCCCTCCCCACAGTCCCCGGATGCCCCGCAGCAGACGGCTCCGACCGGGGAGGCTCCACAGGAGGAGGCCACCCCGCAGCCGCAGGCACCTGCGCAAACGCCGGCCCCCGCGGAGACCGGGACACCGCAGACCCCGGCAGAAGGTCAGAGCCAGCCCCTGAACTAGCATGGTGGCCATGAGTTCTGAAGCAGAGCACCCGCAGTCCGTGCAGTTCCGCCCGGAGCGCACCCATCTCCTGGCGGTACTCATCCTGACCGGTATCGGCGTGTTGGCCATCGGCGCCGAACCCCTGTTGCTGATCCCGGTCATCCTCGCCGCTGGCCTGTTCACCTTCTGGTTGCTGCGCGTCGCCACCGTCGTCGACGCCTCCGGCATCAGCCTGAGCTACGCTTTCCGCGCCAACCGGCGCGTCGCGTGGGAGGATCTGGCCGGGGTCGGTTTCCGCGGTGCGCGCGCCCTGGCGACCACGAAGTCCGGTGAGGAATACATGATGCCGGGTGTGAGCTTCAACTCGCTGCCGCGCCTGTCCGAGGCGTCGCAGGGCCGTATCCCCGACGCGCTGACCGCGGGCCAGCAGGCCGCCGACGAAAAGGTCACCCTCATCCACCGCGACGGCGAGCAGGTCCTCCTCACCCAGGAGGAGTACGCGGCCCGGCAGGCTGCCCAGCACGCCGACGGGCAGGCCGAAGACCACCCCACCAACAACTCCCCGAGGAGCAATCCGTGATCCCGCTGCGATCAAGAGTCACCACCGTCGGCCGTAATGCCTCCGGTGCCCGAGCCCTGTGGCGTGCCACCGGCACCCAGGAACATGAGTTCGGCAAGCCGATCGTGGCGATCGTCAACTCCTACACCCAGTTCGTCCCCGGCCACGTGCACCTGAAGAACGTCGGCGACCTCGTGGCCGATGCCGTGCGCGCCGCCGGTGGCGTGCCGAAGGAGTTCAACACCATCGCCGTCGATGACGGCATCGCCATGGGTCACAGCGGCATGCTCTACTCCCTGCCCAGCCGCGAGATCATCGCCGACTCCGTCGAGTACATGGTCAACGCCCACACCGCTGACGCCATGGTCTGTATCTCCAACTGCGACAAGATCACCCCCGGCATGCTCAACGCCGCCATGCGGCTGAACATCCCCGCGATCTTCGTCTCCGGTGGTCCGATGGAGGCCGGCAAGGCCGTCGTCGTCGACGGCGTCGCCCAGGCCCCCACCGACCTGATCACCGCCATCACCGCCTCCGCCGACGAGGCAGTCTCCGACGAGGACCTGCGTACCGTCGAGGAGTCCGCCTGCCCGACCTGCGGTTCCTGTTCCGGCATGTTCACCGCGAACTCGATGAACTGCCTGACCGAGGCCCTGGGCCTGTCCCTGCCGGGCAACGGCACCACCCTGGCCACCCACACCGCCCGCCGCGAGCTCTTCGAGAAGGCCGGCTCCACCATCGTCGAGATGTGCACGCGCTACTACGGTCAGGAGGACACCTCCGTCCTGCCGCGTAACGTCGCCACCAGGCAGGCCTTCGAGAACGCCATGGCCCTCGACATGGCCATGGGTGGCTCCACCAACACCATCCTCCACACCCTGGCCGCCGCCCAGGAGGGTGAGGTCGACTTCGACCTCGACGACATCAACGACATCTCCCACCGCGTGCCCTGCCTGTCCAAGGTCGCCCCCAACGGCGACGCGCACGTCGAGGATGTCCACCGCGCCGGCGGTATCCCCGCCATCCTCGGCGAACTGCGCCGCGGCGGCATGCTCAACGAGGACGTCCACACCGTCACCTACCGCACCCTGGGCGAGTGGCTCGACGACTGGGACATCCGCGGCGGCAAGTCCCTCGACGAGGCCGTGGAACTGTTCCACGCCGCGCCGGGTGGGGTGCGCACCACCGAGGCCTTCTCCCAGTCCAACCGCTGGGACACCCTGGACACCGATGCCGCGAACGGGGTGATCCACGATGTGGAGCACGCCTTCTCCGCCGATGGTGGACTGGTGGTCCTGCGCGGCAACCTCGCTCCGGACGGGGCGGTGCTCAAGTCCGCGGGCGTCGAGGAGGAGCTGTGGAACTTCACCGGTCCGGCCCGCGTCGTCGACTCCCAGGAGGAGGCGGTGTCGATCATCCTCAAGCGTGAGGTGCAGGCCGGTGAGGTCGTGGTCATCCGCTACGAGGGTCCCTCCGGCGGCCCGGGTATGCAGGAGATGCTGCACCCCACGTCCTTCCTCAAGGGTGCCGGGCTGGGCAAGAAGTGCGCCCTGATCACCGACGGCCGTTTCTCCGGCGGCACCTCGGGCCTGTCGGTCGGCCACATTTCCCCGGAGGCGGCACACGGCGGGGTGATCGGTCTGATCGAGAATGGTGACCCCATCACCATCGACGTCCGCACCCGTCGTCTGAGCCTGGACCTGCCGGACGAGGAGATCGAACGTCGCCGCCAGGAGATGGAGGCCCGTGAGAAGCCGTGGACCCCGCTCAACCGTGAGCGGACGGTCTCCAAGGCCCTGCGCGCCTACGCCAAGATGGCCACCAGCGCCGACAAGGGTGCCGTCCGTCAGGTCGACTGACCGGCTCCTCCCCCGCCTTGGACCGGCGGGGGCGCTCGCCTAATCTGGTCCAGGTGAGCAATACCAGTGCCAGGCCCGTGCCCATATCCACCGAGTTGATCATCAGGATGGTGACCTTCCTCGGACTGGGCGCGGGCCTCGGTGTTCTCTACCGGCACACCCAGATCACCGATTTCCCGGTGGACATGCTCATCTACCGCGACGGGGTGCGCTCCTTCCTCTCCGGTGAGGAGCTCTACTCCGTGCCCATGCAGGCCGGTGACCTGCTACTGCCCTTCATCTACCCACCCTTCGGGGCACTGGTGCTGGTGCCGTTGACGGTCTTCGACTGGATCAACGGCTACCACGCGGGCGTGATCATGATCACCGTCTCTGCGCTGCTGATCCTGTTGTGCCTGCACCTGGTGTGGCGGGCGCTGCTGCGCGGGGTCGAGACCCGTACCGTCGACATGATCACTGCGGTGACCTGGCCGTTGGTGCTGCTACTGGAACCGGTGTGGCTCAATGCCAGTTTCGGGCAGGTCAACGTCGTGATCATGGCGTTGGTCGTGCTCGACCTGGTGCCCCGGCGACGTCGCCTGCCGCAGGGCTGGCTGATCGGCGTGGCGGCCGCGATCAAGATCTCCCCGCTGGCCCTGCTGCTGTTCTTCCTGCTGCGCAAGGATTTCCGGGCGATCATCACCGCCGCGGTCTCCGCGGTGATCATGACGCTCATCGCCGCGGCCGTGCGCTGGGATGCCACGATCGAGTATTTCAGCACCGTCCTGCTGGGCATGGGAACCCAGGTCGAGTTCGGGGTGAACACCGCCTACCAGTCCAACAGCTCCCTCAAGGGCATGGTGATGCGCTGGTTCGTCTCCGACGAGGCCCTCGACGCCGGCGGCACCGCCCTCAACGGGATCTGGCTGCTGCTCGTGGCACTGACCATCGGGCTCGGCGGCTGGCTGATGGTGGCGCTGATGCGCCGGGGGCTGCACATCGACGCCTGGTTGGTCAACGCCCTGATCATGCTGCTGATCTCCCCGGTGTCCTGGTCCCACCACTGGGTGTGGGTGGCCATGCTCGTGCCGGTGATGCTCTGGCGCTGGGCCACGGTGCTGGGCCGACCGACGTTCCTCGGCGGGGTGCTCGGCGTCTGGCTCTTCCTCATGCTCACCGAACCGCCGAAGTGGTGGTTCGGTGACGCCATCGCCGTCCACACCCTGGCCATCTGGCAGAAGTTCCTGGTCTCCGACTACGTGTGGCTGGCCCTGCTGGTGATGGTGGCCCTGGCGCTGCGTCTGCGCCACATTCCGGTGCCGGAAAAGGCTGCGGAAGCTCAGTCCGCCCAGGCCCCGGCCACGGCCTGAGCTCAGGAATGCCGACAGGCCCGCTCCCCTCGATTCGGGGGCGGGCCTGTCGGGTGCGAGCGAGCGGAAGGGTCAGAAGGGGTTGGCGCCGGCGCCGAACCACCACAGGGCCACTCCGCCGGCGATGGCGAGAACCACGAAGATCCAGGAACTGAACAGGGGACGACGCGCCCAGCTGCGGTTGACGTCGAGGGAGTAGAGGCCCGGTCCGGTGAACTGCAGCGCCAGGGACACCCCCAGCAGCACCAGTGACAGCAGCGCCGAATCCGTCCAGGTGAAGATGTTGTACCCCCCGCCCCCGACCGCGATCTCGTGGAGGAAGGTGAAGGAGGTGGCCACAGTGGCCAACATCGCGAAGACCGGGGTGATCAGGCCGAAGATCAGGAAGACGCCGGCCGCCAGCTGAATGGCGGGAATCGCGATCGCCAGCATCTCCGGTGCCAGGTAGCCGGAATAGGCCGATTCCAGCCCGGCGATCCCCTCGTTGCCCCCCAACTGGAAGAACGTGGCCAGGGAGACCAGGACCAGCCACAGGCCCAGCAGCAGACGGATGATGAGCAGACCCAGGTCCATGGTGCCACGACGGGCATCAGGGGTCATCGCATCGCTGGCCCCCTGAAAGTACTCGCTGCCGGCCACCGCCGTGGCGGTCGAGCCCACCGGGACACTGGCCGCCTGGGCGGGGACCGACAGGCCGGGCGGGGGCGGGGCCTGCTCCGTCACGGCGAAGTCCCGGTCGGCGTAGTCCTCGCCCGACACCCCCGAGAAGGCGGTGGTCTCCGCGGGAGATCCCTGGGGCGGAATCTCCTGCGGTGCGGCCTGCCCGGCCCGACTGTACGGGTCACCGATCGCCGCACTGGTGGAGCCGGTCTCAG
>CAZTIZ010000013.1:16656-39938 GCA_964613845.1 uncultured Corynebacterium sp.
TGCCCGGCCCGACTGTACGGGTCACCGATCGCCGCACTGGTGGAGCCGGTCTCAGTGTCGGCGGGGCCGACCGCTGCGTCCCGTGGCTGCACGGCGGGGCCGGTGACCGTCGGGGTCTCCTCGCGGTAGGTGGGGATGTCCGAGTCATCGAAGTCCGAGGCTCCGGACCTGTCCGGTCTCTTGGTGTTGTCGCTCATGATGCCAGCGTAGGTCACCCCGGCCTCCCGAGGACGGTGATTCGCGCCGGCCCAGCGAAACTCCCGGGACAGCACCGCTAAAAAGGGGGGATTCCCGGGTGGAGCGGGTGCCCGCGACTCAGGGGCAGGCCGCCAGTTCCCGGGCGAGGGACTCGTGCTCGTCCGAAGTGACCCACAGGTCGTAGACCCACTTCACCTCGACCTGAATGCGCGCGTACTCGCAGCGGAACCCCTCGTTGGGAGGCAGCCAGGAGGCGGCGTCGGCCGCACCCTTCTGCATGTTCAGCGAGCCGTCGACGGCCAGCAGGTTGCGCGGATCATTGGCCAGATCGCGGCGGGTGTCCTCGTCGAGCTGTTGCGCCCCCTTGGCCCAGGCGTCGCCGAGGGCGACGACGTGGTCGATGTGGACGTCGCCGTTACCGCGGATGAACTCAATCTCCTCCCCGGAATAGGGCCCGGTGAACACGCCGCGCTCGATCAGGCAGTCGCGGGTACCGGGGCGGACCTGGAGATCATCGAGATCCCGGCGCAGGATGTCATTGCGGGTATCGCAGCCGTTGTTGCCGCCCTCGACGCGGACGTCGTCGCTCCAGGCGGGACCGAAGAGGGAACGGTCGTAGTCGGTCATGGGGGCGGGAGGACGAACGTCCAGGTCGGCCAGCATCTGTCCGTACTCGCCGGGAGGCTGCTGCTCCGCCCTGAAGAAGGAGTCGATGCCCTCCTGCCAGTCGATCTGGGAGACGGCGGCCCCACCACCGAGCAGGAAGGCGAGCAGGACGGCGAGGATCCACCTGAGACGACGGCCAGGTCGATCGGCGGGAGAGGGATTCCGGCTGGACATGGGCTCATACGCTAGCAACCCCCTCCCCCGGCCCGTTGACAGGCCCAACACCACCCAGTATTGTTGATATATCACCAATTTCTGAGCGTCCGGGCGGAAACGTCCGGCAGGAAAGGCTGGAGACATGGAGCAGAACCAGGACTGGGCCGGCGATGCGCGCAACGCCGCCACCGATGGGGAATTCGTCCGCGACACCAACTACATCAACGACCGCATCACCGCCGACGCCCCGGCCGGGAAGCCCACCGAGCAATCCGACGGCACCTTCCACTGGCCGGTCGAGGCCGGACGTTACCGCCTGGTCGCCGCCCGGGCCTGTCCCTGGGCCCACCGCGCCGTGATCGTGCGTCGACTGATGGGCCTGGAGGGCGCTATCTCCCTCGGCCTGGCCGGACCCACCCATGACGTGCGTTCCTGGACCTTCGACCTGGATCCGGGCGAGGTGGACCCGGTGCTGGGGATCCCGCGCCTGCAGGACGCCTACTTCGCGCGTTTCCCCGACTACCCACGCGGCATCACCGTACCCGCGCTGGTCGAGGAGTCCTCCGGCAAGGTCGTCACCAACGACTACCCCTCGCTGGTGCGCGACATGATCACCCAGTGGGGGCAGTTCCACCGTGAGGGTGCACCGAACCTGTGGCCGCAGGAACACGAACAGGAGATGGAGAAGGTCAACCGATACCTGTTCACCGAGATCAACAACGGCGTCTACCGCTGCGGCTTCGCCGGCTCCCAGCAGGCCCACGAAGAGGCCTACGACCGGCTGTGGGCCGCCCTGGACTGGGCGGAGCAGCGCCTGTCCACGCGCCGCTACCTGGTGGGTGAGCACGTGACGGAGACCGATATCCGCCTGTTCACCACCCTGATCCGTTTCGACGCCGTCTACCACGGCCACTTCAAGACCTCGCGCAACAAGATCTCCGAGATGCCCAACCTGTGGGGCTACCTGCGGGAGCTGTTCCAGCTGCCGGGCTTCGGCGACACCACGGACTTCGCCGAGATCAAGGATCACTACTACATCGTGCACAAGGAGGTGAACCCGACGCAGATCGTGCCGGCCGGCCCGGACCTGTCGGGGCTGGCCACACCGCACGGTCGGGAGACGCTGGGCGGCACCCCCTTCGCCGAGGGAACCACGTTGCCGGGGCCGATCCCGGCCGGCGAGGAGGTCAAGAACCCGGAGCCGTTCCAGCATCAGGCAGCGCAGTGGCGGCAGCTGCGACGCAACGGGTGAGTCGTTCCAGCAGCTCTGATTCCAGCCGCCAGCGCTGCCAGTGCAGCGCCACCTCCAGTACCTGATCGTCCAGGGTGACCAGTTCACCCCTGGCGAGCAGATCCTCGGCCTGCAGTTCAGGCAACAGCGCCCAGCCCAGGCCCACGCGCGCACCGTGGACGAAGGCCTCGGAGGAGGGGATCTGGGAGATGCTGCGGCGTCGCCGGACGGTGGGGGCGAGACGGCCGTCGAGATCGGCGTCCTGCAGGGCATCGTTCGGGCCGAAGCGCAGGGTCGGCATGTGCGCCCAGTCGGGGCGGCCGTCACGGAGGTGGCGCTCGCGCAGTTCCGGGGTGGCCACGGCCCGGTAGCGGATGACGCCCAGGGGCATCGACTCGCAGCCGGAGACCGGGGCCGGTTCACGGGTGACGGCGCCGAGCACGTCACCGCGGCGCAGCAGCGCCAGGGTGTGGGCCTCGTCCTCGACCTGCAGTCGCAGCGTGGCGGAGCCGAACCCGGCGACGTCGGCAAGCACGGGACGGAACCACGTGGCCAGGGAATCGGCGTTGACCGCCACGGACAGGGGAACCCGGTCGAGCCGGCCACGCAGCTGGGCATCGGCCTCCGCCTGCAGCAGCCGCATGCGCCGGCCGGCCTGGACCAGGACTTCCCCGGCCTCGGTGGCGGTGGCCGGTGAGGTCCGGCGGATCAGCACCCGGCCGACCTCGCGCTCCAGCGCCTTGATCCGCTGACTGACCGCCGAGGGCGAGATCCCGAGCACAGCTGCGGCGTACTCGAAGCTGCCTTCGTCGACGATGGCGAGCAGGGTCTGCAGGTGGAGAGGGTTCATGAAGCAATTCTAAAGCAGGGTGAGGGAAATTAACTGGCCTTCATGCCCCTCGACGGGTGAGACTGTGCGACATGTCGATCATGCTCGCCGGACTGGCACTCGGACTCTCCCTGATCATCGCGCTCGGGCCACAGAACATCCTGGTCATCCGCCAGGGCGCCCGGCGCGAGGGCATCACCGCCGTGGTGCTGGTGTGTCTGCTCTCGGATGTCGTGCTATTCACCGGGGGCACCCTCGGCGTGGGGGTGATCGCGGAGCGCGCTCCCCTGCTGCTGGAGGTCCTGCGGTGGGCGGGCGTGGTCTATCTGGGGTGGTTCTCGCTGGCTGCCTTCGGTTCTGCGCTGCGGCCGGGCACGGTCGCGGTGGTCGAGTCCTCGCCACCGGAGCCCGCCCGGAACCCGGACTCCGGTGGCGGGGTGGCGGTGAGGGAGCGTGTCGACGCCCGGTCGCGGCGGCGCGTGTGGGTCCGCCCGATGTGGATGGCGATCGCACTGACCTGGCTCAATCCTTCGGCCTACCTGGACTCGCTGGTGATGATCGGTTCCGTGGCCAACCAGTACGGGGTCGATGACCGGTGGTGGTTCACCGGTGGCGCCCTGCTGGGTAGTCTGATCTGGTTCCCGGTGCTCGGTTATGGTTCCCGGCTGCTGTCCGGGCCGCTGTCGAGCCCCCGGGTGTGGCGGGTGCTCAACGTGCTCATCGGCCTGGTGTTGGCCGTGATCGCTGGGCAGGTGGCGCTGCAGTAGGGTCTCGGGCTCCCCGGCGGTGTCGCCTCAGGCTCGACCGGCCGGTTACCATCAAGGCCATGCATGATGAACCGGTGGAATGGCTCAACCCCAGGGAGGCTGAGACCTGGCTGGTGCTCTGGGCGGTGAGCGAATGGCTGCCCGCCCGCCTCGACCAGCAGCTCAAACGTGACTCGGGGGTCAGTCACCGCGACTACTTCGCCCTCGCCCAGATCTCGATGACCCCCGATGAGAAGCTCAGCATGACCGAGCTGGCCAGGCTCTCCGACATGTCCGCCTCCCACCTCTCCCACGTGGTTTCCCGGCTGGAGAAGCGCGGCTGGGTGCGGCGTTTCCCCTCCCACGAGGACCGTCGTACCAATATCGCCCAGCTCACCGATGAGGGACGGAACTTCCTCCGCGGGGCTGCGCCCGGACACGTCCGGGAGGCTCGCCGCCGGATCTTCGACCACCTCACAGAGGAAGAGAACCGGACCCTGGGCGCCCTGCTGGGAAAGGTGCTGGAGGGGCTGGACCCGCCGGGTATCGCGCGGACCTGAGCGCGGGCAGGTGCGCGGGCTCAACGGCCCATCCCGCACCCTACATCAAGTCCCTGGCCTTGTTTAGGGGCGCAGTAGTCCCATATTCCTGAACGGCGGGTAGGTCGGGACTACTCCGGGAGCAGGTCAGCCGTGGTGGTCCCGGGCAGGGAGACGGAGACCCGGGTGTTCCACGGGTCCCGCACGGCCACGGTCCGGCCGTCATCGCGGAACTGCAGACCGCGGGAGCGCAGCCGTTCAGCCAGCTGGTCGAGGTCCTCCCGGCCGGGTACGGTCACCGCCACGTTGCCCAGGCCCAGGGTGGCCGCGCGCGGACCCACGCCCCGACTGTGCCAGACGTTCATGGCCACGTGGTGGTGGTAGCCCCCGGCGGAAGCGAACAGTGCGCCCGGGTAGTGGGACTGGGTCACCCCGAAGCCGAGGGCGCCGACATAGAAGTCACGGGCACGTTCCAGGTGCCCGACCTGGAGGTGGACATGGCCGACCTCCCCGTCGAGCTGGGCGGTACCGGCCAGGTCGGCCTCGTTCAGGTGCTCGGACAGGTAGGCGTTGGGATCGAGCTGGATGGTGTCCATGTCGATCTCCCCGGCTGTATAGCGCCATTCCTCCCGTGGTCGGTCAACGTAGAGCTCGATGCCGTTGCCTTCCGGATCGGTGAAGTAGAAGGCCTCACTGACCAGGTGGTCGCTGGATCCGACGAAGCGGCTACGCGGATCCCGGGCGGCATGGTAGACGGTGGCCGCCAGGTTCGCGGCGTCGGGGAACAGCCAGGCGGTGTGGTAGAGACCGGGCTGGCTGCGGTCACCCGCCGGCAGGTCCGGGGTGGCGATGAGGCGGATGAGCGGCACCCCATTTCGCCCCAGCACCCGGTAGACCTCGTTGCCCTGCCCCTTCTCCTCCAGCGGCTCCATGGCCAGGGCGTTCGAATAGTAGGAGGACATGTTCTCCAGGTCCCCCACCCGGAGGGTGACCGCGTCCATGGTGGTGGCCGGGTGAATGCTGTGCTGCTGGGTGGTCATCGTATCCCCTTTTCTATTACTTTAAATTTCAATCTTTATGGTAGGGGAAATTCGGTGACCTGTCAATGACTACAGCGGGCCCAGCATCGTTCCGGCCCGCCGGAGGCCTCCTCACCGGTCCCTCAGTGCCCCGCTGGACCGCGGGGTACTGAGGAGGGAGAACGCTACTTCAGCTTCTCGGCGATGAGCTTGTTCACCTGCGCCGGGTCAGCCTTGCCGCGGGTGGCCTTCATGACCGCGCCGACGATCGCTCCGGCGACCTTGGTGTTACCGGCCCGGTACTTCTCCACGATGTCCGGGTTAGCCGCCAGCGCCTCGTCGACGGCCGCCTCGATCGCGCCGTCGTCACGCACGACCTCCAGGCCACGGGCCTCGACGACCTCGTCGACGCCGCCCTCGCCGGCGAGCACGCCGTCGACGGCCTGGCGGGCGAGCTTGGTGGTCAGCTTACCCTCGTTGACCAGCTCCACGACGCGGGCGACGTGGGTGGGCCGGATGTTCAGGCCCGCCAGCTCAGCGCCGGCCTCGTTCGCCTTCTGGGACAGGTAGGACACCCACCAGGCACGCGCCTCATCTGGGGTGGCACCGACCTCGACGGTCTCGATGATCAGGTCCAGGGCACCGGCGTTGACCAGGTCACGCATCTCGGCGTCGGAGAGGTTCCACTCCTTCTGGATGCGTGCACGGCGCACCCAGGGCAGCTCCGGCAGGGTGGAGCGGATCTCCTCGACCCACTCCTTCGGGGCGAGCACCGGGGGCAGGTCCGGGTCGTTGAAGTAGCGGTAATCCTCCGCCGTCTCCTTCGGACGCCCCTTGGTGGTGCTGCCGTCGGTCTCCTGGTAGTGGCGGGTCTCCTGGAAGATCTCCTCGCCGTTCTCGATGGCGGCGGCCTGGCGCATCATCTCGAAGCGCACGGCCTGCTCCACGGACTTCAGGGAGTTGATGTTCTTGGTCTCGGTACGGATACCGAACTCCTGCTGGCCGATGGGGCGCAGGGAGAGGTTGGAGTCCACGCGCATGGAACCCTGATCCATGCGGGCGTCGGAGACCCCGAGGGCCGCGACCAGGTCACGCAGGGCGGCGACGTAGGAGCGTGCGATCTCCGGGGCACGCTCACCCGCACCCTCGATCGGCTTGGTCACGATCTCGATCAGCGGGACACCCGCCCGGTTACAGTCGACCAGGGAGGCGGTGGCGCCGTGGATGCGTCCCGACTTGCCACCCAGGTGGGTGAGCTTGCCGGTGTCCTCCTCCATGTGGGCGCGCTCGATCTCCACGCGCCACTCGGTGCCGTCATCGAGGAGGATATCGAGGTGGCCGTTGTAGGCGATCGGCTCGTCGTACTGGGAGATCTGGTAGCCCTTGGGCTGGTCCGGGTAGAAGTAGTTCTTGCGGGCGAAACGGGAGGACTCCGCGATCTCACAGTTGAGAGCCAGGCCGATCTTGATGGCCCCCTCCACACCCTTGGCGTTGACCACGGGCAGCGCGCCCGGCAGCCCCAGGGAGGCCGGATCGACGTTGGTGTTGGGGTCTGCGCCGAAGTGCGCGGAACTGGCGGAGAACATCTTGGTCTCGGTCCCGAGCTCGACGTGGACCTCCAGGCCCATGACAGGATCAAATTTCTCGAGGACCTCGTCGAAGTCCATCAGGTCATACGTGGCGGCAGTCATGTCGGACATTCTAGTTGCTTGTCACCACGTCCGGTCAGCAGGCCTCACTCAACGCCTTCCCTCCCCCGGCCGGTCTCCCCGCCTCCCGCCGGGAGAGGTGGTTCGCGGCAACGCAATCCGGGCGTGAACCTCGCCGTAGGCCCGGGCCAGCGAGTCGACGGTCTCATGGGCGTTGAGGCCGGAGGGGTTGGGCACGACCCAGGTCTGCGCACCGCCGATGGATTCCTCCTGCAGCCCCACCTTCGCGCGGGGTCGGGAAAACGCCAGGCGGTACGCGCCGATCCCGGCGACCATCACCACCGCAGGACCCCCGCGCAACGCCCGCTGCTCGGCGATCACCAACTCCAGCACGCGGCCGCCCGCACGGTATTCCTCACGCGAGAGCTCCGAGGCCGTCGCGGTGGCCCGGGCCACGATGTTGGTGAAGCCCAGCCCCACCCGACGCAGCTCCACGTGGTGGGCGGCGGTGAGGCCGGAGCGGGCGTCGATAGGCATCCCGGTGATGCCGGCGGCGTGCAACGCCGGCCAGAACCGGTTGCCCGGCCGGGCGAAGGGGGCGTCGACACGCTCGGATAACAGACCTGGGTTAATGCCGACGACGAGGAGTCGGCAGTTGTCCAGGTTGAGGTCGTGCATCTAGCCGAACATGGCCTGGGCGGTGACCCAGCGGTCCATGGGGACGGTCTTGAGCTGGCCGATGGCCTCCTGCAGCGGGATATTCTCGATGCGCTCGCCCTTGAGTGCAACGCAGGAGCCGAACTGTCCGTCGTGGACGGCCCGGGTGGCGCGCACCCCGTAGCGGGTGGCCAGCACCCGGTCGAAGGCGGTGGGGGTGCCACCGCGCTGGATGTGGCCGAGCACGGTGGTGCGGACGTCATGGCCGAGGCGTTCGTGGATCTCATCGGCGATCTGCTGCCCCATGCCGGTGAAGATCTCGTGACCGAACTGGTCGACACCGCCGGACTTGCTGTCCATGGTGCCCTCCTGCGGGACGGCGCCTTCCGCGACAACGATGATGCCGTACTTCTCGCCCATCTGGAAGCGACGCTCCATCTTCTTGCAGATCTCGGAGATATCGAAGGGCACCTCCGGGATCACGGTGTAGTGCGCGCCACCGGCCATACCCGCGTGCAGGGCGATCCAACCGACGTGACGGCCCATGACCTCGACGATCATCACCCGGTTGTGGGACTCGGCGGTGGTGTGGAGCCGGTCGACGGCGTCGGTGGCCACGGCGACCGCACTGTCGAAACCGAAGGTGTAATCGGTGCCGTTGACGTCATTGTCGATGGTCTTGGGCACGCCGACGACGGGGATACCGTTATCGGCCAGCCACTTCGCCCCCTTGAGGGTGCCCTCACCGCCGATGGGGATCAGGGCGTCGATCTCCGCGTCGGCGAGGTTCTCCCTGATCCGTTCAAGGCCCTCCTTGAACTTATCCGTCTGCAGTCGGCCGGTACCCAGGATGGTCCCGCCGCGCAGGAGGATCCGGTCGATGTCCTCGTCATCGTAGAGGTCGATGCGCCGGTCCTCCATGAGTCCCACCCACCCATCCTGGTAGCCCACCACGGTGGAACCGAACTCGGTGCTGGCGGTACGGACGATGCCGCGGATGACGGCGTTCAGGCCGGGGCAGTCGCCCCCGGAGGTCAGGGTGGCAATTCGCATGCCGTCTACTGTAGCCGCGGGATCAGTCGCCTGCGCGGTGCCCGGCCGGGTCCATGTCGGCGCGGAAAAACGCCACCGCGAGCAGGCCCAGACCCAACACCACGGCGGGTAGCAGCAGGGCGTCGGCCATGCCGTCGGACAATCCGGCACGGGCGGTGCCGATCTGCATGGCGGCACCCACCGCCGCCGCGCCGAGCACAGCGCCGGTCTGCCGGGTGGTGTTGTACACGCCTGAGGCGGCACCCATGTGGGCGAGGTCGACATCACGCATGCTCGTGGCGGAGGTCGGTGCCCACACGAACGAGCTGCCCACCCCCATGAGCAGGGCGGCGAGCGCGAACCAGCCGGTCGTGACCTCGGAGCGCATGATCGCCCAGGCGCTCAGCAGTGCCACGGCCATCAGTCCGAAGCCGAGCATGGACAGCACGCGGGGGTGGAAACGGTCGGCCAGGGGCCCGACCAGCGGGGAGAGCACCAGTGCCACGGCCGCCATGGGGGCCATCATGAGACCGGCCTGTTCGGCACCGAGCCCGCGGGCATCCTGCAGCCAGATCATGATCGGCAGCATCATCGACGAGACGGTGAAACCCATCGTGGCGATGGCGAAGGAACCCAGGGAGTAGTTGCGGTTGCGGAAGATCACCAGCGGCAGCAGCGGTTGTGTACCCCGGCGGTCGGCGGTGGCCTGCAGGCGCAGGAACAGCAGCAGCAGGACCAGCCCGGCGCCCAGCAGTCCCCAGATCCAGCCCGGCCAGCCGAGTGCGGGCCCCTGCTGGATGGTGAAGACGATGCCGATCATCGCGGCGAAGGAGATGAGCACCGACGGCAGGTCGATGCGGCTGGCGTAGGTGGGCAGGGTGGGGACCCAGCGGGCGGCGAGGATGAAGGCGAGCAGGCCGACGGGCACGTGCATGAGGAAGATGCCCTGCCAGCCGAAGTTGCCCACGATCAGGCCGCCGAGTACCGGCCCGGCGAGGCTGGCCACGGAGCCGACCGCACCCCACACGCCGAGGGCGGCGCCGCGACGGTGACGGGCGAAGACCCGGTTGATCACGCTCATCGTCTGGGGTGTGAGGATCGCGGCCCCGATCCCCTGCACCGCCCGCGCCGCGATGAGCCACTCGATGGTGGGGGCCAGGGCACAGGCCACGGCCGCGAGCGTGAAGACCGCCACCCCGACCTGGTAGACGGTGCGTTGCCCGAAGCGGTCGCCGAGACGGCCGGTGAACAGCAGGGGGACGACGATGCACAGCAGGTAGATGGAGGTCACCCACACGACCTGGTTGAGGCTGGCCCCCAGATCCTCCTGGAACTGCGGGGTGGCGACCGCGACGATCGTCTGGTCCAGCAGGATCATGAAGAAACCGAGGCACAGGGCCGCCAGTGCCCGCCAGGCCCGGGGCTCCGGCAGGACGGTCTCCTGGTTGGTGCGGGTGCTCATCGACCTGATCCTATCCGGCACGGTGGCGGACTTGAGCCCGCCCGGGACAGTCAAGGTTACACACTTGCCTCACGGGGCGGGGAACGTGTCGACGACACCACTGGCGGGGGCCTCGACGTAGAGTCACGGGCATGGGAATGATCGATATCAAGAAACCTGAGAACGTCTCCACCGCCACCGTCATCGCCGGTGGCCTGCTCGGCGGATGGCTGACCGCACGCGAGACGGGCATCCGTCCGCTCGGTGGCGTCATCCTGGCCGCCGCAGGCGTGTGGGCCGGCCGCTCCTGGCTGGCCAGGACCGACGCCGTCACCACCGCCGGGCTGGGCACCCTCTACGTGGGTGCGTTCGGCCTGTCCCACCCGCTGGCGAAGAAGATGGGCGCCTGGCCGGCCGTCCTCACGGTCACAGCAGTTACTGCGGCGGCCTCCTATGCGCTCTCCGATGCCCGCTGATCAGCCCAGCAGGCGCGACTCCTCCGCCTCCGCCTCGGCGGTGAAGTCCCGCTTCGAGGACTGCCACTGATCCTCGGTCAGGCCGATGCGCCAGTAGCCGGAGATGGACACGTCCGCCCGGTCGATGCCACCGTCCACGAAGAGGAAGCGGCGCAGCTCCTTGATCATCTCGGCCACGCCGTGGATGAACCAGGAGGCGCGTCGTTGCGGGATGCCCCCGGCGCGCACCGCCGCAGACAGTTCAGTGCCGTGGGTCGCGCCGTCGCGGTGCACCCAGTTCAGGTTCACGCCCTCGGGGGTGGGCATCTCGAATTCGGCGCCGGCCCCGGCGATCTCCAGGTAGACGTCCGCGGTGGCCCCCGCGGGAAGATTCTCGACGGCCGCGGCGATCGCCGGGGCGGCGGCCTCATCGCCGGCGAGCACGAAGTGATCGTAGTCCTGTCCCGGGTGCCAGGCGCCGCCGGGCCCACGGAAGTGGAGGGTGTCGCCGACCTCGGCGCGGGCGGCCCAGGGTCCGGCCAGGCCCTGGTCGCCGTGGATGACGAAGTCGAGGTCGAAGTCGCCGGTGGTGGTGTCCACCCGGCGGAAGGTATAGGTCCGGGTGACCGGGCGTGGCTCGTCCCCGTCGCCGAAGACGAGCTTGATGTAGTGGTCGGTGTGGGGTAGTTCCTCACCTGCCAGGTCGGGGCAACTGAAGCTCAGCCGGAGCAGGTCCGGGGACAGTCGCCGGACCGCGGTGACGGTGGCTTCGCGGGCGGGGCGGCGGCGACGGTCGGGGCTGTTCATGGGGGACCTCCTGGTCACAATCCGGAAACATTTACTTTAGGCAAGCCTACCCTACGATATGCGGGGCGCCTTCTCGCCCACGGAAAACACCCCGGCGACCTGGTGGGGTCGCCGGGGTGTCAGGGGGTGGTGAGAAGGTTAGTTCCGGCCCGCCTCGAAGGCGGCACCCACCCGGTAGAGACGATCGTCCTGGAAAGCCGGGGCCATGACCTGCAGGCCGGTCGGCAGACCGGAGTCGGTGGCGAAACCGGCCGGCACCGACATGCCCGCCAGGCCCGCCAGGTTCAGCGGCAGGGTGAACAGGTCGAAGTTGTACATCGCCAGCGGATCATCGACCTTCTCACCGAGCTTGAAGGCGGTGGTCGGGGTGGTCGGGGCCACCATGACGTCGACCTTGCGGAAAGCCTCGGTGAAGTCGCGGGCGATCAGGGTACGCACACGCTGCGCCTGCAGGTAGTAGGCGTCGTAGTAGCCGACGGACAGCGCGTAGGTGCCCAGGATGATCCGGCGCTTGACCTCGGGGCCGAAGCCCTCGGCGCGCGAGACAGCCATGACGTCATCGGCGGAACGGGTGCCGTCATCGCCGGCGCGCAGGCCGAAACGCATGCCGTCGAAACGCGCCAGGTTCGAGGAGACCTCACACGGGAGGATGAGGTAGTAGGCGGACAGGGCGTCCTCGAAGTGGGGGCAGTCGACCTCGACGATCTCGGCGCCCTGCTCCTCCAGCTGTGCCACGGAGGCGTGGAAGGCCTCCAACACACCCGGCTGCCAGCCCTCGCGGGCGAACTGCTTGACCACGCCGACCCGCACGCCGCGCAGGTCACCGGTGGTGCCCTGCTGGGCGGCCTCCACGACGGGGGCGACCGGGCGGGAGACGGAGGTGGCGTCGAAGCGATCGTGTCCGGCGATGACCTCGTGCAGCAGTGCGGTATCGAGCACGGTGCGCCCGGTCGGCCCCGCCTGGTCCAGGGAGGAAGCCGAGGCAACCAGGCCGTAGCGGGAGACAGTGCCGTAGGTCGGCTTCACCCCGACGGTGTTGGTCAGCGCGGCCGGCTGGCGGATGGAACCACCGGTGTCGGTGCCGATGCCCAGCGGGGCCTGCCCGGAGGCCAGTGCCGCGGAGGTTCCACCACCGGAGCCGCCCGGGGTGCGCTCCAGGTCGTAGGGGTTGCGGGCGGGGCCGAAGGCGGAGTTCTCGGTGGAGGAACCCATCGCGAACTCATCCATGTTGGTCTTACCCAGGATCGGGATACCCGCCGCACGCAGCCGCTTGGTCACCGTCGCGTCGTAGGGGCTCAGGTAGCCCTCCAGCATCTTCGAGCCGGCAGTGGTGGGGGCGTCGGTGGTGGTGAAGGCGTCCTTGAGGGCCAGCGGCACACCGGACAACGGAGAGGTCGGACCCTCACCGGAGTCGAGGCGACGGTCGACCTCATCGGCCGCGGCCAGCGCCTCTTCCGTACCGACGTGCAGGAAGGAGTTGAGATCGCCGTTGGTCTCGGCGATGCGGTCGAGGTGGGCCTGGGTGACCTCGCGGGAGGTGACCTCGCGGGAGTGGATCTTCTTCGCCAGCTCAGCGGCGGTGAGGCTGGTCAGACCGGATTCGGGAACCGTGTAGGTGGTGGTCATGTCTACTCCTGCTCCCCCAGGATCTGCGGGACGACGAAACGCTGGTCCTCGACCGCGGGGGCCTGGTCGAGGGCCTGCTCTGCGCTCAACATCTTCTCGACGACGTCCTCACGCATGGCGGTGGTGATCGAGTGCGGGTGGCTCATCGGCTCGACCCCGTCGGCGTCGACCTGCTGCACAGCGGAGACGTGGGCGACGATCTCACCGATCTGACCGGCGAACTCCTCGAGTTCCTCATCGGTCAGGGCCAACCGGGACAGTTTCGCGAGGTGGTCAACCTCGTCACGCGAAATTTCAGGCACGTGGACACAATCCTTTGCGCGTCGAATCGTTGGATGTTTTTAACCCCGCCCATCGTACTGCAGCCAGCATGACGTGCAGACATCCGGTGGCCCCGGCCCCGTCGCCAGACCGCCCCGGGAATCGAGGACCATAGAGCGGAATCCAGACGTAACGCCCTGTCCCCTCCCACAGAATCCCTAGACTGGGATCCATCACCATGTTTGATCCACCCCCACCCTTCCCCGTCTCCCCCGAAAGCGTGTCCACACCGATGTCCTTCCTCATCCGCGTCCTCCTCCCCGATCGTCCGGGCAGTCTCGGACAGTTGGCGCAGGCCTTTGGCCTGGTGGACGGCAACATCCAGTCCGTCGACGTCGTGGAGTCCTTCCCCGACGGCACGGTCATGGACGATATCGTCATCTCCCTGCCCAAGACCGCCATGGCGGATTCGCTGATCACCGCGGCCCGCAGTGTCGACGGTGTGGAGGTCGATTCCATCCGTCCCTTCTCCGGCCGGGTGGACCGACGGGGGCAGGTGCAGATGCTCGCCGCCGTGGCCACCATGGCGCGCAACATCCCGCGCGCCATGAACGAACTGGTCTCGGTCATCCCGCAGTCGATGACCTCCACCTGGGCGATCGTCATCGAGGACCGGCAGCCCATCAGCCGGGTGGCCGCCTCCGCCGCCGCCCCCGAGGATGACGGCACCATCCCCGAGGACATCGACATCCCGGCCGCCCGCATCCTCCACCCCGACACTGAGGAGTGGATCCCCGAGGCCTGGGGGCTGTTGGACTCCACCCTGGCCGCCACCCCACTCAAGGGCACCGGCATGGTGCTGGTGGTGGGGCGCATCGGTGGCCCGGAGTTTCTCGCCAGCGAGGTCGAGAACCTCGGCGACGTGGGCCGGATCGTGGGTACCCTGCTGAGTTAGCCCCCTCAGTCGGGGCTACCGGACTCCAGGAGGCGCATAAAGCCTGCCTCGTCGAGGATCGGCAGGCCCAGCTCCCGGGCCTTAGTCTCCTTGGAACCGGCATTCTCACCGACGACGACGTAGTCGGTCTTCTTCGACACCGAGCCGCTGGCCCTACCGCCGCGGCCGATGACCGCCTCCTTCGCACCGTCCCTGCTGAAATTCTCCAGCGAGCCCGTGACCACGACCGTCAGGCCCGCCAGGGTCTGCGCGGCCAGGTCCCCGGTGTCCTCGACCATGGTCACCCCGGCTGCGGCCCAGCGTTCCACGATCTGCCGGTGCCAGTCGATCCCGAACCACGCGCGGAAGGATTCCGCGATGATGCTGCCCACCCCGTCGGTCTCCGCGATGTCCTCGACCGCGGCGTCGATCAGCGCGGGCAGGGAACGGTAGCGCGTGGCCAGCGCGCGCGCCGCCGTGGGGCCGACGTGGCGGATGGACAAGGCCACGATCACCCGCCACAGGTCGGTGCTGCGCGCGGCCGCAAGGTTGTCCAGCAGCTTCTCCCCCGCCGCGTTCACCCGGCCGGTGTTGGTCGTGTAGACCTTCGACTCCTGCAGCTTCTCGCGTGTGAGATCGAACAGCTCCGCCTCGTCGGTGAGGATGCCGCGCCGGATCAGGTCGTGCGCCCCCTTCTCCCCCAGTGCCTCGATATCAAAGGCCCCCCGCCCGGCCAGGTACGTCAGCCGGGAGGACAGCTGGGCCGGGCAGGAGCGGGTGTCGGGGCACCGCCAGTCGACATCGCCCTCCTTCTGCGGGGCCAGCCGCGTGCCACAGGAGGGGCACAGCGTGGGGAAGATGAATTCGCGCTCAGAGCCATCCCGACGCTCCACCACCGGGCCGAGCACCTCGGGGATGACGTCGCCGGCCTTGCGGATGACCACCGTGTCGCCGATGAGCACACCCTTGCGGACCACCTCCGACCGGTTGTGCAGCGTGGCCATCGCCACGGTGGACCCGGCGACGAGGACCGGCTCCATCACGGCGAACGGCGTCACCCGCCCGGTACGCCCCACCCCGACCCGGATATCGAGCAGCGCCGTGGTCACCTCCTCCGGGGGATACTTGTAGGCGATCGCCCACCGCGGGACCCGCGAGGTGGCCCCCAGTCCGCGCTGCTCGGCGAGGGAATTGACCTTGACCACCACCCCGTCTGTCTCGTGGACGCTGTCGTGACGGTGCTCCGCCCAGTGGCGCACGCGTTCGCGCACCTGCTCGGCGGTGTGGACCAGCTCCGTCTCCGGGGAGACGGGCAATCCCCAGGCCGCCAGCGCGCGGTAGGCCTCATACTGGGATTCCGGGGTGAAACCGGTGCGTGCCCCGATGCCGTGGGCGATCATCCGCAGGCGTCGCCCACGCACGTCCTCGGGGTTTTTCTGGCGCAGCGAACCAGCGGCGGCGTTGCGGGGGTTGGCGAAGGGCCGTTCCTCGGCCGCCTGGCGCAGGGCGTTGATCTCGGGGAAGTCCCCGATGGCGATGAACACCTCCCCACGGACCTCCAGCAGCTCGGGCAGGGGGAACTCGGGGCTGGGGCTCAGCTCATGGGGGATGTCGGCGATGACCCGGGCGTTATCGGTCACGTCCTCACCGGTGCGACCATCCCCACGGGTGGCGGCGCGGTCGAGCCGCCCGTCGCGGTAGACCAGGGAGATCGACACCCCGTCGATCTTGAGTTCGGTCAGGTACTCCCCGCTGGGGGTGCGGTCGAGCCACTCGGTGAGCTCCTCCTCGTCAAAGGCGTTGTCGAGACTCATCATGCGTTCGAGGTGCTCGACGTTGTCGAAGGCCGAGGATGCCTCCGGCGGGGCCCCCACCTCCATGGTGGGACTATCGGGCACGGCGAGTTCGGGGTGTCGCCCCTCCAACTCCTGGAGGCGACGGAAGAGCTCGTCGAACTCGGCGTCCGGGATCACGGCCTGCCCGTTGTAGTAGAGCTCCCGGTGGTGGCGGACCTGTCCGGCCAGCTCATTCCACATCCGGCGCAGGTCGGTGTTCGTCTCAGCAGCGTCAGTCACCCGCCCGATCCTAGTCGCGCCGGTGGTGTCCGGACCCTTGTCTAGGGTGTACACCATGACGAACTCTCCGGCCCCCACCACCTTCGACGCCTCCCGCATGCTCTCCTTCGATCTGGAGACCACCTCCCACAAGCCCCTGGAGGCACGCATCGTCACCTCCGCCCTGGTGCGTATCGACGGCCGCGGCGTCGACGCCGTCGAGATACTCGCCGACCCAGGTATCGAGATCCCCGAGGAGGCCGCCCGCATCCACGGCATCAGTACAGAGAAGGCCCGGGCGGAAGGCCGCCCCCACGACGACGTGCTCGCCGAGACGGTGCAGCGCATCCGCGCCGGGTGGGAGGAGGGGTTGACCCTGATCGTGTTCAACGCCTCCTATGATCTGACGGTGCTGCGCACCCTCACCGGGGACTTCACGGTCACCGGCCCGGTCTATGACCCCTTCGTCATCGACAAGATCAAGGATCCCTACCGCAAGGGCCGGCGCACCCTGGGGGACATGTCGGAGCACTACCGGGTGCGCCTGGATAACGCCCATGAGGCGACCTCGGATGCCCTGGCGGCCGCCCGGATCGCCTGGAAGCAGGTCAAGCTCTGGCCGGAGCTGGCCCAGATGCCTGCCGCGGAGCTGATGGAGTTCCAGGCCGTGGGATACCACGAGTCGCAGTCGGGTCTGAAGCGCTACCTGGAGGGACGGGGCCGGGACGCCTCCGACGTGAACTTCTCCTGGCCGATGTACGGCTGAGAAACCGCAGTGCAGCCAGGCTCCAGTGCGTCAGGAGCAGGGCCAGCCAGCCGATGCTGACCCACTCCAGCCAGGCGGTCCCGGTGGCCGCGCCCAACTCGTGGCTGCCCAGGCTCAGGGTTCCCACCGGGAAGGTCGTGCCCCACCAGGCGGGGCTGTAGGTGCCCCACCGCGCCACCGTCGGCCAGAAGTGCCGCGCCGCCCACAGGGCCAGAACCACCCCGAGGCCGAGCATGACCGCACCGTACACCGCGGCCACCGCCTGGAGCGGGCCGCCGCCAGCCAGCAGCTGGGTCGCGGTGGTGGACTGGCCGATCACCCCCAGCGGGATCCACGCGGTGCCCGTCAGGTGGGCGGGCAGATTGAGCCGACCGCGCAGACCCGCCAGGTAGACGCGGGCGAAAACCGGCACCGCAGTGAGCAGACTCAGCAGCATGCTCCCGGTAGCGGCCAGCAGCACGGCCGTGCGGGCGGGCCCGTCGAGTATCTCAGCGGCGAGTAACTGCCCGCCGGAGGCCGCCACCACCATGGGCGCCACCAGCGCCAACCCCCACTGGAAGGTGGGGGAACCCGCGAAGCCCCGTAGCTGATTGAGGCATACCACCCAGGCGGGCAACAGGCCGGTGATAAAGGCCACCAGCTGCCACTCCCACTGTCCCGTCACCGTGGCCCATGCCCCACCCAGGACCACCCACGACATCACCGTCAGCCCCCAGGGGGCCATATAGGGCTGGCGGAAACCGGGGTTGCGGTGGCTTACCCACCCGACGGCCAGCACGGCCAGCAGTCCGGTGGCGATGAGCAGGAATACCTCAGGCAGCACGGGCACACCGTACAGTCGGCTCAGGCTCGCGCAGATCGACGTGCCCAGCACTGCCCCGGACCAGGCGGGACCGAGGGGAACGGAGAAGGTGGAAGCCATGCCACCCACGCTAGCCCCGGGGGCGTGGGCCTCCGGATCCCCGCCAATCCCGTGGGGGTTACCATCAGTACATGTACCCCAGGATCCCGGACCTCGCGGATGTGGCGGCGATCGTGGCCGTCGACCGGCACGGCTCGATCTCCGCCGCGGCCAGGGCCACCGGCATCCACCAGCAGACGATGTCGGCGCGCGTGGCACGTGCGGAAAAACTCCTCGGCCTCACCCTGTTCCACCGCTCCCCCTACGGTACGGAGACCACCGACCGGGGCCGCACGCTCATCGACGCCGCCACAGGCCTGCTCGATGCCGCCCAGGGCTTCGCCACCACCGTCACCCACCTGCACGACGACACCGGCCCGCGGGACCTGACGGTGGCGGTATCCAACACCGTCGCCGAGCTCTATTTCCCCGACTGGGCGGCACGCTTCCACAGCTCCCACCTGTCGGTACGACTGTCGATGATGCAGGCCAACAGCGCCCAGGTCTGCCGACTCGTCGAGGACGGCACCGCCGCCCTCGGCATCGTGGAAGGTGGCCCCGTCACCCACTCACTGGAGGAATCCGTCCTCGGTCACGACGACCTCGTCGTCGCCGTGCCCGCCGACCACCCCTGGGCCGCGCCGGGTCGGGCCGTGACCGCCCGGGAGCTGCGCGCCACCCCCCTGGTGGTGCGCGAACCCGGATCCGGTACCCGCCAGGTCGTGGAGGCGGTACTCGGTCAACTGACGGAACCGGCCGGTGAGTTCGGCTCCCTGGCTGCCCAGCGGGCCGCGATCAGCAGCCTGAACAGCCCCGGGATCATCGCGGCTGGCGCGGTGTCCGACCAGATCGCCCTGGGCCGGCTGGTGCGGGTACACACCCCCGGCGTGGAGTTCCGCCGCCGCCTGCGCGCGGTACGGCGCAGACAGGCCAGCTTCCAGGAGGATGCAGCGGTCCTGCTCGCCATCGCCCGGGCGCACCCACCCGCGCCCCCGGCGGGCTGAGGGAAACGTTAGAGATCCACCGCGTCCCGCACGAGCATCTCGGCCACGACCCGGGCCATGCGGTAGGCGTGCGCGGCGTCGATGAGCGTGCCGTCGATGATGCCCCCGCGCGGGTGGACATCAACCATGGTCCCCAGCAGCTGCCGGTCGAGGGAGAGCTCGTCCCAGAAGCGGGCCACGGCCACCGCGTGGGCCCGGGGGTTCTCCCCCAGCTCATCCACACGGTCCCCCGGGCCGGTGATACCCAGGCCCAGGCGCAGCCCGGCGCTCACGGCCACCCCCAACCCGTCGAACTGCTCCGTACCGGAGACCCGGTCGAGGGTGATGAGCACGGTGTCGGCGCCGGAGATCCGCCCCGCCTGCCACAGCGGGGCATAGCCGGTCTGGTTGAGTAGCACCGACTCAGCGGCCAGGCCGGTCACGACCTGGTTCAGCCGCTCGCCCACCTCCTGTTCGGGCACCGCGCGAACCGGGTTGAAATCGGTGCTGCCCCGCAGGCCGCCGGCGACGACCTCCGGCAGCAGGGGCTCGTCGATCTGCACGGTGACAGGTGCCCCGAACCGGCGGGAGACGTCCGCGACGTGGGCGCGCACGCCCTCGATCAACGCCCCCGTCAGATCCCGCAACGCACCATGATCGGTGATCACCCGGTGGCCGTTGGCCAGCTCAATGGAGGCCGCCAGCGTCCACGGGCCGGTGACCTGTACCTTCACCGCCGGCAGGGAGGTGCCCCAGGCCTCCTCACACTCATCGAGGTCGCGGGCCATCCGGTCCCAGGTCCGCCGGGTCAGCAACTGGGGACGGCCGGTCATGATCCACGAACGCGGCCCCCGGTCCACCACGACCGCCTCCAGCAGGCCGGCGGTCCGACCCACCGCATCGGACCCCAGCCCCCGGGCGGGCAGCTGCGGCAGGTGCGGCAGGTCCCCCGTCTCACCGAGAATAATCTCCACCGCCCCCGCGACCGAGGTACCCGGTAGCGGCCCGAGACCGTAGGCGCTCATGCCGCCACCGTCGCGCAGATCGTGCCGGAACCCAAGACGATATCGCCGTCCGGATCAGGCAGATAGAGCACCGCCGCCTGGCCGCGGGCGACCCCTGACAGCGGCTCGGCCAGCTCCAGGACCATGCGGTCACCCGCCCGGTCGACACTGGCCCGACACGCCACCACCGAACCGTGCGCGCGCACCTGCACCTCCGCGTCGAAGTCCCCGTCCATGCCCGGGTGCAGGAACTTCAGCCGGTCCGCGTGGATCCTCCCCACCGCCAACCGCTCCCGCGGGCCGACGGTGACCGTACCGGAGGCCGCATCGATGTCCGTGACATAGCGGGGGCTACCGTCCGGGGTGGGGGTCTTGATGTCCAGTCCCCTGCGCTGGCCGATGGTGAACCCGTGCACCCCGTCGTGCTCACGCAGGGCCACACCCTCACCGTCCACGATCATGCCCGGGCGCACACCGATGTGGCGACCGAGAAAAGCCTGCGTGTCACCGTCGGGGATGAAACAGATGTCATAGGAGTCCGGCTTCTTCGCCACCGAGAACCCGTGCCCGGCCGCCTCCTCGCGGATACGCGGCTTGACGGTGTCACCGACCGGGAACATGCAGTGCGCGATCTCGTGCGCCCCGAGCACACCGAGCACATAGGACTGGTCCTTGCCCGGATCCACGGCCCGGCGCAGGTACCCGTCCCCGCCGTCCACCGGCTGTGTCAGCCGGGCGTAGTGCCCGGTGACCACGGCGTCGAAACCCAACGCGATACCGCGCTCCAGCAGAGCCGCGAACTTGATCTTCTCGTTGCAGCGCAGACACGGGTTCGGCGTCTCCCCCGCCGCATAGGAATCAACGAAATCATCGATGACATCCGCCTGGAAACGATCCGAGAAATCCCACACGTAGAACGGGATACCGAGCCGATCGCACACCCGCCGCGCATCCGCGGAATCCTCCAGCGAGCAGCACCCGCGGGAAGATTCGCGCACCGCCTGCGGATCACGCGACAGCGCCAGGTGCACACCGACGACCTCGTGCCCGGCCTCGACGGCCCGGGCGGCCGCCACCGCCGAATCGACGCCACCGCTCATTGCTGCCAGTACCCGCATCCTGTCCCTTCCGCCGTGTACCCCGTGGTGCTGTCCCCCGGTTCCAACACTGCAGCGTAATCCTCAGCCGGCCATACCCGCCAACCGGGCACGAGCCACCACATCACCCAGGTGGGAGGCCAGGGCATCGACATCAGCACCGGTGGTGGTACGCCCCAGGGTCACACGCAGACAACCACGGGCCTCACGCTCACCCACCCCCATCGCCAACAACACCTGACTCGCCCGGTTCACCCCCTGCGAACAGGCCGAACCCGTCGACGCCTCGATCCCCAAACTGTCCAGCAACATGATCAGACTGTCGCCCTCCGCACCGGGAACGGACAGGTGCAGGTGCCCGGGCAGAGCAGGCTCGACGGTGTTGAGGCGGAGATCATCAACCTCTGCCAGGAGACGCCCACGCAACCGATCCCGCAGCCCCCTGATGCGGGACTGCTCGACCACCATCTCCCCCACGGCCTCGCCCAGGGCGGCAGCCAGGGCGGCAGCCCCGGCCACATCGACGGTCCCCGGACGGATGCCACGCTCCTGCCCACCACCGTGGAACACCGCCCCAGGCGCCGGAGAGCGCCGGGCCAGCAGCAGACCCGCCCCACGCGGCCCGCCGAACTTGTGGCCGCTGGCCGCCAGGGTCGTCACCCCCAGGGCACGGAAGTCCACGGGCAGCTTGCCCACGACCTGCACGGCATCGATGTGGGTGGGCGTGCCCGCCGCCGTGGCACGCGCCACGAACTCCCCCACCGGCTGGATGGCCCCGGTCTCGTTGTTCGCCCACATCATCGTCGCCACCGCCGCCGGACGGCCCAGCGCCGCCAGATCACCGACATGCCCCGAGGCCGCCACCGGCAACAGCTCAATCTCCGCGCCGGGCAGGGCCGCCACCGTCTCCCGCACCGCCGAGTGCTCGATCGGGGTCGACACCACCCGCCGCGATTCTGAGACCGCATAGAGTCCCTGGACGGCCAGGTTGTCGGCCTCTGTCCCCGAGGCGGTGAAGATCACCTCCACCGGATCCGCCCCGAGCAGCTCGGCCACGGTCTCCCGGGCATCATCGAGCACACTGCGGGCACGCCGGCCCGAACCGTACTGCCCGCCCGGATTCACCGCCCCGGCATGCTCCACGTAGGCGTCCACGGCCACCTGCCGCATCGGTGAGGTTGCCGCATGATCAAAGTAGTGGGGGGACATGGCACCGCCGTTTCTCTCTCGTCCGCTCACCGCATATTATCGCCCCACCCCACCGCGGGCTAAGGTGCTGGAACATGGCAAGAAAGCACAGGGGAGGACAACCCCCGGTCACGGCCTTCGGACCGGCACCGGGTGTGCACGAGATCTCGACGGGTACCGCCGAGCTGGTCGAGGACGTGTTCATCGACGACGGGTGGACCCTGATGATCAACGGGGTGCCCTCCTCGCACGTCGTCTTCGGTCGGCCGGATGAACTGTCCTTCGAGTACATGCGCTGGATCGCCGCCTACACCGGGTGGTTCGTGGAGACCCACCTGGATCCGGCGGCGCTGCGCATGACCCACCTGGGAGGGGCGGCGTGCTCCCTGCCGCGCCACTTCGCCCACCGCTGGCCGGGCTCGCGCCACACCGTGGTGGAGCTCGACGCGAAACTGGCGACGCTGGTGCGCGACTGGTTCGACATCCCGCGCTCCCCGACCGTGAAGATCCGCGTCGGCGAGGCCCGCGAGGTCACCGAGGGCTTCGTGCCCGCCAGCCGGGACGTGATCATCCGGGACGTCTTCGCCGGGGCGGTGACCCCCCATCCCCTGACCACCGTGGAGTTCCTGCGCGCCGTGCACTCCTCGCTGGCTCCGGGCGGGCTGTACGTGGCCAACTGCGGTGACCACGCGGACCTGGCCGGCGCGAAGGCGGAACTGGCGACGATGGCGGAGGTCTTCGGGCACCTGTCGGTCATCGCTGATCCACCGATGCTCAAGGGACGCCGCTACGGCAACATCATCCTCATCGGCTCCGACCGGGAACTACCCGCGGAAGGCTCCCCGGAGCTGGCCACGGTAGCCCGGCAGCTGCTGGGTGGGGCGGTGCCCGCGCATGTCAAAGACGAGGAGTGGACCAGGCGGTTCCTCTCCGGCGCGCAGCCGCGTCACGATGACTCCTGAGCCCGTCCCGCGGCAGCTGTTCCGCCCTAGATGCAACCGGTGAGGAGCGCACCGGCGTAGGAAGTGAGGACGACGGCACTG
>CAZTIZ010000014.1:0-18389 GCA_964613845.1 uncultured Corynebacterium sp.
GACCGACGCGGGGTGCCGGGCACGGGTCGACGGCTCTCATCCTCTTCCACCTTAGTAAGTTTCCCCAGGCCCTTGGTCAGCGGTGCGGCCCTGATCACCGGCAGTGAACTTTCCGGTGGGAAAAAACCGGTGTGGATTACGGTCCCCGGGTGGGGGAGCGGTAGCATGAGGAAGTTACTTCGCCCGGATTCGGGCTGCCCCGGCCCCCGGATGTCCGAGATCCGGAGGCCATGGGGGTGCCGGGAACTATTTGCCCGCTGGATCCGACCTGTCTCAAGGACGTGTCTCCACTATGGGCGGGGCGCGTCGTCGTGAACTGATCAGAGAACTGTTGGAGGAATTTTCCTTGGAGACAATCAAGGCCTATATTGCGCTGACGAAGCCGAGGGTCATTGAGTTGCTCCTCGTGGCCACCATCCCCGCGATGTTGCAGGCCGCGCGTGGCGAGAACAACATCGTTCTCATCCTCCTGACGTTGGTGGGTGGCTGGATGGGCGCGGCTGCCGCGAACACCTTCAACATGGTGGCGGATTCGGACATCGACCAGAAGATGGGCCGCACCCGCGCCCGCCCCCTGGTGCGGAAGACGGTGTCGAACCGGAACGCGACGATCTTCGCCTGGGTGATGCTCGTCGGCAGCTTCCTGTGGCTGTGGCTGCTGGCCAACTCCCTGCTCGCAGCGGTGTTCATCGTCATCACCAACTGGTTCTACGCCGTGGTCTACACCCGCTGGCTCAAGCGCCGTACCTGGCAGAACGTCATCTGGGGCGGGGCAGCCGGCTGCATGCCCGTGGTCATCGGCTGGGCCGTGATCACCGATAACGCCCCCGCGGGCACCCCTGCGCAGTGGTGGCAGGCCATCGTCCTGTTCATGATCATCTTCTTCTGGACACCGCCGCACACCTGGGCGCTGGCCATGAAGTACAAGGACGACTACGAGGCCGCCGGTGTGCCGATGCTGCCGGTCGTGCGCAAGCCCGTCGAGGTCACCCGGCAGATCGTCTGGTACACCTGGGCGACGGTCCTGACCACCTTCCTGCTCATCCCGGCCGCCTCCTGGATCTACCTTGCCGGCGCCGTCATCGGTGGCGCCTACTTCCTCATCATGGCCATCGCGCTGCACAACGGTGTCCGTAAGGGCAAGGAGGTCAAGCCCCTCAAGCTGTTCATTCTGTCGAACAACTACCTAGCGCTGGTCTTCGTGGCCCTGTCCGTGGACGCGGTGCTCGGTTGGGAGACCATCGGTTCCATGCTCGGCTGGAGCACCACCTTCTTCTGATCGACCCCAGGTGCATGACGGCGCCCGGCCCCTTCCTTTTCGCGGAAGGTGCCGGGCGCCGTCCCGTTCCCGTCGTGCTGCGTCAGGGGTGGTGCCGTCAGTCCGTCACCCGCAGGACGAGCGAACCGGTGGTCCGTCGCTCCTGCAGGTCCCGGTGTGCCTGTCGGGCCTCCGCCAGCGGATAGGCCTCCGAGACCCGGATGTTGAGGGCGCCGTCCACCACGGCCTGGGTCACGGCCTGGGCTCGCAGCCGGAACTCGCCCTCTTCGGCGGTCCAGGCGCCGAGGGAGGGGCGGGTGAGGAAGATCGAGCCGTGGGTGTTCAACAGCTGCGGATCAAACGGCTCGACCGGCCCCGAGGCCGCGCCGAACAGACAGACGACACCGCGCGGACGCACCGCTTCCAGTGACTCCCCGAAGGTGTCCCGCCCGACGCCGTCGTAGACCACATCGACGCCGACCCCGCCGTTGCGACGCCGCACGATCTCGGCAAGATTCTGGGAATAGCGGAAGACCTCGGTGGCACCGGCCGCCAGCGCCAGCTCCGCTTTCTCGTCGGTGGAGACGACGGAGAAGACCCGGGCGCCCTTGGCCGCGGCCATCTGGGTCGCCAGCAGGCCCACCCCGCCGGCTCCGGCGGTGATGAGGCAGGATTCCCCCTCCTGCAGGTCATGGACACCGTGGGTGAGGTAGTGGGCGGTCATGCCCTGCAGCAGCATCGTGCCGGCGATCTCCGGGGCGATGCCCTCGGGTACCGCGACCAGTCGGTCCCGGGGCACACAGACCTGCTCGGCATAGGAACCGAAGGCGTCGCACCAGGCGACCACGGTCCCCTCGGCGATCTCCCCGGCGGGGTCGTGGAGCACCCGCCCGGTGCCCTCCAGGCCCGGTATGAAGGGTAGCGCCGCGTGGTAGGCCCCTTCCCGGTAATAGGTGTCGATGTAGTTGACTCCGGCGACCTGGACCTCGACGAGGACCTCGTCGGGGCCGGGGGTGGGGGCGTCGATGTGCTGGAGACGCAGCACCTCCGGGCCGCCGGTCTGGGTGATCTGGATGGCCTTCATACCGTCCAGGTTAGTGAAGTCGGCGGACTCCGGAGGTGGATTTCCCGATGGTGGGGGTGATGGGAGGCCACCGTCCCCGACGGGGTCAGGAACGGCTGAGCTCATCCTCCGCCCGGAAGGCCCGGCGGGCGTCCCCGGCCGGGGATCCCGTGAGGGAATCGGCCGTGCCGCCCTCACGTACGCACCCGTTCGCCCAGAGGAAGGCGGTGAAGGCCACGACCAGCGAAGACATACCGATGTGCGCCGGCACGGTCCACCGGGGAACACCCAGGTAGAACTGGATGAGGCCGATCGCCCACTGCACGATGATCAGTGCCAGCAGTACCCAGCCGGTCCGGCGGGCCGTCGCAGCGGCCCCGGTGCGGTGGAGCAGGAACAGCACGATCAGGGTGACCACGATGTAGGAGTAGGTCGCACCCGCGTGGACATAGGCCAGCAACTGGGTGTCCAGCTCCAGACGCCCCTCCATGCCCACACCCTCGTCACCGGAGTGCGGGCCCGAACCCGTGACCATCGTGCCGGTCACGAGCACCCCGGTCAGTGCGACCGCCGCCACCGCAGCGGCATTACGCACGTAGCCCGGGAACTGACGGGTCGGGGTGCCGTCGTCGGGCTGCGCAATACGGGTGTAGAGCAACGCGGCGATCCACACCAGCAGCATGGACGGCAGGAAGTGGAGCGCGACGACCCACCACTGGAGATCCAGGAGCACGGAGATGCCGCCGATGACGGCCTGGGCGATGACTCCGAGACCGGAGAGGAAGGCCAGCACCTTCAGCTCGGTACGACGCTTGGCCAGGACCAGGGCGATGAAGGCCGCCAGGGCCGCAGCCGCGACCACGAAGGTCAGCAGCCGGTTACCGAACTCGATGACCTGCTGGATCATGGGCGCTGCCCCGGCGACGGGGACCAGTGACCCCTCATGACAGTTGGGCCACGTGTTACAACCCAGGCCGGAACCGGTGACCCGGACGATGGATCCGGTCACGGTGATACCGCCCTGGGCGATCAACAGCAGCATGGCCAGGATGCGCTGAACACGCAGGGTGGGGGCGTAGGTGGTCTTCTTCGGGCCGGCGGCCCGGTCAGTCGCGGTGTCAGTCACGTCCCCCATGCTAGCGCCTCACGCAGGCGAAACCCGAATTCCACCGGCCCGCCGACAGTGGCGAACATCATGGTGTGATTCAGGAGTTGAAGCGGAACCATTTGACCGCCGCAGCCGACGCCACCACCGCCCACCCCAACAGCACCAGGATCTCCCGCCAGGGCAGCGTGCCGTCAAAGGCGATGCTCAGCCCCGAGGCCAACGCCACCGAGGGGATGAGGGTGTACCAGCCGGCGGCATCCAGTCCCTGGGAGTAGAGCACCCACCCGACCACACCCACCAACAACACCCAGATCAGGTTCGCCATCGCCAGGACCAGCTCCGCACTGAGCGTGCCCCCCATCAACAGACCCAGGGACGTGAAGGCCGCGACACCGATGAACAGCGTCGGCACCGCCAACGCCACACCGGCCACCCCCACCTGCCAGCCCAACAACAGTGCCGCACCACCGAGCAGCGCCGTCTGCAACGCCGCCATGGCCAGCACCGCGATCACCTTGCCCGCGATGATGGTCCACGCTGGCACACCCGATGCCCCGGTACGCTGCAACGCCCCGTACCGCCGGTCGAAGGCCAGGGCGATCGCCTGACCGGTGAAACCCGAACTGGTGGCCGCAATCGCCAGCATCATCGGGAAGATTTGGTTGAGATCCGGCTCATCCCCCAGCAACGGAATCCGCGCGGCGATCACCAGCAGGGCCAACGGGATGATGACACTCAGCAGCTGCTGCTCCCCGTGCCGGAGAAAGAGGATCGTCTCGATACGCCCCTGGGCTGCGACCATGCGCGCCGGGCGGGCACGGCGTGGGTCGGGGGCGAAGGTCCCGGCGGGAAAGCGTGAGGTGGGGGCGTGTCTCAGTTCCTGTGACATGGGTGGTTCAGCTCCTCAGGTTGCGGCCGGTGATGTCGAGGAAGACCTCCTCGAGGTTGCGGTGGGCGACATCCAGTCGACGCACCAGAACCTCCTGTTCCGCCGCGGCGGTGGTGATCGCCGCCACCAGTTGCGGAGTGGCGTCGGCCCCCAGACTGTAGTGCAGGGGGCGGACGGCCTGGATCTCCGGAAGGTCCCCGCACGACGCGGTGAGCACGGCGTCGGCACGCGCAAGGTCCAGGGGCACGTCTGTGCGGAAAGTCAGGTACTCGAGGTCGTGGCTGCCGGAACGGGTGAGTTCGGCCGGCGTTCCGGAGGCCACGACCTGCCCGCGGTCGATGATCACGACCTGGTCGGCCAGGGCCTCCGCCTCGTCCATCAGATGGGTGGTCAGCACCACGGTTACCCCGTCGTGGCGCAGGGCCGCGATGAGGTCCCAGACGGCGAGGCGGGACTGGGCGTCCATCCCGGCGGTGGGCTCGTCGAGGAAGACCAGCTCGGGTCGGCCGATCAGGGCCAGGGCCAGGGAGAGTCGCTGCTGCTGGCCGCCGGATAGGCGTCGGTAGGTGGTGCGGCGCACCCCCTCTAGGCCGAGGGCGTCGATGAGCCACTCGGGATCGTGGGGGTGGTCGCTGTAAGAGGCGGCGAGCCGGAGCATCTCGGCGACCCGGATCCCGGAGTAGGAACCACCTCCCTGCAACATGATGCCGATGCGGCGTCGTACCCCGTCAGGCTCTGTGGTGGGGTTCAGGCCGAGAACCCTGATCTGACCGGAGGTGGGCTTCTGGAAGCCCTCGCACATCTCAATGGTGGTGGTCTTGCCCGCCCCGTTCGGTCCGAGCAGGGCAAACACCTCCCCCTGACGGACAGTCAAGTTTAGACCGTTGACTGCGGTGGTGGTCCCGAAGGTCTTCACTACATCCAGGATCTCCAGGGCAGGGGAGCTGTCAACGCGTCCATCGAAAGTTGCAGTCACGGTCAATCAGTGTAGGCCAAGTACCCCGCGGCGCCTCAACAGCCACCAGCCCACTCCCACCACGGCGACGAAAGCCACGGCGGAGCCGACATAGATGGACACGACCGTCAGCGGCGGCAGCCCCAGACCCCGGGGCAGGACGAAGAAACTGAAGGTCGCGGAATAGGCCACGGCCGCGACCCGGAAAAAGAGGCGGTTGGCCCAGGCCGCCAGCGGAACGATCGCCCACAGCATGTACCAGGGGTGGACCACCGGGAAGAGGATCACCAGCACAAAGGTGCCCACCCCCAGTCCGCCCGCCGGGTGGATCCTGCCCTGGAACGTGGCGAAGAGCATGCGCACGAGAAAGGCCGCGGCCACCAGCACACCCACGGCGCGCGTGACCCTGAGGATGGCATCGGTGTGGTCACCGAGTCCGAGCAGCATGCCGAACCAGCCGGAGATCACGCCCGCATCAGTGGTCAGGGACATCCAGCTACGGATCGTCGCCGCCCCACCCTGGCCGGTGATCCAACCCAGCCCGATCCCGGTGAGCGCCGAGACCGCCGCGACTGTGAACACCAGCAGGGCCGACTGCACGAGCACCGCCACCACGATGGCACCCGCCGGGTGGGATCCCCGCCGTGCCAGATGCCTGGCCAGTGCCATGCCCACGAAACCGAGCGCGAGGAAACCGGTCACCTTGACCAGGCCGGCGCACGCGATCAGGATGCCTGAGGCCGCGATCAGCCCCATGCCCGCCCGGGTATCGACGGACCCGCCCCGCCCCTCCAGCCGGTCGACCCCACGCAGTCCCAACACCATGCCCGAGAGCATGAAACCGAGCAGGATGGACTCGTTGTGGATGCCTCCGATCAGATGGAGGAGCGTCAACGGGTTGAGAATGCCCAACCACAGGGCGGTGCTCGGGTTGACCCCGCAGCGCCGGGCCAGACGCGAGACCGCCCACCCGGCCGCGATGACCCCCGCCAGGGACAGAAGGCGGTGGGCGAGCACCCCGAGGATGATCGCGTCCCCGGTGATGCGGCTGATCGCCGCAGCCAGGCCCAGGGCCACCGGCCCGTAGGGGGAGGGGGAGCGCGACCAGATGAAGGGGACAGAGCGGGCGAGCGGATCCTCGGTACCCAACAGTTCCACGGGCCCGGCAGAGTAGACATCCAGCCCCCGAGCCACGATGGAGCCCTGGGCCAGATAGGAGTAGATGTCCTGGGTGAACAACGGGGCCGTGAACAGGATCGGCAACACCCAGGCCGCGAAGGTCCGGCGCAGCAGGGCGGTCGAGACCGTCGGCCGGGGTTTCTCCCGGTGCCGGAGGGAGGCCCCCACGAAAGGCGCCATGAGCACCCAGGCCATCACCAGGAGACCGACCCCGACCATCACCAGGATGGAGGAGGTCTGCAGCATCCGGAACATCAGTGAGCCACCGGGCAGGCCGGCGTAGGGGTTACCGACCACCGGCAGGGCCCCCGCGCCCAACGCCCCCAGGGCGATGAGTAGCGACCCGGCGGTGCCCGTCCACCGCAGAACCTGGAAACGGGTGAGCTCCCGGACACCCATCTGTGGCTCAACCGACACGGCGACGGATCCCGGGCCGGACGCCAGGTGAAGTGATGCCGACCGGGAGCCGGCGGAACCGATCCGCGGCAGGTCCGGGATCAGGTTGCGCCAGCGCGCCGGTCGTCTGCTCTGCACACCGCAACATCCTACGCAGGGGGCCTGCGGAGGACACGAACCGCCGGGGTGGGTGGACAGGAGGAATGAATTAGGGAACACTAGTGTTGTCGAAAGACAGAAGCTCAATAAAGCTGCAGCCCTGAAAGCTCAGCCATAAAAGCTCACAGAACACTCACGACACCGATCTTCAGAGGCAGGAGGTGAACACAGTGACAGACAGGGACAGTACGAGCCCCGGCCCGTCCGGCACAGCTCGCCCCGGCGAGGGCGACACGCGACGCCAGATCATGCGCATGTTACTCAAGCACGGCCCGATCACTGCCTCTGCACTGGGCGAACGCCTCGGCATCTCAGCCGCCGGCGTCCGCCGCCACCTGGACATCCTCATGGCGGAGGGGCTGTGCGAGATCGCGCAGCACCGTCACCGGCCCGCAGGAGCCGCGCCGGGACGTGGCCGACCGGCCAGGTCCTTCCGCCTCACGGACCGGGGGCGATCCCAGTTCGGGCACTCCTACGACAAACTCGCGGCGGAGGCCCTCGATGCCCTCCGCGAGGTGGGGGGACGGGAAGCCGTCCAGCAACTCGCCCGCCGACGGATCCGGGCGATCCTGACGGATATCGGCACCGCCGACGGTGACGAGGACTCCGTTGAGCGCACGACCCAGGCACTCGCCGAGGCATTCGACCGACACGGTTACGCTGCGACAGTGGCCCGGGCAGGCAGCGGAATACAGATCTGCCAGCACCACTGCCCGGTGGCCGAGGTCGCCGCCGACCACCCTGAATTGTGTGAAGCCGAACATGAGATCATATCCTCACTGGTCGGTCTCCATGTCCAGCCGCTCGCGTCCATCGCTGAGGGCCACGGCATCTGCACCACGAACATCCCCCTGACTCCGATCAACCACACTCCAGACGAAAGGAGCGGAACATGACCCAGGCCACCCAGAACCCTGGTCTTGAGACGCCGATGAACGATGACGAGATTATCGACTCCATCGGTCCTTACAACTACGGCTGGCACGACTCTGACGCTGCCGGCGCCTCTGCGCGCCGCGGTCTCAGCGAGGACGTCGTCCGCGACATCTCCGCAAAGAAGGACGAGCCCGAGTGGATGCTCGAGCAGCGTCTGAAGGCACTGAATATCTTCGAGAAGCAGCCCATGCCCAAGTGGGGCGCGGACCTGTCCGGCATCGACTTCGACACCATCAAGTACTTCGTCCGTTCCACTGAGCGCCAGGCCACCTCCTGGGAGGACCTGCCCGAGGACATCAAGAACACCTATGACAGGCTCGGCATCCCCGAGGCGGAGAAGCAGCGCCTGGTCGCCGGCGTCGCCGCCCAGTACGAGTCCGAGGTCGTCTACCACCAGATCCGCGAGGACCTGGAGGAGAAGGGCGTCATCTTCCTCGACACCGACACCGCCCTCAAGGAGCACCCGGAGCTGTTCCAGGAGTACTTCGGTACCGTCATCCCCGCCGGTGACAACAAGTTCTCCGCACTGAACTCCGCCACCTGGTCCGGCGGCTCCTTCATCTACGTGCCCAAGGGCGTTCACGTGGACATCCCGCTCCAGGCCTACTTCCGCATCAACACGGAGAACATGGGCCAGTTCGAGCGCACCCTGATCATCGTGGACGAGGACGCCTACGTCCACTACGTCGAGGGTTGCACCGCCCCGATCTACAAGTCCGACTCCCTGCACTCCGCGGTCGTCGAGATCATCGTGAAGAAGGGCGGCCGCTGCCGCTACACCACCATCCAGAACTGGTCGAACAACGTCTACAACCTGGTGACCAAGCGCGCCAAGGCGGAAGAGGGCGCGACCATGGAGTGGGTCGACGGCAACATCGGCTCCAAGGTCACCATGAAGTACCCGGCCGTCTGGATGACCGGCCCGCACGCCCGCGGCGAGGTCCTCTCCGTGGCCTTCGCCGGCGAGGGACAGTTCCAGGACACCGGCGCCAAGATGACCCACATGGCCCCGTACACCTCCTCCAACGTCGTCTCCAAGTCGGTGGCCCGGGGAGGCGGACGCTCCGCCTACCGTGGCCTGATCCAGGTCAACGCCAACGCCCACCACTCCACCTCCCAGGTTGAGTGCGACGCCCTGCTGGTTGACAACATCTCGCGCTCGGACACCTACCCCTACAACGACATTCGCAACGACCATGTCGTTCTGGGTCACGAGGCAACCGTCTCCCAGGTCTCCCAGGACCAGCTCTTCTACCTCATGAGCCGCGGCATCGCCGAGGAAGAGGCCATGGCGATGATCGTGCGCGGCTTCGTTGAGCCGATCGCGAAGGAACTCCCCATGGAGTACGCCCTGGAGCTCAACCGACTGATCGAACTGCAGATGGAAGGATCGGTGGGATAACCACAATGACGACCGCTACCGCTGAAACCACCCGGAGCGCCACGCCCCACAACAACAAGGGCGACGCCTTCAGCTCGTTCAACGTCGAGGACTTCGACGTTCCCCGGGGCCGCGATGAGGACTGGCGCTTCATCTCCCTGCGCCGCATCCGCGGCCTGCACAACGGCAAGTTCGCCCAGGCCGCCGAGCAGGACATCAGGGTCGATGTCCCCGCCGACGCCTCCGGCGTCACCGTCGAGACCCTGCAGCCGGGCGACGACCGTCTCGGCCGCGCCGGGGCCCCCGTCGACCGCGTCGCAGCCCAGGCCTGGACCTCCATGCCCTCGGCCCAGCTCGTGGCCTTCGAGAAGAACTCCGTCACCGCTGAGCCGGTCACCGTCACCGTCACCGGTAAGGGCGCGGACGTGACCTCCTTCGGTGCCACCGTCATCGAGGTCGGCGACAACGCCGAGGCCACCGTGGCGCTGCTGTACCGCGGTTCGGGTACCCATGCGGACAACATCGAGTTCCTCATCGGCGACAACGCCCGCCTCACCGTGGTCATCGACGCCGACTGGAACTCCGACGCCGTGCACCTGTCCGGGCAGCGGGCCCGACTGGGCCGCGACTCCGTCCTGCGCCACAACGTCGCCACCTTCGGCGGCGAGATCGTCCGAATCGCCCCGCGCGTGCAGTTCACCGCCCCGGGTGGCGACGCCGAGATGCTCGGCGTCTACTTCGCCGATGACGGACAGTACTTCGAGAACCGTCTGCTGGTCGACCACTCCGTGCCGAACTGCCGCTCCAACGTCATGTACAAGGGAGCCCTCCAGGCCGACCCGGACTCTGACCGTCCGGAGGCGCGCACCTGCTGGGTCGGCGACGTCCTCATCCGCGCCGAGGCGCAGAATACCGACACCTACGAAGTCAACCGCAACCTGCTGCTGACCGAGGGCGCCCGTGCCGATGCGATCCCGAACCTGGAGATCGAGACCGGCGAGATCGCCGGTGCCGGTCACGCCGCCACCGTCGGCCGTTTCGATGACGAGCACGTCTTCTACCTCATGGCACGCGGTATCCCCGAAGAGGAGGCCCGCCGCCTGATCATCCGCGGTTTCTTCTCCGAGGTCATCAACCGCATCCCGGTGGAGTCGATCCGGGAGGAGCTCGAGAAGCGCGTCACCGCCGAGCTCGAGTCCGTCTCCGCCTGATCCACCCCGACCGCCAGGTCCACCCAGCCGATCCGAACTTCTGAAAGAGTCTTCATGTCCATTCTGGAAATCAAGAACCTCCACGCACAGGTCCTGCCCTCGGACGAGTCCGCCGAGCCCAAGCCCATCCTCAAGGGCGTGAACCTGACCATCAACGCCGGTGAGACCCACGCCATCATGGGCCCCAACGGCTCCGGCAAGTCCACCCTGGCCTACGCCCTGGCCGGCCACCCGCGTTACGAGATCACCGAGGGGGAGGTCCTGCTCGACGGCGAGAACGTCCTCGACCTGGAGGTCGACGAGCGTGCCCGCGCCGGCCTGTTCCTGGCGATGCAGTATCCGACCGAGGTTCCGGGTGTCTCCTCCTCCAACTTCATGCGTTCAGCCGTGACCGCCGTGCGCGGCGAGGCCCCGAAGCTGCGCCAGTGGGTCAAGGAGCTCGGCGCTGCCCGCGACGCCCTGCAGATCGACAAGTCCTTCGGTGAGCGCTCCATCAACGAGGGCTTCTCCGGCGGCGAGAAGAAGCGCCACGAGGTGCTCCAGCTCGGTCTGCTCAAGCCGAAGTTCGCGGTCATGGACGAGACCGACTCCGGCCTCGACGTCGACGCCCTGCGCATCGTTTCTGACGGCATCAACTCCTACCAGGAGGAAACCGGCGGCGGCATCCTGATGATCACGCACTACAAGCGCATCCTCAACTACGTCCAGCCCGACTTCATCCACGTCTTCGTCGACGGCAGGATCGCCACCACCGGTGGCGCCGAGCTCGCCGACAAGCTTGAAGCTGACGGCTACGACCAGTTCCTGTGATGCACAGCTACACCGCAGCGGACGGCACCCTCGACGTCGAGGCCATCCGTGAACAGTTCCCGATCCTGCACCGGACGGTGCGTGACGACCATGCCCTGGTCTACCTCGACTCGGGCGCGACGTCGCAGCGCCCGGAACAGGTGTGGCGGGCGGAGGAGGAGTTCGTCCTGAACACCTTCGCCCCGGTGCACCGTGGGGCCTACCAGCTCGCGGAGGAGGCCACCGACGCCTACGAGAACGCCCGCGACAGGATCGCGGAGTTCGTCGGCGCCACCGGCCACGAGATCGCCTTCGTGAAGAACGCCACCGAGGGACTGAATCTGGTTGCCGCCGTGCTCGGCGACGACCGGGCCGGTGGCCTGCAGGTGGGCGAGGGCGACACCGTCGTCGTCACCGAGCTGGAGCACCACGCCAACCTCGTGCCGTGGCAGGAGCTGTGCCGTCGCACCGGCGCCACCCTCAAGTGGTACTCGGTGACCGCTGATGGGCGGATCGACCTGGATTCCCTGGAGCTCGACGAGACGGTCAAGGTCGTGGCCTTCACTCACCAGTCCAATGTGACCGGTGCGGTGGCGGACGTCGACGAGATCGTCCGCCGGGCCCGGGCCGTCGGGGCCCTCACCGTGCTCGACGCCTGCCAGTCGGTGCCGCACATGCCGGTCAACTTCCACGATCTGGGAGTGGACTTCGCGGCCTTCTCCGGGCACAAGATGTGTGGCCCCTCCGGTGTCGGCGTGATCTACGCCAAGGCGCCGCTGCTCGATGAGCTGCCGCCCTTCCTCACCGGTGGCTCGATGATCGAGGTCGTGCAGATGGACGGTTCCACCTACGCGCCGGCCCCGCAGCGTTTTGAGGCGGGCACCCAGATGACCAGCCAGGTCGTCGGGCTCGGCGCGGCGGTGGAATTCCTCGCCGGGATCGGTATGGAAGCCATCTACGCCCACGAGATGGACCTCACCGCCTACGCGCTGGAGCAGCTGGGCACCGTCGAGGGGCTGCGCATCATCGGCCCGCAGGACACCCGCAGTCGCGGTGGCGCCGTCGCCTTCGACGTCGCCGGGATCCACCCCCATGACCTGGGGCAGGTCCTCGACAGCCAGGGTGTCTGCATCCGGGTCGGTCACCACTGCGCGTGGCCGGCCCACCGGGCACTGGACGCCCAGTCCACGGCACGGGCCAGCTTTTACCTGTACAACACACGCGCGGAGATCGACGCCCTGGTGGACGCGATCAACCACGCCCGAGAGTTCTTCGGGGTGAACTGAGTGAACCTGCAATCCATGTACCAGGAAGTGATCCTGGACCACTACAAGAACCCTCAGCACGCCGGGCTGCGGGACCCCTACGAGGCCGAGGTTCACCACGTCAACCCGTCCTGTGGTGACGAGCTGACCCTGCGGGTACAGCTGTCGGAGGACGGGGAGACCGTCGTGGACGTCTCCTACGAGGCCACCGGTTGCTCGATCAGCCAGGCCTCGACCTCCGTGATGGCGGAGGAGATCATCGGCCAGCCGCTCAACCAGGCGATGGTCAAGCTCGGCGAGTTCGAGAAGATGATCACCTCCCGCGGCACCGAGGAGGGTGATGACGAGCTGATCGGCGACGGCATCGCGTTTTCCGGTGTCTCGAAGTACCCGGCCCGCGTCAAGTGCGCGCTGTTGGGCTGGAAGGCCTTCCAGGCGGCCACCGCTGATGCACTGAACACAAGGGAGTAGAAATGACCGAAGAAAACCAGAGTAGTTCCTCCAACTTCGATGGCGCGGGCGAGCGCCCCGAGCAGACCGAGGAGCAGATCATCCAGGCCGGTGAGGTCGAGGAGTACCTCCACGACGTCATCGACCCGGAACTCGGCATCAACGTCGTCGACCTCGGCCTGGTCTACGACGTGTGGATGGAGGAGGACGAGGGTGAGACCGTCGCCGTCCTCAACATGACGCTGACCTCGCCGGCCTGCCCGCTGACCGATGTCATCGAGGACCAGGCCCGGTCCGCGGTCGTCAACAACGGCGCTGCTGACCGACTCGACCTCAACTGGGTGTGGATGCCCCCGTGGGGCCCGCAGATGATTACCGAGGAAGGCCGCGAGCAGCTGCGTGCTCTCGGATTCGCGGTGTAAGCGGAGCTGATCCCCTCAACGGGCCCGCCCCACCCGGCTGTCGTCGGGTGGGGCGGGCCCGTGCCGTCTTCCGGGTGCAGGTTACTGCCGGGCGGCGTCCAGGCAGGAGAGGTAGAAGGCGGCGTTGGCCGGGGTGACGGTGAAGCCGGTCACCGTTCGGGAGAGGAACTGTTCGGTCAGGTCGCGTCGGTCGTGCATCCCCAGTTGGTTCAGGGACTCGAAACATGCGGTGGCGGCGGCGCCCTGCGGGCCGTGCATGGTGCCCAGGGATGTCCCCGTCTCGATGGCCGGTTGGGCCCGCAGGGCCAGTCCGGTGAACAGCACCACGACGAGAAAGATCAGCAGGCTGAGCCAGCTGCCGCCCCTCTTCTTCCGGTCGGGGAGCTGGGTGGCGGCCGGGCTTGCGCCCGGTGGGGGAGAGGAGGGGGACAGGGAGGGCCGCCGGGAGTCGGGCCGGATGTGCTCCCACGGTCGATGGGAGGCCAGGGGTCGGGCCCGGACCTGTTCGAGGGCGGCAGCCGGGAGTCCGTAATTGATCAGTGCCGCACGCAGCTGGGAGTCGGTGGGTGGGGTGGGGAAGCGCAGGACGAGGGAACCGTTCTGGAACTGTCCGGTCCGGTATTCCACGATGTAGTCCCGGCCCGGGTCCGTTCCTTGTGCTGGCATGGGCCCAGTGTAGGTCCGCGTGCGGGCCGTCAGGCCGGTTTGACCGGGTTGATACACTGTCCCGTTGTGATTGTCACCAATGATCTTGAGGTCCGTGTCGGCGCCCGCACCCTGCTCACCGCTCCCGGACCACACCTGCGTGTCCAGCCCGGTGACCGGATCGGCCTGGTCGGCCGCAACGGTGCGGGCAAGACCACCACCATGCGCATCCTGTCGGGGGAGACCCAACCCTATGACGGGTCGGTGACCATCTCCGGTGATCTCGGTTATCTGCCACAGGACTCCCGTGAGGGCAACCTGGACCAGACCGCACGTGACCGGGTGCTCTCCGCCCGCGGGCTGGACCGGCTGCGCACCTCCATGGAGCGTCAGCAGGAGATCATGGAGACCACCGGCGACGACCGTAAACGCGACGCCGCGATCCGGAAGTACTCCCGTTTCGAGGAGGAGTACGCCTCCCTGGGCGGCTATGAGGCAGATTCCGAGGCCGCGCAGATCTGCGACAACCTCGGTCTTCCCGCCCGCATCCTGGATCAGCGGCTGCACACCCTCTCCGGTGGTCAGCGCCGTCGTGTGGAGCTGGCGCAGATCCTCTTCGCCGCTACCAACGGCTCCGGCAAGTCCCAGACCACCCTGCTGCTCGATGAGCCCACCAACCATCTCGACGCCGACTCCATCACCTGGTTGCGCGGCTTCCTGGCCAAGCACGAGGGTGGGCTGGTGATGATCTCCCACGACGTCGAACTCCTCGGTGCCGTGTGCAACAAGATCTGGTACCTCGATGCGGTGCGCGCGGAGGCCGACGTCTACAACATGGACTTCTCCAAGTACCAGGCCGCGCGGGCCACCGATGAGACGCGGCGTCGTCGGGAGCGGGCCAATGCGGAGAAGAAGTCCGCGGCGCTGCAGAAGCAGGCCGCGAAGCTGGGAGCGAAGGCCACCAAGGCGGCGGCGGCGAAGCAAATGCTGGCGCGGGCCGACCGGATGATGGGCGAGCTGGACGATATCCGTGTCGCCGACCGGGTGGCCAGCATCAAGTTCCCTGAGCCCGCGCCCTGTGGCAAGACGCCCCTGTTCGCGAAGGGGCTGACCAAGATGTACGGTTCCCTGGAGGTGTTCGCAGGCGTGGATCTGGCGATCGATAAGGGCAGCCGCGTCGTGGTCCTCGGCTTCAACGGTGCGGGCAAGACCACGCTGCTCAAACTGCTGGCCGGGGTGGAACGCACCGACGGTGAGGGCGGTATCGTCACCGGCCACGGCCTCAAGATCGGTTATTTCGCCCAGGAGCACGACACCATCGACCCGAAGAAGTCCGTGTGGCAGAACACCATCGAGGCCTGCCCTGACGCCGGCGAACAGGACCTGCGCAGCCTGCTCGGTGCCTTCATGTTCTCTGGTGACCAGCTCCAGCAGCCGGCCGGTACCCTCTCCGGTGGTGAGAAGACCCGGCTGGCACTCGCCTCCCTGGTCTCCTCCCGCGCCAACGTGCTGCTGCTCGATGAGCCGACCAACAACCTCGACCCCCAGTCCCGGGAGCAGGTTCTCGATGCCCTGGGTACCTACCAGGGCGCGGTCGTGCTGGTCACCCACGACCCGGGGGCGGTCAGGGCCCTGGAGCCCGAGCGCGTCATCGTCCTGCCCGACGGCGACGAGGACCTGTGGTCGGACGAGTACATGGAGATCGTCGAGCTGGCCTAAGCTCCGCAGGCGCTAGTTCTCCCGCCACCGCCGGATGGCCTTCTCGATCTCCACGGCCACGAAGATCACCACTCCGGCCAGGACGGGGACGAGCCAGGAGGACAGTGGCACAGCCACGGTGTCGAAGGCTGCATGCATGAACGGCAGGTACCCGAAGCCGATCTGCAGCACCATCATGGCCAGGATGAGCAGCCACGACAGGGGATTGCTGGTGAACAGCTCCCTGCGCAGGGCACTGACCCGACTGAAACGGGCGGCGAACAGGTAGAAGACCTGCCCCATCACGAGCGTGTTGACGGCCACGGTGCGGGAGGCCTCCAGACTCCAGTCGGCGTTCTGGGCGAGCACGAACACCAGGATCGTGGAACCGCCGAGCAGCACCGAGGTGTACGTGACGCGGATGATCGCCTCCGCGTCGAGGACGCCCGCCCTCGGGTCTCTGGGCCTGCGCTCCATGATCCCCGGTTCCGAGGGCTCGAAGGCCATCGACAGGGACAATGTCACCGCGGTGATCAGGTTGACCCACAGCACCTGCAGCGGTGTGATCGGCAGTGTCATGCCGATCAGCAGGGCCACGAAGATCACCAGTCCCTGACCACCGTTGGTTGGCAGCATGAAGATGATCGCCTTGCGCAGGTTGTCGTAGATCGTCCGACCCATCTTCATCGCCGAGGAGATGGTGGCGAAGTTATCATCGGTCAGGACGACGTCGGCGGCCTCCTTGGTCGCCTCGGTGCCCTTGACACCCATCGCGACACCGACGTCGGCCTGCTTCAGTGAGGGCGCGTCATTGACGCCATCACCGGTCATGGCGACGACCTCCCCGTTGGCCTGCAGCGCACGCACCAGCCGCAGCTTGTGTTCGGGGCTGGTCCGGGCATAGACATCATGCTCCCGGACGATCTCCCGCAACTCACTGTCACTGGCGGACTCCAGGTCGGCACCGGTCACCGCACGGTCACCCGCCAGGCCGATCTCCCGGCCGATGGCGGTGGCCGTGGAGACGTGGTCGCCGGTGATCATCCGCACCCGTACCCCGGCCCGCTGGGCGGTCGCCACGGCCTCTGTCACCTCGTCCCGGGGCGGATCAATGATGCCGTAGAGACCGATGAAGATGAACCCCCCGGCATCCACATCCTCCGCATCGAGCTCAGTGGCCTCCCCCTCCACCGGGCGGTAGGCCGCCGCCAGCACCCGTTGACCCCGATCACCGATCCGCTCGATCTCCTCCTCCCAATACCCCGTGTCCAGGGGCCCGGGCTCACCCGATGCCCCCAACTGCTGCTCAGAACGTTCCAGCAGACGGTCGGGCGCACCCTTGAGGTGGACGACCAGCTCACCGTCCTGCAACCGGTCGAGGGTGGCCATGTACTTGTGCCCCGAATCGAAGGGAACCACCGCCACCCGCTCAGGGGGCTCATCCGCCCCCGCCTTCAACGCGAAGGTCCGGATCCCCCCATCGGTCGGCTCACCCGACAACACCCACTCACCCTCGCGCTTCTCGACGGTCGAGTCATTCGCGCAGGCGGCAACCTGAGCCATCCGCCACAGGCCGGGAAACTCCTCCGCCTCCGCAACCTCCCGACCATCAGGGAAACAGACCTGTCCCTCCGGCGCGTACCCCGTGCCGGAGACCTCGTAGCTGTGGCCCGCGGTCGAGATCTCCCGCACCGTCATCTCATTGCGTGTCAGGGTACCGGTCTTGTCCGTGCAGATGGTGGTGACGGAACCGAGCGTCTCCACAGAATTGAGGTGCCGGGTGATGGCGTTGCGCCGGGCCATCCGCTGCACCCCCAGAGCCAGGGTGATGGCCATGACCGCCGGCAGCCCCTCGGGGATCGCCGCCACGGAGAAACCGATGGCCGACATCATCAGATCCGTCCACCCAGTGTCATAGAGCAGGGCATTGACCGCCACCATCACCACGGCCAGCACCACCGCGATGACCGCCAGCCAGGAGGAGAACTTCGCCATCGCCCGGGTCAGTGGCGTTTCGACCTTCTCCACCTCATGCAGCATGGAGGTGATACGGCCGATCTCCGTCCCCCGACCCGTACCCGTAACCACCCCCAGACCCGAACCCGCGGCCACTACCGTTCCGGAAAAGGCCATGGAGGAACGATCACCCAGATCCGCTTCCCCGGCCACCTCCCCGGTGCCCTTGTCGGAGGGCACCGACTCACCGGTCAACGCCGACTCCTCGATCCGGAGACTACTGGTCTCGAACAGGCGCAGATCCGCCGGCACCTTGTCACCGGCCCGCAGCCGCACCACATCCCCAGGCACTATCTCCTCAGAAGGAACGGTCACCCACCGCCCTTCCCGACGCACCTCCGACTCCGGGGAGAGCATGTCCCGGATGGCGGCCAGCGCATCAGCGGCACGACCCTCCTGGAAATACCCCACCAGGGCGTTTACCAGCACCACCGCCACGATCACGATGGTGTCGATGACCTCCCCCAGCAGGGCGGTGGCCACCGCCGCGGCAATGAGCACATAGATCATCGGATTGCGGAACTGACGCAGCAGACGCTGCAGATCGGTCTCCTGCTCCGCCGCAGGCA
>CAZTIZ010000014.1:18489-33710 GCA_964613845.1 uncultured Corynebacterium sp.
TTGCGGAACTGACGCAGCAGACGCTGCAGATCGGTCTCCTGCTCCGCCGCAGGCAGGGCATTAAGCCCATATCGCTCCAGGGCAGCCTCCGCACCGGAGCCGCCCAGCCCCTCCAGCCCACTGTCCAGGACCTCGAAGACGGCCTCCGCGGACAGGGAATGCGGTGGCGAGTGCCCGAACAGGGAACCGGTGGGATCGTCTGCGGTCGTGGTATTGGACGGTGTCATCTTCGCTCCCCGGTCATCGTCCCCGCCGGAACGACCTCGTATGCACTGATCAGGCCACCCGGCCCTGCTGGACACCCCACTTTACGCACGGCCCCACGCGTCGTGCAGAACCCGGGAGAACGAGGGAACGCGCCGGGAGTGTGAGCGAACCCGGCGGGTTACGGGGGCGGTGCCGTAGCGGGCGGATTATGATCGACCTCATGAGTGACCGCACCCTTGACCTCGATAAGTTGCGCTCGGAATTCAACGAGTTCGACCCGCTCACCCGCGCTGCCATCCTCACTGCGGTGGGGGTGGACCTGGGCGGGAAGATCGCCGCGTGGATTTCCCTCTCCCGCCGCCGCGCTGATCAGGTCCGGGGACCGAAGTGGGTGTGGGCCCTTGCCCAGTTCATCAACGGTATCGGTCCGGTGTCCTACTGGCTGTTCGGCCGTAAGTGAGCCGTCTGACCTATCCGGCACACCTGCGACGAGCGACTCTCGCCCTGGCGGCGGGGGCCCAACCCCGGGACCTGGGGCTGGGGAGGGCGTGGACCGTCACCGACCATGAGGACTGGCTCGGACAGGGGCAGGGGTGTTTCGACATCGCCACCCGTCGGCTGCTGTCCTGGCGCGTCCACCGTCACGCTTCCGTGGAGGTGGAACGGGAGGGGTCGGTGCTGCGCCTGAAGCTGGGGCCGACCCGGTCGCCCTGCCAGATCCTGGTGGAGGAGAGAACGCCGACGCGCACCGTCCTGGTCTATGGGACGCTGCCTGGTCACGTGTTGTCTGGAGAGGAGGCCTTCATCATCACGCTGGCTCCGGACGGGGCCGTGACGGGTCGGTGCGTGGCCTTCTCCCGGCTCTCCTGGTGGCTGGCGAAGGTCGGTGCGCCGGTGGCCAGAAGGGTCCAGCGTGCGGCGACGCGATCCTATGTTTCCGGCATGAGACCGTGAACGTCGTTACCATAGAGGGTATGGCTGAAACGAAGAAGAAGATTCTGATCATCGGTGGACACGGCAGAGTAGCTCTGCTCGCCACCCCGGAGCTCGTCCGTCGCGGCATGGATGTCACCTCGCTCATCCGCAATCCGGACCAGGAGCCCGATATCGAGGCCTCGGGTTCCACTCCACTGGTGCGTGATCTCACCTCCCTGGGTGTGGACGACTGGGCTGAGGTCGAGAGGGGCTACGACGTGATCATCTGGACCGCAGGCAGCGGCGGTGAGAACGGTTCGGCCGCCACCTACGCGATCGACCGCGACGGCGCACTGGCCTCCATCGAGGGACTGAAGAAGTTGGTGGAGGAGGGTGAGCGGGCGCCGCGCTACCTCATGGTCTCCTACATCGGCTCCGTCACCCACGACATCGACCCGGAGGATCCCTTCTACGCTTACGCGGACTCCAAGAAGACGGTGGATGAGCACCTGGTCGACTCCGGCCTGGACTACCTCATCCTGGCTCCCGCGGAGCTGACGCTGGAGCCCTCCCGCGGTGGTGAGATCATCCCCAATGATCCGGCCGCCGCCGAGGGCAAGAAGACCTCGCGTGAGCTGGTCGCCCAGGTGCTCGTGGAAATGTCTGCCCGGGAGCAGCTTCCGGAGGAGAAGTTCCTGGCATTCGTTGACGGGGACACCCCGGCCGCCGCGTTCTGATCCCCATCCCCGGGAACGGGGACTGTCCCCGGGCACGAGGGGGTGCCCGGGGACAGTCAATTCGCCACAGGGGGTAAATGGGGCGCTGAGTGATACTCAGACGGTGGCGCGCACCCGGCTGCAGTGGGTCACGAAGTTGTGCAGCAGACGTCCACTCCAGGTGGTGTCCACCGTGGGGAGTCCCGCCACGATCGAGTCGTAGTCCTCGGGGGAGAAGTAGCCGTAGTCGTAGTAGAAGTCCATCCGGGCCTTCATTGCCTCGGCATCCATCTCGGCGTGGAACTGGCTGGCCCAGTTGTTCTGTCCGAAACGGATCATCTGCACCGGGCAGGTGGGGCCTCCCGCCAACACCTCGACGTCATGACCCAGTGAGGTGACATTCTCCCGGTGGCCGGTCAGTGAGGTGAAGGCCGGTGGCAGGTCGCCGGTGATCACGTCCTCCCGCCCGGCTGCGGTGAGCTCGACCAGGGTGCTTCCGCTGGTCTCCGGGTGGGTCTGGCCGACGGTGCCGCCGGTGGCGTGGGCCAGCCAGCTCGTGCCGTAGCAGATGAAGAAGACGGGTAGCTCGGACATGGCGACCTGCGCGAGTTCCTCGTGGACACGGTGCTGCCATGGGCTCCAGTGCTCATCGGTGACGTTGAGGGAGCTGCCGCCGACCAGCACACCGTCGAAGCCGCTCAGGTCACCGACCGTGGCGCCGGGGGAATCGAGCATTCGGAGTGTCAGTTCCTCGGTGCGCAGTCCCGTGGCTCGCAGAAAATCACGGTATTCGACGGCGGCGATCTCCCGGGCGAGATCACCGGAACGCAGGGAGAGGAGGAGGATCGAAGGCATACCGCTCAGTCTATACCGCTTGGTCTAGTAATTGCCAGCGGTTTCCGTTTTGCATTCAGTCGGGGCGGCCATCACTCCGGTCGGCGCACCGATCCCTCGACCAGGTCCAGAACCTCGTCCATGCCCGTGAGAGAGCCACCAGAGGCGATGCGGGTGATGAAGCCGTCCAGGACGGTCTCCAGGTAGGTGTGCAGGACGTCGATGGGCACGTCGGTGCGCATCCGTCCGTTCGCCGCCAAGCGGGTCAGTCGCTCGCGTACCGCCTCGTCGAGCACCGTCTGGTGTTCCTGCCAGCGGGCCCGGAAGACGGGGTCGGTGCGCAGCATCTTGGTGATCTCCAGGCGGGTGGCCAGCCAGTCGTGGCGCTCCGGGTGCTGGAGCATGTCGCGCATGACCTTCACTAAACCCTCTTCGGCGACGACCTCCGCCTGCCGGGCGGCGTCCTCCCGTGCCAGGGCCAGGAAGAGGTGCTCCTTGTCCTGGAAGTGGTGGAAGATCGATCCCCGTGACTTGCCCGTCGCCTTCTCAAGCAGCCGGACCGTCGCCCCCTCGAAGCCGTGCTCGGCGAAGCAGCGGCGGGCGCCCTCAAGGATATCGGCGCGACGACGGGAGAGTTCGACACGGCCGGCCGGGGGGCTGGGGGTCACTTTGCTCACGGAGATCTCCTGGAGGAGGGGAGAAGGGGAAGAAAAAGGGGGAGGGGGCTGCACCCCCGACGGCCTCACGGGCCGGTCCGGGAATGCAGCCCCCTCCAGGCAGATGAACCTGCGATGATCGGTTAAGCGGAGATCATCTGGCGCAGGACGTACTGCAGGATGCCGTCGTTGCGGTAGTAGTCGGCCTCACCAGGGGTGTCGATGCGGACAACTGCGTCGAACTCGACCTTGGTGCCATCTTCCTTGGTGGCGGTGACCTTGACGGTCTCCGGGGTCTCACCGTTGTTCAGTGCGGTGATGCCCTCGATATCGAAGGACTCGGTGCCGGTCAGACCCAGGGAGCCGTGGGACTCGCCAGCCGGGAACTGCAAGGGGATGACGCCCATGCCGATGAGGTTCGAGCGGTGGATACGCTCGAAGGACTCGGCGATAACGGCCTTAACGCCCAGCAGACGGGTGCCCTTGGCGGCCCAGTCACGGGAGGAACCGGTGCCGTACTCCTTGCCACCCAGGACGACCAGCGGGGTGCCGGCCTCCTTGTAGTTCTGCGCCGCGTCGTAGATGAAGGACTGCGGTGCGCCCTCCTGGGTGAAGTCGCGGGTGTAGCCGCCGGAGATGTTGTCCAGCAGCTGGTTGCGCAGACGGATGTTCGCGAAGGTGCCACGGACCATGATTTCGTGGTTGCCTCGGCGGGAGCCGAAGGAGTTGTAGTCCTTGCGATCGATACCGTTGGCGTCCAGGTACTGGGCGGCCGGGGTGCCCGGCTTGATGGTCGAGGCCGGGGAGATGTGGTCGGTGGTGACCGAATCGCCCAGCTTGGCCAGGACGCGTGCGCCCTGGACGTCGGTGACCTCGGACGGCTCGATGTCCATGTCATCGAAGTACGGGGCCTTGCGGATGTAGGTGGAGTTGTCGTTCCAGTCGAAGACCTTGCCCTCCGGGACGTTCAGCGCGCGCCAGCGGTCGTCACCGGCGAAGACGTCGGCGTAGTCCTCGGCGTACATCTCACGGGAGATGGAGGAGTTGATGGTCTCCTGGATCTCGTCCTGGGAAGGCCAGATGTCCTTCAGGAAGATGTCCTTGCCGTTCTCGTCCTGGCCCAGGGCGTCGTTCTCGAAGTCGAAGTCCATGGTGCCGGCGATGGCGTAGGCGATGACCAGCAGCGGGGATGCCAGGTAGTTCATCTTGACGTCCTGGCTGATGCGACCCTCGAAGTTACGGTTACCGGACAGGACCGCGGTGGCGGCGAGGTCGGCGTCGTTGATCGCGTCGGAGATCTCATCCGGCAGCGGGCCGGAGTTACCGATGCAGGTGGTGCAGCCGTAGCCGACCAGGTAGAAGCCCAGGGCCTCCAGGTCCTCCCACAGGCCTGCACGGTTGTAGTAGGCGGTGACCACCTGGGAGCCCGGTGCCATGGAGGTCTTGACCCACGGCTTGGCCTTCAGCCCCAGCTTGTTGGCGTTACGGGCCAGCAGGCCGGCGCCGAGCATGACCGAGGGGTTGGAGGTGTTCGTGCAGGAGGTGATGGAGGCGATGGCGACCATACCGTGGTCGAGCACCATCTCTTCACCGGCGTAGTTGACCTTGACCGGGTTGCTGGCACGGTCCTCGGCACCACGGGCCAGGTTGAAGGCGTCCGGGGCGACGGACGGCAGTTCGCTGCTTCCGTGCTTGCCCGTGTTGCCACCCTCGGCGACGAAGTCCTGGACATCCGGGTTGCCGGAGGTGCCGGCGTAGGCGCCCAGGTCCTTGCGGAACTGGGACTTGGAGGCGCTGAGCTCGATGCGGTCCTGCGGGCGCTTCGGGCCCGCGATGGACGGAACCACGGTGGACAGGTCCAGCTCGAGGTACTCGGAGAACTCCGGATCGGCGGGATTCGCCGGGTCCAGCCACATGCCCTGGGCCTTGGCGTAGGCCTCCACGCGGGCGAGGGTCTCCTCGTCGCGGTTGGTCAGACGCAGGTAGTTGATGGTCTCCTCGTCGATCGGGAACATGGCGGCGGTGGAGCCGAACTCCGGGGACATGTTGCCGATGGTGGCGCGGTTGGCCAGCGGGAGGTTCGCGACGCCGGCACCGTAGAACTCGACGATCTTGCCGACGACGCCGTGCTCACGCAGCATCTCGGTGATGGTCAGCACCACATCGGTGGCGGTGACGCCAGTGGTGACCTCGCCTGCGAGCTTGAAGCCGACGACCTTGGGGATGAGCATGGAGACCGGCTGGCCGAGCATGGCAGCCTCTGCCTCGATGCCGCCGACGCCCCAGCCCAGGATGCCCAGACCGTTCTCCATGGTGGTGTGGGAGTCGGTGCCGATGCAGGTGTCCGGGTAGGCGACGCCGTCGTTATCGAAGACGACGCGGGAGAGGTACTCCACGTTGACCTGGTGGACGATGCCGGTTCCCGGGGGGACGACGCGGAAGTTAGAGAAGTTCTCGGCACCCCAGCGCAGGAACTGGTAACGCTCTTCGTTGCGCTCGTACTCGATGGCGACGTTGGTGTCGAGTGCCTCGGCGTTGCCGAAGGCCTCGATGATGACGGAGTGGTCGATGACCATCTCGGCCGGGTTCAGCGGGTTGACCTTGTCCGGGTCCCCACCGAGGGTCTGGACGGCCTCACGCATGGTGGCGAGGTCGACGACACAGGGCACACCGGTGAAGTCCTGCATGAGGACGCGGGCCGGGGTGAACTGGATCTCGATGGAGGGCTCGGCCTTCGCATCCCAGTTGGCGATGGCGTTGATGTGCTCGGTGGTCACATTCTTGCCGTCTTCGGTGCGCAGCAGGTTCTCGCCGAGAACCTTCAGGGAGTACGGCAGCTTCTCCATGCCCGGCACTGCATCGAGGGCGTAGTAGTCATAAGACTTGTCGCCGACCTCAAGAGTGCGCTTGGCATTGAAGGAGTTCTTGCTTTCAGTCACAGGGAGCTCCATTTCCTCATCATTGAACGGAAGTGTTCGTTACCCGCAGCAGACACCCGGACGGATGACGCCTACCGGCAGAACGCGATGGTTCGTTCCCTATAGTAGGGTGACGGACCGTCGACCGCGCTCTATCGTAACAGTACGAGCGTCCTGTTTTTGGTATTTGGCCGGGGGCCCCGTGGCGTGTCGCCCCCGCGTCCACCCCTGGGACGCCGCCGGAAGGCGGGAGAGACCCTACGCGAAGGAAAAGAGCCTGCCCTGATGACTTACCCCGAGCACACCCTCGATGACCTGACCCGCCGACTGGGTGAGGTTCCGGTGGTAGTGGGGGAGAACAGTCGGGGCATGGAGCCTGCGCTTCTCGACGCCGTCGCCCGCGCCGGGGCGGAGGGCTTCGGCGAGCTGGGTGTCGTGGTCCTCGATGATCATCCTGCACAGGCTACGGATCTACGCAACCTCGCCCAGGATCTCCAGCTGTCCACCGGGCTGGACACGGTCATCGTGCGCTCCCCCTTCTCGGGGGCGGTGGTCAGCGACATCCACTCCAGGGCGGAGTTGGAATCCGCCCAATACGCCTTTCTGGGCAACCCTGATGTGCCGGGGGCGACCCACGTCTTCATCGACCATGTCGCCGCGGCGGGGGCGAGCTGGCCGGTGTTCGCGACCCTGGTGGTTCTGGCGGTGTTCGCGGTGACTGTCCTCACCGCCTGGCTGGCCGGGCCCCGATCCTCCGGGGCGGGCCTCCTGCCCTGGAAGGGCTGAGACGGCGTGGTCCTTACCGGGCGCTATCGTAGGTCACTGCTGTGTCCCGCGTGTCGGCCGTCTGTCCTGCTACTGTGAAAAAAGAGAAGGATGGGGCCTAAGAGGGCTTATGTGCTCTATGGTGCAAGGGTTGATCCGACGCCGTCGACAGTTCCCTGCGGAGAGGTTCCGCGGACTGGACCGAGCCCCGAGTGTCGGTCGCCGTCGCTCATGAACATAACCGTGTCGCCCCGTTATCAAGTCTGAGAACTTGATCGCTGAGGTGCAGGAGGTACAGGAGGTCATTCGTGCTCAACCTCTCTCACCGGTCCGGTCATGCCGTCCGGATCCGGGCACTCATCGCCACCGTGGCGGGTGGTGCCCTGCTCATGATGCTGACGCCCGCTTTTGCCCAACCTGCCGCACCTGATGCCGGTGATATCCGCCAGGCGGAGGCCGCCGTGCAGGATGGGGAGCGCACCGTTTCTGAACTGGTCGCGGACATCAGCCGCACCCAGGTCGACATGGACCGCATAGAGCTGGAGATGGGCGGCCTGCGGGAAGCCGTGAACAAGGCCCTGGTCGATCTCCAGGACGCGCGGACGCTCACCGAGGAGGCCCGGCAGGAGGTCGTGGGTGCCCGCGCCGAGCTGGACCAGACACAGCAAGACATTGAACAGGCACAACAGAACCTCGATGAGGTTTCCCGGACCGCCTACCGGCACGGTGGCACCCCTGCGGTAGTCACCGGGGCGGCGGGGGTCGTCACCGCCGAGAACTCCCTGGCCCGGCAGAGCTATCTCCGGTCCGCCGCAGAGAAACAGCAGGCCACCATCGATGCGCTCGAACGGGTGCGCACGCAGAACGCCAACCGGGAATCCCGGCTCCGGGTCGCTCAGAGCCATGCCGAAGACAATGAGACGAAGGCCGCCGACGCCGAGGCGGCCGCCCGCGCCGCCCTGGAGGAGAACTCCGCGAGCCTCGCCACCTACGCAGCTCAACGCGACCAGCTCGCAACCGCGCGTGATGATGCTCAGGCCCAGCTCGATGCTGCCCGCGGCCAGGCCGAGGAAATTGCCGAGCAGCAGGGTGCCGAGGAGCCGATCGCCCGGGCCGAAGACGTCGACGCCGCCCCGGTCGGACAGGAAACCGCCGAGGTCATCGCCCACCATCAGCCCCAGCACACGGCTCTGGATGACACCGCCCCCGACGGGGTCACCACCGCCCTCCAGAACGCTGGCTCCTCCAGTTCCGGCCGCGCCCCGACCCTCGAATCACTTTCAGAACTGGCAGGATCGCAGTTTCCCGGCGGGCGCGAGGAACGCATTGAGACGGCCATCACGCGCGCGGAGAGCCAGCTCGGAGTGCCTTACGCCTGGGGTGGGGGCAGTGCCCTGGGGCCGACCCCGGGCCTGCGCGATGGCGGTATCGCCGACGAGAACAGTGACTTTGCCAAGGTCGGCTTCGACTGTTCCGGCCTGACCATGTTCGCCTACGCGGGCGCCGGCGTCGCCCTGCCGCACTACAGCGGCTACCAGTACCACCACGGGACGAAGATCGACGCCGCCGACATCCAACGCGGCGACCTGATCTTCTACGGTCCCGGGGGCCGTGAACACGTCGCGATCTACCTTGGCGACGGCATGATGATCGAGGCGCCGGCCTCCGGCACCGTGGTTCAGAAGTCGGCCGTGCGCTGGACCGGGATGTCCGAACACGCCATCCGGCTGCTCTGATTCCACACAGACGTCGCTGTCCGGCCCTCAACCATAAGTTGGTACCTTGAGTACATGGTTGAACACGCAGGTAACTTAGTCGATGTCGACGCCCTCCTCGTCCTGTCCTTCGGTGGCCCCGAAGGCGTCGACGAGGTCCGCCCCTTCCTGGAAAATGTCACCCGCGGCCGGGGGATCCCACCGGAGCGCCTCGACCAGGTGGGCGAACACTACTACCACTTCGACGGCGTCAGCCCCCTCAATGCCCTCAACCGCGAGATCATCGCCCACCTCGAACAGGAGCTGAGCTCCCGCGGCATCGACGTGCCGGTCTACTTCGGTAACCGCAACTGGCACCCCATGGCCGAGGACGCCGCCGAGCGCATGTCCCGGGACGGGGTACGCAAGGCCCTGGTCTTCGCCACCTCAGCCTGGGGCGGCTACTCCGCCTGCCTGCAGTACCACGAGGACATCCGCCGCATGGTCGGCCACCTGGCACAGCAGGACCTACCCGCCATCGAGTTCACCAAGCTCCGCCAGTTCTACGACCACCCCCTCTTCCTGCAGGTCATGACTGATGCCGTGAACGAGGCTCTCACCCGTATCCCGGAGCAGGAGCGTGAGAGCACCCGGGTCCTGTTCACCGCACACTCCGTCCCCACCGCCGCCGACACCGCCGCCGGCGGCCCCGATGACCCCCACCTCTACTCCCGCCAGGTCGCCGAAGCCGCCCGTCTCGTCGCCGAAGCCGCCGGCATCACCGACCACGACGTTGTCTGGCAGTCACGCTCCGGAAACCCCGCCACCCCCTGGCTCGAACCCGATATCGTCGACCACACCCTCAGCCTGGCAGAACAGGGAACCACGGCCGTGGTCGTCTGCCCCATCGGCTTCATCTCCGACCACATGGAGGTCATCTGGGACCTCGACAGCGAACTGGTCGACGAGGCACAGAAGGTCGGTGTCCGCGTCGAACGCACCCGCACCGTCGGCCCCACCGACGAGTTCGCCCGCATGGTCATCGACATCGCCCTGGAACACACCCATGCCACCCCCTGGCTCAGCCTCGGCAACGTCACCGTCCAGGGCTGCACCGTCAACGGCGCCCCCTGCCGACCCGGCTGCTGTCAGATCCGCCGCCCGAGCCCCCGCACCGCATAAGCCACACCCCTCATCCGCGGCGGTCCGGATAGACTCGCCGGTCATGAGTTCCCATGATCCTTATGGTGGCGATATCCTCGCCGGCCACGCACGCAACCGACGTCCCGAATACCCGGCGGTGCCCGCCCGCCCGGGCACCGTGGTGGAGGTGCGGGGAGGCGATTTCGTAGGCGCGGTGGTGGGTTTCGAGCGCACCTACGACGGGGATTTCGTGCGTCTGGAGGACAGGCGGGGCAGCCAGCGACTGTTCAGGATGCGCAACGGCGGCTTTCTCCTGGAGGGCAGTCCCGTGACCCTGACCCGGCACGTCGAAAAGCAGGAGCCCCGACGGTCCAACTCCGGCTCCCGCCGGGTGGAGAATGTGCAGGCGAAAGTGGCCGCGCCGTCGCGGATCTGGGTGGAGGGCATCCATGACGCCGCGATCGTCGAGCGCGTCTGGGGCCACGACCTGCGGGTGGAAGGCGTGGTCGTGGAGTACCTGGAGGGCCTGGACAACCTGCCCGACAGACTCGCCGAATTCCGTCCCGGCCCCGGTCGCCGGGTGGGGGTGCTCGCCGATCACCTGGTCACCGGCTCCAAGGAGTCGCGGATGACGGAATCACTCGGCCCCGACATCCTGGTCACCGGCCACCCCTACATCGACATCTGGGCGGCCGTGAAACCGGAGCGGCTGGGCCTGCGGGCATGGCCCGACGTTCCTTACGGGGAAGACTGGAAGACCGGCATCTGCCGTCGCGTCGGCTGGTCGGACCCGAAGGAGGGCTGGCACCGTGTCTACTCCGCGGTGAAGTCCTTCCGAGATCTTGATTCCACACTGATCGGCGCTGTGGAACGGCTCGTCGATTTCGTCACCACCCCCGAGCTGAAGAAAACCGATCTTCTCTGAAAACACAGCCAGAGTGGGTCCGGTACCTTGGGGGCCGTGGGAGCAATCATCTGGTTCATCGCGGCACTCGTCCTGGCCAGCCTGGAGCTGGCGGTGGGGGAGTTCACCCTACTGATGCTCGCCGGTGCGGCCCTGGCTGCCGCCGGCGTATCTGTCGTCGGCGCGCCGGCGTGGCTCTCGGTGGTGACCTTCGCGATCACCTCCATCGGGCTGCTCGTCTTCCTCCGCCCCTACCTCAAGCGCCGGCTCCACCAACCCAAGGCCCTCGACACCTCGGTCACCGCCCTGGTCGGTGAGAAGGCGGAGGTGCTGGAGACGGTCGGCGGCACCGACGGGCAGGTGCGGCTGGACGGATCGATCTGGTCCGCCCGGGCGCTGGATGCCTCCCAGTCGTTCGCCGTCGGCGAGCGTGTCACCGTGATCAGCATCGACGGCGCGACCGCCGTCGTATGGAAGGAGCATTGACCCATGGCCCTGACCATTCTCCTGGCCGTCATCCTGATCTTCGCGGTGGTGGTCGTCATAAAATCCATCGCCCTGATCCCGCAGGGTGAGGCCGCAGTGATCGAACGCCTCGGCAGCTACACCCGCACCGTCTCCGGCGGGCTGACCTTCCTCGTCCCCTTCATCGACCGGGTGCGCGCCCGGGTCGACACCCGTGAACGAGTCGTCTCCTTCCCGCCGCAGGCGGTCATCACCCAGGACAACCTGACCGTCGCCATCGACATCGTCGTCACCTTCCAGATCAATGATGCCGCCCGCGCGATCTACGGCGTGGACAACTACATCGTCGGTGTCGAACAGATCTCCGTGGCCACCCTGCGTGACGTCGTCGGCGGCATGACGCTGGAGGAGACGCTGACCTCACGCGAGACCATCAACCGTCGCCTGCGCGGTGAACTCGATGCCGCCACCTCGAAGTGGGGGCTGCGCATCAGCCGCGTGGAACTCAAGGCCATCGACCCGCCCCCGTCCATCCAGCAGTCCATGGAGATGCAGATGAAGGCGGACCGGGAGAAACGCGCCATGATCCTCACCGCCGAAGGGCAGCGCGAGTCCGACATCAAGACTGCGGAGGGAGAGAAGCAGTCGCGCATCCTCTCCGCGGAGGGTGAAAAGCACGCCGCCATCCTCTCTGCGGAGGCAGAACGCCAGGCCACGATCCTGCGGGCGGAGGGTGAGCGCGCAGCCCGTTACCTCCACGCACAGGGTGAGGCACGCGCCATCCAGAAGGTCAACGCGGCCATCAAGTCCGCGAAACTGACCCCGGAGGTGCTGGCCTACCAGTACCTGGAGAAACTGCCCAAGCTGGCAGAGGGGCAGGCGTCCACCATGTGGATGATCCCCTCCCAGTTCGGGGACTCCCTGGAACAGTTCGCCCGCGCCTTCGCCCAGAAGGACGAGGAAGGTGTCTTCCGCTACGAACCCGCACATGTCGACGAAGAGACCCGGGAGATGGCCGAGGTGGAGAACACCGATGAATGGTTCTCCATGGCCTCCGACCCGGAGATCGCCGCAGCGGTGGCCGCCGCGAACGCCGTCGCCCAGAAACCGGTCGACCCGGAGATCGCGGACACCCCGCTGCTGCGCGCACAGCGCGAGGACGAACCCACCGGCCTCGATACCGAGCGCCCGCGCGGTATCACCGGCGGCAGCGACCACGGGGGCAGCGGAGACAGCGCCGCCCTCGCGGAGCCCACCGGCCTCACCGAGACCGCCCCGAAGAATCCCGAGGAACGGTAGGAAAGAGCCTCAGGCCTCTTTCTCCGCACGACGGATGAGGTTGACCGCCAGCTGCCATCCAGCGGTCTCCGCCTGCCAACCGGCTGCCTGAAGACGCTGCGACATCGCCTGCTTGGAGATGCCCAGCTCTTCAGCAGCCTCATTCTGATTCATGCCCGCCCGCATCAGCGAGGTCGCCTCCCGTCCCTCCACCGTACGCTTGGACAGTGCATAACCGATCAGCGCGAAGGTGGCGGAGATATCCCCGGCGGCACTGCCCGCGCCGGGTGAGGCGACCCTCACCCCGACGCTTCCCGACCGTGCCCTGCGGGCCAGTGAGGTCGCGGCCACTCGCCGGACAGCCTCGGCTTCGGCCTCCGTCCTGACACTGCCCGGCAGGATCCCGATGCCCGCCGCCCAACTGCCGTCCGAGAGCAGAGCCATGACCGTGTCGCAGATCGCTTCCGGGGAGTCCACGGTGGCACAGATGTCCTCCTCGCCGAGCACCTGGAATGTACCGACGCCGTGCATGGTGGACAGGGCCTCAGCAGAGCGCCTGACCAGGCTCTCACGGTGGACCTCACGTCCCCGGTACCGGGCGTACACGGCGAGCATCAGGGATTCTCCTTCTCTACTGACACGATGAAACCTGTTCCAGTCTACCTGGCAGACTTGACCGGGATCTTTGCATCCGCGATCAGGCCCACCACCCCCAGTCCCGCGATGAGCACCGTGAACACGAGTGCCATGGGGCCTGCCCCGCCGACGAGGGCATCGCCCAGGAAGACCGTCACTAGGGTGCCAGGGGCCGATCCGACCAAGGTCGCCAGGGCGAAGGCGCCCACGCCCACCGATGTCAGCGCCGCAGTGTAGTTGAGGATGGAGAAGGGTACGGCCGCAATCATCCGCAGAGAGGTCACTGCCAGCCAGCCGCGTTGCTCCAGCCGATCGTTGACGGTGGACACGGCCCGGTGCCGCAGCCGGGGACGCATCCAGTCACCGAGCAGGTACCGCACAGCACCCAGGGCGATCACCGCGGATGCGGTCGTGGCCGTCAGTGCGATCAGCACGCCGGTCCAGGTGCCGAACAACACACCGCTGGCCAGCGTCAACAGGGTGCGGGGGAGGGGAAACAGCGTGAGGGTCACGTGGCCGACCCAGAACAGCATCATGAACCAGGGGCCGGTGGCCTCCGCCCACCCCCGCAGCGTGGCCACGGAAGGGACGTCAACGAGCCAGGTAATGAGGAGGAAAGCAGTCAGGCTGAGCCCCACGCCAATCTGGCGGGGGGTCGACCAACCACGGATGGTGGCGACCGCGTCCCGGAGGAGGCCGAGGCCGAAATCACCGATGTCCCGGAGACGGGTGCTGGTGGGGGAGCTGGTCACGGCGAGTCAGTGTATCCACCCCTACCCGACGGGAATTCCTCGGCTCCCGCCCCCGCCGAAGGCTGGGCACTCTCTCCGCAGGGACTTCCACCGTTCCTGGCGAGGTGCAGAGTGTCCCACTAAACTCGGTCCCACACCCACAACAGAGGAGGGATTCATGTCCGACCTGCGCAATGATCACGGCCCCCACCCCTACGTGCTCGACATCGAAGACGTCACGAAGGGGAACACTGCGTTCCGGGACACCCTGTGGACGGGCAAATACCTTCAGATGACCGTCATGTCGATTCCCGCGGGCGGCGAGATCGGTGCCGAGGTCCATGATGATCACGACCAGTTCCTCCGCCTGGAGGGCGGCGAGGGCCGGATCATGATCGGTGACTCCGCCGACAACCTGGACATCGACCGCGTCGTCGAGGACGACTTCGCGATCTTCGTGCCGGCCGGCAAGTGGCACAACCTCGTCAACGAAGGCGATGAGCCGGTCAAGCTGTACTCGATCTACGCTGCCCCGGAGCACGCTCATGGCACCCACCACGAGACCAGGGCCGACGAAGAGACCGATCCGAACGAGCAGCACTAGGCGGTGTTCAAAGCCGGTGAGTGATACCGGCGTGTCATAGACATAAACGAGGGTTTCCCAGCGCACGCTGTTGGTGTCGAATCATCAACACTTGCGAGGGAACCCTCGTTGCCTACTGTGCCGCCGTCTGCCCGCCCCGTCACATAGGGGGCGATCGCGTACTAGGCAGACTTCCACTTGAATAGCCGGGCACCCAATGCGCCGAAGACCAGGATCATGCCCATGAGCACTGTTGTGGCGAGGCCGTAGTCGGACCAGGAATGACCATTCCACAGGCCCTGCATCAAGTCGACGAAGTGACGGATCGGAGAAAAGTTCATGATGCGCTGTACACCCTCCGGAAGCACCGCCAGCGGGACGAACGCCCCGGAGCTCATGAGTAGCACGATCATCAGCCCGTTCCCGATGCCGGTGGCCGCAGCCGCAGACGGGTAGATTGCCGCCAGTGTGTAACCGAGCGCCAAAAATGCGATGAGCCCGAGCGCCGCAGCCACGAGAACTAACAGCACGTTGCCCTGCGGTCGCACCCCAAAACCCAGCATTCCGACCACCAGGGCGAGCACGATTCCTGTCATGCCGATCAGGAAGTTGACGGTGAGGTCAGCGGCAACGTAGGTCCGTGGACGAAGTGGGGTCGCCCGCAGTCGTAGTAGGGCGCGGCTCTCCCGGAGTTGCAGCTGATTGACCGGCAGTGTCAAAACACCCATGATCGCCATCACCAGTGACGCGTAGGCGGGAAGCGTGGCGTCGATATA
>CAZTIZ010000015.1:0-31185 GCA_964613845.1 uncultured Corynebacterium sp.
CCTCTAAGACGAGGAAGTAGCGGACGCACACCGCGTCGAACATGCACCCCAGCCCCACCGGAAACGGTGGCTATGCTGGGGTGCATGTCTTTCTCCGCAGCGGAACGCCGCCGCCTCACCGACCTGTTTCTCGAACTCGGCCCCGACGCCCCGACCCTGTGCGAGGGCTGGCGGACCAAGGACCTGGCCGCCCACCTGCTGGTGCGCGAGACCCGGCCCACCGCCGCAGCGGGCCTGCTTCTCCCACCCCTGAGCGGTCGCCTGGAAGCGGCCATGGATGAGGTGCTCGGTCGCCCCTACGGGGAGATCGTCCGCGAATGGGGGGCCGGCCCGCCCCGGCGTAGCCCGGTCCGGCTGCTCGACGGCCCGATGAACACGGTGGAGCACTTCGTCCACCACGAGGATGCACGCCGTGGTGGGGGAGAGGTGAGGCCCCGTGATTTCAGCCGCGTGGTCGAGGAGCAGCTGCACGGTGCCCTGAAGTTCCGGGCCCCGCGGATGTTGGCGGACAGTGAGCTGCCGGTGGTTCTGTTCCCGACGGGCCTGCCCCGGATCGTGACCGCCGACCGGCGCGGCGTCGCCGTCGACGGGGAGTCAGTGGTCCGTGTCTCCGGGTCGGTGGGGGAGCTGCTGCTGTGGGTCCACGGCCGTGACGTCGTGGACGTGGAGATCGAGGGGGAGGCGCGGGCGGTCCGTCGGTCCGGGCTGTAGCCTTGACTCGGGCGGGGAAGGGCTACCGTCCGCCCGTTTCTGGTGTGGCTGGTGTGAATGATGGGACTTCAGCCACTACTCTTGGAGGCATGTCTGTCAAGAGCCCGGGGTCCCGAAACACGAAACGCTCCCCGTCGCGCACCAGCGGCCGGGGGCGCAACGCCAAGAGCACCAGGCCCAACGGTCGAAGCCGGACGGGTTCGGTGGCACCGGTGACCACCGCCCTGCGCGCCGCGGAGACCTCCGAGGAGCGGACGGGCAGCGCCTTCCGCGCCGTGGGTAGCGGCATCGGCACCCTCTTCGGGGCCACGGCACGCGGTGTCGGAGGCTTCACCCGGGGGGTGGCCGCCCGTGGGCGGGACCTGGGTGCCAGAGCCACGGTTGATGATGACATGCTGGACACGACCGTGATCGAAACTCGGGGAAAGAAGGAGATGGCAGCGAAAAAGGGCAGTGGGAAGCGTGGCAAGGCGACCGCCGCGGACAAGATCCCCACCACCGTCGTCGCCGGGGACAGGGATCCCGCTGATTCCGGCCGGGCGGGCGCAGGCTTCAACGCCGACGGCATCGGCCTGGCCCTGATCGGCCTGGCCGCGGTGTTGGGTGCCTCCGTGTGGCTGGACATCGCCGGCCCCATCGGCGAGGCGATCGCCCACGTCATCCACCTGGTCATCGGCGCCGGGGCCCTGCTCCTGCCCATCGCCCTCGTCGTGGTGGCGGTGATGTTCATGCTCGACCTACCCCGACCACACCGTGAGCACGCGCGGGTGGCCGTGGGGACCGGCGTCATCCTCGTCGCGATGCTGGGGCTGGTGCACATCTTCGCCGGCACGCCCAGTGACTGGGAGTCACGCAAGACCGCAGGCGGGGCCATCGGCACCTGGACAGGTGGCCTCCTGGCCGCCGGGTTCAGCAGCTATGTCGCGGTGCCCCTGCTGGTGCTGGTGATCATCTACGGCGCGCTGCGGGTCACCGGCATCACCTCCCGCCAGGGCCTGGATCACCTCATCGCGCTCATCAACGACCTCCGGTACAGCGGTGAGGACCATGACGACGGGCACGCCGTCGACGATGACCTCTACGGACACGTCGACCGTGACGTGGAGGACATCGCAGAAGGCCGCCAGCGCGAGGCCCGTCCTGCTCCGCGCCCGGCCGCGAAGACCCCGCGACGTGCCCGCCGCAGCGCCACCCCGCTGGAGAACTACCCGCCGGATGAGGCGGGGAAGCCCAGTTCCGAGGAGCAGCGCGAGGCCTTCGAACACGACACCGAGCACACCCTGTTCGCCCTGCCGGAGAAGGCCGAGAGCACACCGAAGAGCACGCCTACCCCACGCACACCCGCACCCATCGAGGTGAAGGTTCCCGACACCGATGAGTTCCCCGCCGTCACCGGTCAGGACGCGCAGGACCGGCAGGCCGAGCAGACACCGGAGGCTGTCCCCGGCTCGCGGGAGGCGACGCGGCAGGCGATCCTCGCCCGCTCCGGCATCGACCCGGCGGCCGTGCCCGCCAGCACCCCGAAGAGCGAACTCGCGAAGGCGGACGCGCCCACCCCAGCTCCGCGTCAACCGGAGGGGGAGAGCGACTATGAGCTGCCGAGTACCGATCTGCTGATCCCGGGTGATCCGCCGAAGGCGCGTTCAGCCGCCAACGACCGGATGATCGAGGCGATCACCGACGTGTTCAGCGAATTCAACATCGACGCCGCCGTCACCGGCTTCTCCCGTGGTCCGACCGTCACCCGCTACGAGGTCGAGCTCGGCCCCGGCGTGAAGGTCTCCAAGATCACCAACCTGCAGTCCAACCTGGCCTATGCTGCCGCCACCGATAACGTCCGGCTACTGACCCCGATCCCGGGCAAGTCAGCCGTGGGCATCGAGGTGCCCAACTCCGACCGGGAGATGGTGCGCCTGGCGGACGTGCTCAACGCACCCGACATCGTGGCCGACCAGGACTCCATGCTCATCGGACTGGGCAAGGACATCGAGGGGGAGTTCGTCTCCGCCAGTGTGCAGAAGATGCCCCACCTGCTGGTCGCCGGTTCCACCGGATCCGGTAAGTCCGCCTTCGTCAACTCCATGCTGGTCTCCCTACTCACGCGCGCCACCCCGGAGGAGGTGCGCCTGATCCTGGTTGACCCCAAGATGGTGGAGCTGACCCCCTATGAGGGCATCCCGCACCTGATCACCCCGATCATCACCCAGCCGAAGAAGGCGACCGCCGCCCTGCAGTGGCTGGTGGAGGAGATGGAACAGCGTTATATGGACATGAAGTCCACGCGGGTGCGCCACATCAAGGACTTCAACCGCAAGGTCCGGGCCGGGGAGATCGAGACCCCGGCCGGCTCTCAGCGGGAGTACCGCCCCTACCCGTTCATCGTCTGCGTGGTCGATGAGCTCGCGGACCTGATGATGACCGCCCCGAAGGAGATCGAGGAGTCGATCGTCCGCATCACCCAGAAGGCGCGTGCGGCCGGTATCCACCTGGTGCTGGCCACCCAGCGTCCCTCCGTGGACGTCGTCACCGGACTGATCAAGACCAACGTGCCCTCCCGCCTGGCCTTCGCGACCTCCTCCATGACCGACTCCCGCGTCATCCTCGACCAGGGTGGCGCCGAGAAGCTCATCGGCATGGGCGACGCCCTGTTCATCCCGCAGGGTGCCGGCAAGCCGCAGCGCCTGCAGGGCGCCTTCGTCACCGACGAGGAGGTCCAGGCCGTCGTCGACGCCGCCAAGGACCAGGGCGAGCCGCAGTACACCGAGGGCGTCACCGAGGACAAGACCTCGGATGCGAAGAAGGACATCGACGAGGACATCGGCAAGGACATGGACGACCTGCTTGAGGCGGTGGAGCTGGTCGTCACCTCCCAGTTGGGCTCGACGTCGATGCTCCAGCGCAAGCTGCGCATCGGTTTCGCCAAGGCGGGTCGTCTCATGGACCTGATGGAGACCCGCGGCGTGGTCGGCCCCTCCGAGGGCTCCAAGGCCCGTGAGGTGCTGGTCAAGCCGGATGAGCTCGACACCATCATCTGGATGATCAAGGGCGCTGACCCGTCGGAGGCCCCGAAGGAGCTCGCTGATGACCCCGCAGAAGGCCCGGGGGTGGATGGGGACGTCGCCGGTGAGACCGGGGACGGGACACGTACCGTGCAGGCCACCTACAACCCCTCGGCGGGGGCCTTCTGAGTAGCGCCGGGGCACCGCTGACCTGATCTCTGGGCCGGTGGGTTCACGTGGGGTACACTGGCGGCTCACCATGGAGGGGAGTACCCCATCTCACGGCATTGATCGTCAGCACGGATCTCGGTACCGGGCCGACCACACCAGGTCGGCACCGCTTCCGGTCCCGGTCATGTCGGCCGCGTCGGTTTACCGGCGGGGCGGGGGAGACCTCCGGTCGTATTATCCACCCCTGAGACCGGAGGTCTGGTCCCTTGACTGTGCCATTGTGGATCTGGGCCGTCACCATCGTCGTGATCGCCGGATTCTTCATCTTCGACTTCTACAGCCACGTCCGTACCCCGCATGAGCCGACCCTGAAGGAATCCGGCCTGTGGACGGCCTTCTACGTCGGTATCGCCCTGATTTTCGGCCTGATCGTCTGGATCGGCTGGGATCAGCAACACGGGATCGAGTACTACACGGGTTACGTCACCGAGAAGGCGTTGTCCGTGGACAACCTGTTCGTCTTCGCCCTGATCATGGGCGCGTTCAAGATTCCCCGGAAATACCAGCAGAAGGTGCTGCTCATCGGCATCGTGCTGGCGCTGATCTTCCGCCTCGTCTTCATCCTGCTGGGTGCGGCCGTCATCGCCGCCTGGTCGGACGTCTTCTACCTGTTCGGCATCTTCCTGCTCTACACGGCGCTCAAGCTGCTGTGGGATGAGGCGACCGATAAGCCCGATACCGATCCCAACGACATGAGGATCATCCGCTGGCTGCGCAAGATCGTGCCGGTGACCAGCGAGTACCACGGAGACAAGCTCACCGTCCGGCAGGCCGGCAAGCTCGCCCTGACGCCCCTGTTCGTGGCGTTGGTCGCGATCGGCCTGGTGGACATCATGTTCGCCTTCGACTCCATCCCCGCCATCTACGGCATCACCACCGAGGCCTACCTGGTGTTCACCACGAACGCCTTCTCGTTGATGGGGCTGCGCCAGATGTACTTCCTGCTCGATGGCCTGTTGGAGCGGCTGGTCTTCCTGCCCTACGGCCTGGGGCTGATCCTCGGGTTCATCGGTGTGAAGCTGATCCTCCACGCCCTGCACGAGAACAACCTGCCGTTCATCAACAGCGGTGAGAACGTACCGGTGGTGGAGATACCCACGGAGACGTCCCTGGTGGTGATCATCGGTGTCCTGGTGATCACGGTGCTGCTGTCCCTGTGGCGCAACAAGTGGGAGGAGGCCCAGGGGGCCATCGACACCCGGATCCGGCCCGAGTACGACGAGGACGAGGGCGGCAGCACCGCAGTCTCGGCCGAATCTCCGGCCGCCCCGGCGCGTACCGATGACCGCGGAGACGGTACGGCTCCACGCAGCTGACGGTGCCACGCAATGGCACAGGCCCCGGACCAGGGGAGGGGATCCCCCGGTCCGGGGCCTGTGCCGTGGGTTGTGTCAGGCCTCGGGGAAGATGTTGATCACGGGGTTCCACTCGCGGATCCGGCGGGCCGCCAGGGCGTTCTCCCGGTGGAAGGGATCGCCGTCCATCAGTTCCTCGACGTCGGCGATGGTGGCCGGTTCCGCCAGCCGGACGATGATGAGGGCTCCGCCGTGACCGTCGGTGTAGGGGCCGGACCCGACGAGGGTTCCCTCGTCGAGGAGACCGCCGAGGAACTCACGGTGCTCAGGGCGCAGGGTGACGATCTGCTCGGAATCAGGGGCGTAGGAGTAGATGACCGCGAAATGCTTCATGGTTGCCAGTCTATGCGCTGTCAGCCCGTCCCTTCCGCACTTTTGGGCGGTGGTCTTGCCGCCACGGTGAGACCACCCGGGGTGGGGTCCGGGGCAGGGGGTAGGGTGTGATGCGTGAGTGGAGCTATGACGAATGCCCGGGACGGCGGGCCGACGGGGCCGGAGAAGCCCTCTAATTTCAACCTGCCCAACGTGCTGACGAGCCTGCGCATTCTGCTCATCCCGCTCTTCGCCTGGCTCATCATCCGGGGTGATGATCAGCACTTGACATGGATGTGGTGGGCCTTCGGCCTCTTCGTTGCCCTGATGATCACCGATAAGCTCGACGGCGATATCGCCCGGGCCCGCGGTCTGGTCACTGATTTCGGCAAGATCGCCGACCCCATCGCCGATAAGGCGTTGATGACCACGGCCCTGGTCTGCCTCAACATCATTGGCGCGCTGCCGGTGTGGGTCACCGTGGTCATCGTCATCCGGGAGTTCGGCATCACCCTCTGGCGGATGGTCATGCTGGGCCGCGGCAAGGTTGTTCCCGCCTCGAAGGGCGGCAAAGTCAAGACCGCCCTGCAGACCCTGGCCGTCGCCCTCTACCTCGTGCCGCTGCCGGAGTGGATGGACCTGCCGACCTTCCTGGTCATGCTCGCCGCCGTCCTCGTTACCGTGGCCACCGGCCTCCAGTACCTGTGGGACTCCAGGCGGCAGCCGTGACGCTGTCGGAACGCCTCGTGTCCGCCCTGCGTTCAGCGGGACAGACCGTGGCCTTCTGTGAGTCCCTGACCGCGGGCCTGGCCACCGCCACGCTCGCGGATGTCCCCGGCGCTTCCCTGGTCCTGCGCGGCGGGCTGATCCCCTACGCCACCGATCTCAAGGCGGAGCTGGCCGGTGTGCCGCCGCGGCTGCTCACGGAACACGGTCCGGTCTCGGGCCCGGTGGCAGCGGCGATGGCCGCCGGAGCACGCACCGCCTGCGGATCGGACTGGGCGGTCGCGCTGACCGGGGTTGCGGGGCCGGACGGTCAGGACGGGCACCCGGTCGGTGAGGTCTGGCTCGGCATCGCCGGTCCGGGTCAGCGGCCCCGGGCCCTGCGGGCGGAACTGCCGGGCCGGATGCGGCTCGTGTACTGCCCCACGGAAGGGGCGTCGGTGCCCGTCATCGAGGGTGACCGTCCCACGGTCCGGGGGGCTTCCGTCGACGCCGCCTTCCGGGCGTTGACCGCGTTGGTGGTGTCGGGAAGGGGAAAAGATGAACGGTAGGGGAACAAACTGGGAAAGAGAGACGTTGACTGGAGTGATGGCTATTTGCACCGCTGTACTCGACACCCCGATCGCTTCCCCGCGCGCGGCTCGTCACCCCGAGCCGCTGTTGCGGGAGGCCCTCGGTTCAGCTCTGCGTGGTTTCCGCGCCGATCAGGGCGTGACCCTGCGTGAACTGGCCGAGTCCGCCCGCGTCTCGCCCGGTTATCTGTCTGAACTGGAACGGGGGCGCAAGGAGGTCTCCTCCGAGCTGCTCGCCTCCGTGTGCCATGCCCTGGGCACGACCGTGGCTGACGTCCTCATCGAGGCCGCCGGCTCCATGGCGATGATCTCTGCCACCGAGGAGCTCACCTCCCCGCCGCCGGTCAGGGAGCGGATGCAGGCCTAGCCGGTCGCCGCCGGGGGATTCGCCCCCACCGCGCCACCACGAAGTAGAGGATGCTCCGCTACCATGGGAGCGATACGGGACGCTCCCTCACACAGCGGGGAAGCGGGACCCACCGAAACGTTTAAGCGAACGAAATGTAGGAAAGGCCCGATCCGACATGGCTAACCCCTTCGTCAAGGGATGGAAATACCTGATGGCGCTCTTCGATTCCAAGATCGAGGAAAATGCTGATCCCAAGGTGCAGATTCAGCAGGCCATCGAGGATGCCCAGCGTCAGCACCAGGAACTGTCCCAGCAAGCTGCCGCCGTCATCGGTAACCAGCGTCAGCTGGAGATGCAGCTCAACCGTCGCCTCGGTGAGATCGAGAAGCTACAGGCCAACACGCGACAGGCCCTGCAGCTGGCGGATAAGGCCCGGACGGAGGGCGATGAGCGCAAGGCCGTCGAGTACGAGAACGCCGCCGAGGCCTTCGCCGCCCAGCTGGTCACCGCCGAGCAGTCAGTGGAGGACACCAAGCAGCTCCACGACCAGTCCCTGCAGCAGGCTGATCAGGCCAAGAAGGCCGTGGAGCGCAACTCCATGGCCCTGCAGGAGAAGGTTGCAGAGCGTACCAAGCTGCTTTCCCAGCTTGAGCAGGCCAAGATGCAGGAGAAGGTCTCCGATTCCCTGCAGTCGATGAACTCGCTCACTTCCAGCGGTTCCACCCCGAACCTGGATCAGGTGCGGGAGAAGATCGAGCGTCGTTATTCCAATGCCCTGGGTCAGGCCGAGCTGGCCGGCAACTCCGTCGAGGGGCGCATGGCCGAGGTGCAGCAGGCTGGTATCCAGATGGCCGGCCACTCCCGACTGGAGCAGATCCGTGCGGAGATGAAGGGCGATCAGCTGCCCAGCGGCGGCACCAACCAGGCGATCGAGGGCGGTGCCACCGGTGGCGCCAACGTCACCGACGACGCCGTCGCCAAGCGGATGCGCGAACTGCGCGGCGAGTAGCCCACCCGCACCACTTTAGGGCCCCTGGCCCGGCATGATGCCGGGCCAGGGGCCGTCTGTGATCTTTTGGGCCGGGTGTGCTCAGTCACCGACGCCGCGGGCGAGCAGTGCCTCGGCGAGCGCGCGGGCGCGGCGGATGCTGCGCACCAGCACCGGGGTCCCGAAGGCGGTGACGGAGAAACCCGCCCCGCGCGCCTTGCGGGCGGCCAGCACCTCATGCACGGTGGCCAGCTGGACGGGGATGAGCCGGATGGTCAGCGAAATCGCCAGGGTGATCTGTTCGACCGGGACACCGAACCTGGCCAGGGGGGCCAGACCGCGTTCGAGGGAATCCATCAGTTCGGTGATGGTGGTCGTCAGGGTCAGTAGCGCGGCAGCGGCGACGGAGGCCAACAGCACCACCACGGTGGTCGTCGCCAGGTCGGGTCCGCGCTGCCACCACTGGAAGGCGCCGAGCACCAGCAGGACGGGCAGGACGGGCAGGATCTGTCCCACGGCCACGGCCGGGGGGATGCGGGCGAGCAGGTAGATCAGCGCGACGCCGCCCAGGCAGGCCAGGGCCCCGGTGGGGGTGGTGATCAACAGTGCGCTGCCGAGGATGAACAGCAGCAGCAGGAGGAATTTCCCGCCGGCGGGGAGCCGGTGGACGGGGGACTGGCCGGGCACGTAGACGCCGAACGGGATGTTGCGCATGCTCACAGCGGCTGTTCCGCCATCAGGGACTGATAGTGGTCGATGACTTCAGCGGGTACCCCGTCCGCGATGACCCGCCCGTGGTCGATGCACAGCACGCGGTCGAAGTCGCTGAGCAGGTCCAGGTCGTGGGTGACCACGATCAGCTGCTGGTCCAGGCGGGAGAATTCGTGGGCTATGCGGCGGCGGTTGCGCAGATCCAGCAGGGTGGTCGGTTCATCGGCGATGATCAGCTCCGGTTCGATCACCAGCACCGAGGCCAGGGCCAGGAGCTGCTTCTGGCCGCCGGACAGGGTGTGCGGGGAGGCGTCGGCGAGGTCGCTGAGGCCGAAGCGGGCCAGGGCGGCGTCGACGCGGGCGGCGCGCTGGTCGCGGGGGAGCTTGAGGCGACGTAGGGAGAAGGCGACGTCGTCACGCACCTGGGGCATGACGATCTGGTTCTCGGCGTCGGAGAAGACGAATCCGACGCGGCGCCGGATCTGCCGACCGTGTTTCAGAACGTCCTCGCCGTCGACGAGTACCCGGCCCGAGCTGGGGTCACCGAGGCCGTTGATCAGGCGTGCGAGGGTGGATTTCCCCGAGCCGTTGGAACCGATGATCCCGATCCGGTGTTCATTCAGCTCAAGGGTGATGTCGGACAGGACGGGCTGATCAAGTCCGTCGTAGGAGACGGAGACGCGGTCGAAGCGGATCTGTGGCATGGGTCGATCATGCCTTCCGGCGGGTCCTGGACAGGAGATCGGGGAAGGCGGTGTGGATGCCCAGGGCGATGACCACCATGAGTGCGAACTTGGCGAGGTCGGGCAGCAGGAAGGGGACCTGTGAGATCGTGGCCTCGGTGAGGCTGAGCTGTGCGCGCCAGACCAGTCCGAGGATGCCGGAGAGGTACTGCGTGAGCAGGCCCACGGTCGCGGCGAGGGTGAGGAAGACGATCTGCGGGCCGCGACGTCGGGCGGGCGCACGGTGGGCGATGAGCCCGGCGAGGAAGGAGGAGAGGAGATAACCGAGGAGGTAGCCGACGGTTGGGCCCGCCAGCGCAGCCAGGGTGGTGCGGCCACCGGCCAGCACCGGTAGGCCGATCAGGCCGAGGAGCAGGAAGAGCGCCACGGCGAGCAGGCCCCGGCGGCCCCCGAGGACGAGTCCGGCCAGAACCACGGCGGCGTTCTGCAGGACGATGGGCACACCGGCCGCGCCCACGGGGATGGAGACGAAGGCCAGGACGATGATGAGGGACGCGAACACGGCGATGTAGGCGAGGTCCTGGACGCGTTCGCGCGGTCGGGCGGGGGAGAGGGTGGTCATGGTGGAACACACTATCATTGAACACTGTTCACCCATGTGGCTGGAGGGCTCTCCTCCCGGGCGCCTGCGGGGAGGGTGGGGCGGTATCATCGCGGACATGCGACTGACGGAGTTTCATCGGCTCATCACTGACGAGTTCGGGCGGGTGCGGGGGAATTTCATCGTCCACTCCCACGTCCCTGCGGGATATTCCGCCACCGTGGAAGAGCTGATGGCACAGGGGATGGCCCTGCGCTCGCTGTGGTTGTTGCTGTGCCGGGACTTCGACGTTCCGCAGGGGCGGCACCTCGGTCTCGACTACGGCGACTGACCGTCCCCGCCGAGTTGCAGGGCCCGGCCCTGCGCGTTGTATTCGAACAGTTGTGCGTGTAGATTCGGGGGCGGTGTCACCGTCGCGACTAGCATGGCGCACCGTAACCGTTCCGATGGAACCTGCAGTGCCGGGAGCCGTCGGCGGGGAATCCGGGTCTAAGTCGGCATGGATACTTTCACCGGGGCCGTCACCGACCTCCGCGCCTCATCCTGCGAGACCGTCACTGACCCACCTGAACAGAAGGATTTGAGCATGGCCACCAAGAAGAAGAACACCGCTGCTACGGGCAACGACCGGCAGAAGGCGCTCGACGCCGCCCTGTCGATGATCGAGAAGGACTTCGGCAAGGGTGCCGTCATGCGCCTGGGCGATGAGAACCGCCCGCCGATCAGCGTCATCTCCTCCGGTAACACCGCCATCGACGTCGCCCTGGGTATCGGCGGCTTCCCCCGCGGTCGTGTCGTCGAGATCTATGGCCCGGAGTCTTCCGGTAAGACGACCGTGGCGCTCCACGCCATCGCCCAGGCGCAGCGGGCCGGCGGTATCGCCGCATTCATCGACGCCGAGCACGCCCTCGACCCGGACTACGCCAAGAAGCTCGGCGTTGACACCGATAACCTGCTCGTTTCCCAGCCGGACACCGGCGAGCAGGCCCTGGAGATCGCCGATATGCTGGTGCGCTCCGGTGCAATCGACATCCTCGTCATCGACTCCGTGGCGGCCCTGACCCCGAAGGCGGAGATCGAGGGCGAGATGGGCGACAGCCACGTCGGCCTCCAGGCCCGTCTCATGAGCCAGGCCCTGCGCAAGATGACCGGTGCCCTCTACACCTCCGGCACGACCGCGATCTTCATCAACCAGCTGCGCGAGAAGATCGGCGTCATGTTCGGCTCCCCGGAGACCACCACCGGCGGTAAGGCACTGAAGTTCTACGCCTCCGTGCGTTGTGATATCCGTCGGATCCAGACCCTCAAGGACGGCCAGGACGCCATCGGTAACCGCACCCGCCTCAAGGTGGTCAAGAACAAGGTCTCCCCGCCGTTCAAGATCGCCGAGTTCGACATCATGTACGGCGAGGGCATCTCCCGGGAATCCTCCCTCATCGACATGGGCGTGGAGAACGGCATCGTCAAGAAGTCGGGCTCCTGGTTCACCTATGACGGCGAGCAGCTCGGACAGGGCAAGGAGAAGGCGCGCCTCCTGCTGAGGGGGACCCCCGAACTGGCCGACGAGATCGAGCGCAAGATCTTCACCAAGCTGGGGATCGGACCGGGTGCGGCCACCGGGGAGGACGTGCTCAGCGACGACCCCGTGGACATGGTCCCCAACGTCGACTTCGACGACGAGGACGCAGCCGCTGGCCTCAACGCCGCCACCAAGTAGCACGCCGCCCGGCCCCACCGGATAAGGAGTAGCCCGCCCCGCCATGGACGCCCACCAGCGAGACACCCCTGTAGAGACGGCCCAGCAGGAGAAGCTGGAGACACTCCGGCAGGCACTGCGCGATCACGCGGCGGGGGAGGACACCGGCCTGTTCGACCGCGAGGCCGAGGCAGCCAAGGCCGGGGTACGCAAGCGGGCACTCGGACTGCTCGACCAACGGGCCAGATCCCGCCACGAGCTCCGCCAACGGTTGTGTGGGCTCGACTTCGAGGAGAGCCTCGTCGAGGAGGTACTGGATGATCTCGCGGCCGTCCACCTCATCGACGACGCAGCCTTCGCCCGGGAATGGGTGCGCCAGCGCCATGCCCGGCGTGGAAAATCCACCCGTGTGCTCGACCGGGAGCTGGCGGACAAAGGGGTGGCAGCCCCCACCCGGGCGGCAGCTCTGGCGCAGATCGGACCGGAGGACGAGGAAGCCACGGCCCGGGAATTGACGCACAAGAAGGCCCGGTCCATCCGGGAGGTGCCCGCGGACCGGGCGGAGCGGGACAAGGCGTTACGCCGGATCGTCGGCGTGCTCGCCCGCCGGGGTTTCAGTTCCGGCATGTCCCTGTCACTGGCACGGGAGGCCCTCGACGAACGCATCGCCGAACTGACCGACTGACACCGGACGCCCCGGCGGATCACTCCCGCAGGAAGGACCGGTCGCCCGGGATACCCGGGGTGACCCCCTCACCGCTACCGAGATGCCTCCTGAGCATGACGTCGAACTCACCGGATTCATGCAGCCTGGTCAGTGCGTCATTGATGGCCCGGGTGGCGGGGCGATCATTATCAGCCACCCCGATGCCGTAGTACTCATCGGCGAACTGCTCCCCGTTCTGCGTCATCTCCACGACACGGAACTGGCCCGGGGCCTGCATCGAATAGCCCTGCAGAATCGCGGCATCCGTGGTCAGGGCGTCGATATTGCCCTGCCTCAACGCGGTCACACAGGAAGAATAGGTGTCGTACTCCTGGAGCTGGACGCCAGGCAGCGCGCCCTTGACCTTCTGGGCGGGGGTGGAACCGGTCACCGAACACAGGATCTTCCCGTCGAGTGAATCAAGCCCGGTGATCTCGGTGTCACCCTCACGCACCAGCAGGGCCTGGTGGGTGAGCAGGTAGGGGCCGGCGAAATTCACCGATTCCGACCGGGCCCGGTTGATGGAGTAGGTCGCCACGATCATGTCGACCTCCCCGTTCTGGATCAGGGTCTCCCGCTGGGCGGAAGGTGTCTCCCGCCAGATGATCGACGGGTGGGCCCAGCCGTTGGCATCGGCGATGTCGTTGACCACGAACTGGGCGACATCGACCTCGAAACCGGTGACCACCCCGTCCGGAGAACGCAGCCCCAGCCCCGGCTGATCGTACTTGGTGCCGATGATGACACGCCCTGCCTCGATGTCGGCCAGCAACCCCTCAGCGGCCGGACCGGCGCAGGCGGTCAACGCCACCCCCGCCAGGGCGATGGCCGAGGCAAGCGCTGCGACACGACGGAGGGCGGAGGAAATCATCGGGGGTCTCCTTGCGGGGATTTCGGACACGCCCCGGAAGACGCTGCGGGTGGGAACTGCCCGGGCAGCTGGGCCCCCGCCGACCGGAATATGGCCTGTGACATATCTGGGATGCTAGTCCCCCGACAGGCGGGACAGGGACCTTTTGATCGGCCACCCCACCACCTGGGTCACCCGGCCGGGCCGCGCCGGGCACGTCCTGCCCGGGTGTGCTCGTGGAAGTCGTCGGTGACCAGTGCTGATCGCGGTGGCCCGGGCGCACCGGGGCGGTTAGGCCGAGCCCGGTCCGGTGGCTACAATGCACCCCGTGGCGCAGCAGAATCTTGACAACACCGTTGACAGCACGCAGACCGGCCCCCGCACCTATGAGGTGCGCACCTTCGGCTGCCAGATGAACGTCCATGACTCGGAGCGGCTGGCGGGTCTACTGGAGGAGGCCGGCTACGTTGCGGCCCCGGAGGGGGCGGAGTCGGACCTGGTGGTCTTCAACACCTGTGCGGTGCGGGAGAACGCCGACATGAAGCTCTACGGAACCCTCGGCAACCTCAAGCGCACCAAGGATGAACGCCCCGGCATGCAGATCGCGGTGGGTGGCTGCCTGGCGCAGAAGGACCGGGAGACCGTCGTGGAGAAGGCCCCGTGGGTGGACGCCGTGTTCGGTACCCACAACATCGGGGCCCTGCCGACCCTGCTCGAACGCGCCCGCCACAACGAGCAGGCGCAGGTCGAGATCGTGGAGTCACTGGAACAGTTCCCCTCAGTGCTGCCGGCCAAGCGCGAGTCCGCCTACGCGGGCTGGGTGTCGATCTCCGTCGGCTGCAACAACACCTGCACCTTCTGCATCGTGCCCAGCTTGCGCGGCAAGGAGGTCGACCGCCGTCCGGGCGAGATCCTCGCCGAGGTGCAGGCGCTGGTGGACCAGGGGGTGAGCGAGGTGACCCTGCTGGGCCAGAACGTCAACTCCTACGGGGTGAACTTCGCCGACCCGGAGCTGGAGCGTGACCGCTCGGCCTTCTCGAAGCTGCTGCGTGCCTGCGGGCGGATCGAGGGTCTGGAGCGGGTACGGTTCACCTCCCCGCACCCGGCGGAGTTCACCTCCGACGTCATTGACGCCATGGCCGAGACCCCGAACGTGTGCCCGCAGTTGCACATGCCCCTGCAGTCGGGTTCGGACAGGGTGCTCAAACAGATGCGCCGCTCCTACCGTTCGACAAAGTTCCTGGCCATCCTCGACGAGGTACGTGCCAAGATCCCGCACGCCTCCATCACCACCGACATCATCGTCGGTTTCCCCGGTGAGACCGAGGAGGACTTCCAGGCCACCCTCGACGTCGTGGAGCAGGCGCGGTTCACCTCCGCCTTCACCTTCCAGTACTCGCCGCGTCCGGGCACCCCGGCGGCGGATTACGAAGGCCAGCTGCCCAAGGAGGTCGTGCAGGAGCGCTTCGAGCGGCTCATCGCGCTGCAGGACCGGATCAGCGCGGAAGGTAACGCCGCACTGATCGGCACGCAGGTGGAGTTGCTCGTCCAGGCCGAGGGGGGACGCAAGAGCGGGCAGAGCCGCCGGATGAGCGGTCGTGCGCGGGATGGTCGCCTCGTACACTTCACCCCCGAGGGCAGGCTGGACGGGCAGATTCGCCCCGGTGACCTGGTCACCACCACCGTCACCGACGCCGCCGCCTACTTTCTCACCGCCGATGACGGCGTGCTCATCCACCGCCGCACCAGGGCGGGTGACATGTCGGCCGCCGGACAGACACCGACGACCGCCCCCATCGGCATCGGCCTGGGCCTGCCCACGGTCGGGGCCCCCGCGCAGGCCCAGCCGGTCTCCGCCTGCGGGCTTGGCTGATCGGCCGACGTCCCGGCTACGATGGACCAGTGACCCGCCGGACCTGTGGGCCGTCGGACCCGCTGAAAAGGAGAGACACCCCCGTGAGTGAGACCACCCCGTCATCCGAGGAGATCCGGCGGAACGAGGCCGCCACCCGCGACCTTGCGAAGAAGGAGAAGCGGGCCGCCCGCACCCTCACGCTGGGCAGGCAGTTCTGGGCCCTGGTGACGGCCCTGGCGCTCTACGTGGCCTACCTGGTGCTCCCGCACGCCGGTGGGGTCCCCGGTTTCCAGGTGCTGCTCCAGCTCTCCGCAGCGGAGGCGGCCGGCATCAAGGTCACCGAGTACATCTATTCCATCCTGCTGTTTATGGGGTTGGGTCTGTTCACCACGCTGACGCTGATCACCCGGCTCACGACCTTCGCGCTGATCGCGTGGATGTTCAGCACCGTCGCCCTGATCTACTCGCTGTTCGCCCTGTGGCTGCGGTTCACCCGCCCGGTGTCGGAGGCGGATGTGAGCACCGGGATCGGTCTGTGGATCAGCATCCTCGGGGTTCTCCTCGCGGTGGTCACCTACAGCATGGTGGCGCTGCGCCGCGACGACCATCAGAAGCAGGCCGCCCAGCAGCGTGCCGAGCACGGCAACCTCGACGAGGTGGGCTTTGCGCAGCGCGCCGCGATGGTGACCAGGCAGAACACCTCCTACGAGGACAACCCGCTGTTCGTCGATGACCGTCGACGTCAGGCTGCCCAGCGCAACCGGAAGAACCGGGAGCGGAGCGGGGACTGACTCACCCGCCCCCCAGGTTCTTCTGCCAGGCGGAGCTGCGGCTGATCGTCTCCATCCCGAGGGCGTCGTTGATCGCCCGCATCCCGGTGTTGGCCACCGCGTTGGAGGTGTAGACGCGGGTGACCTGCGGTAGGAACTCGCGCACCCGTGCCAGGCCGATCAGTTTGATCGCCCGTCCCAGCCCCCGTCCGCGGGCGTGCGGTGACACGATGGTCACGCCCTGTTCCGCGACGGTGGGATCGGAACCGGCGTGACGGGAGAACTCGGAGATCGCCAGCACCCCGTCCCCGTCGTGGAGGGCCACCATGAGGTTGACCGCTCCACGGTCCCGCAGGCGTACGGCCGCCGAGCGCAGCCGGTCGGGCGTCCATACCGCGGCCTCCGCGTCCATCATCCCGTGGGGGATGTCGGTGGAGGCAGCGGTCATCAGGTCCAGCACGCCCTCCTGGAGGTCTGCCGGGACGTCGTAGCCCTCGATGACGGTCAACCGGGTGTTCACCGGTACGACCGCCTCACTCATGTCCAACCGGTCCAGGTCGATCACTCCCTGGATCTCCGTCAGCCCCATCTCGAAGCCGTGGGCGGCCAGGGCCCGGGCGAAGGTACCGGTGCCGGGTTCCTCCCCGGCCGGGTGCACCAGCCACAGCTGGAGGGTGGTGCGGCCGAGGCGGGCGGCCAGCGCCTCCACCTCCGCGAGCAGGCGGCGGTAGACCGCCCGGCCGGCCAGGGACAGTTCCTCACCCGGCACGGGCAGCAGGCCGACGTCGAGCACGCACTCGAACTCGACGATGTGGCGCTCCTCCAGCAGCGGCAGGCTCAGGTGGGCGAAGCCGGGCATCTCCACCGGGCTCCCCTCGTCCCCGGAGGTTTCCGTGGCAGGTAGCCGCGGATAGCCCAGTCCGGACAGCGGTTCCGCGTCCGGGGAGACCGGGGCGGGGGCGTCCACGAGCGCCAGCAGCACGGAGTCGGACTCCGTTGAGCCGCGAAGCCGGTGCAGGACCCGTTCCGTGGAGACCGAGGAGGCCGGGTCGCCGCTGATCTCCTGGGCGGCAAGGTTGGCCATGAACACGAAGTTACGGACGGCGTCGGCCGGTGAGAGTTCCCCCTCGGGACCACTCACCGGCCGATCGACGTGGCGGATATGGGCCACCTAGCGATCCTCGACGGCGTTGACGGCGGTGTCGGCCCACTCCTGCCACTGGGCGGCCTGGGAACGCAGGTCGGCGGCCTTCTTGGCCCGGCCCTTGGCCTCGGCGGCCTCGGCCTGGGCGGTGAACTCCTCGACCTTGGCGATGAACTGCGCGGCCCGGGCCTGGGCGGCCGGGTCGGTACGTCGCCACAGGCTCTCCTCGGCGGTGGCGACGCGCTGTTCCAGGGCGCCGATCCGGTCCTCGTACTCACGCACGCGCGAGCGCGGGACGAAGCCGATCTCCTCCCACTTCTCCTGCAGCTCACGAAGCTTGGCGCGGGCGCCGTCGATGCTCTTGTCAGGATCGATCAGCGGTGAGTACTCGGCGATGAGCGCGTCCTTGGCCTCGGCGTTGGCCTCGAACTCGCGGTCGCGTTCCTCGTTGACCGCGTTGCGCGCGCTGAAGAAGTGGTCCTGGGCGGCACGGAAGGCGGCCCAGAGCCGGTCGTCGACCTCACGCGGGGCACGGCCGGCGGCCTTCCACTCGGTCATCAGGTCGCGGTAGGCGCGTGCGGTGTCGTTCCAGTCCGTGGAGTCCTTCATCGACTCGGCCCGCTCGACCAGCTCCTCCTTGCGACGCCGGGCCGACGCGCGGTCCCGGTCGAGCTCGGCGAAGTGGGAGCCACGGCGACGGTTGAACACCTCACGGGCCCGCGAGTAGCGCTTCCACAGGGCGTCATCGGTGCGGCGGTCGATGCCACGGATCGACTTCCACTCCTGGAGGATCGCGCGCAGCCGGTCGCCCGCGGCCTTCCACTCGGTGGAGTTCTCCGAGAGCTCCTCGGCCTCTTCGGCGAGTTTCTCCTTGGCGGCCACAGCCTGAGCGCGGCGGCGCTCCTTGTCCTCGCGGGCCTTCTCACCGGCGATCTCGGAGTGGTCCATGATGGTTCCCAGCCGCTGGTCCAGGGCAGCCAGGTCCCCGATGACGGCGGCCGTGGACAGGGTCTCGCGCACGGTGCGGGCGGATTCCTTGATGGCCGCGGCGTCATCCGGGTGGGCGGTGAGTCGGGCCTCAAGCAGCTCGACCTCGGTGGCCAGGTCATCGAACCGGGCGCCGTAGTGTGCCAGTCCTTCCTCCGGGGTGCCTGCCTGCCAGGAACCGATCTCGCGCTCGCCTTCCGCGGTGCGGACGAAAACGGTGCCATCTTCGACGATGCGGCCCCACTCGGCCGGGTTGTTCTTCGGCGGGGTGGGCACCGCCACCGGCTTCGGCACGGGCGAGGGGGTGGGACGGGACCCCGCCTGCGTCCCCGGACGGGGGCCGGGCTTGGGCATGGTGCCCGGCGTCGGACGCTGTCCCGGCTTCGGCGTGCTACCCGGGTTGGGGGAGGGGGTCGGGGGAGTCGTCATGGAGGACCGTCCTGTTCTGTCGTTGCGCCGCGCGACACGGCTGCCGAGGGGCCCGCACTCGACGGACCACTGGAAAGCTGCACATAAGCTGCAGGGAGCTGTAAAAATCAAACACCCCGCGGCTGACCGTCCTCCGGCCCGCCGCGTGGTTCACTACACAACATACCGCGCGGCTTCCCCGGCTGTCAGCACATCCTGCCCTGAGTTGCCCGGACGCCCCGGAAGGGTACCCATCCCCGTGTGACTAGGGTGGGGGAGGTGACCGTCAATCTCGTGGTGATGCCCGCTGGCCCGGCGCTGGTGCGTGAACTCGCACCGGCCGATAGTGTCGGTGAGCAGCTGCTGGCCGAGGTGCGCCAGCTCGTCTCCACCGCCCGGGCCGCCGTCCCCGACCAGCCCATCCACCTGGTCGGTAGCCGCGATGCCCGCTGGGCGACCGCGCTGACCGGTTCGCTGGCCGCCTGGGGCGCGCCGCAGGTCCGGGTGGGTGGGGGCAACCACCTACCCGAGCTCGTGCAGCGCTATGCGCTGGGCACCCACGTCGAACGGGTGGCACAGGCCCGCGGCACCCTCGGCACGATCAACCCCCAGGCCTTGACCATCGTGGCGATCGACGGCAGTGCCGGACTCACCGCCCGCGCACCCCTCGCGCTTCTCGACGACGCCCCCGCCGCCGACACCTGGTGCCGTCAGGTACTCACCGGCCACCCGCCGCAGGACGGGAGGGACGCCTCGTCGCTCCGCGGGGCCGGGGTACTCGAACCGGGGCTGTGGCTCGAACTCGCCGCCCTGCGCCCGCGTCGGGCCCGCCTGATCGCCGCTGACACCACCCTCGGGGTGGGTCGCTACGTCGCCGGATGGGAGATCTAGATGCACCACCCCACACCCATCGCTGTGGTCGGGCCGACCGCCTCGGGGAAGTCCGCGCTCGGCCTCGCGCTCGCCCATGAGCTCGACGGGGAGGTCGTCAACGTTGACTCGATGCAGCTCTACCGCGGGATGGACATCGGCACCGCCAAGCTCAGCGTGGCGGAACGCGAGGGCGTACCCCACCACCAGCTCGACGTGTGGGAGGTGGACGAGGCTGCCTCGGTGGCCCGCTACCAGGCTGATGCCGTGGCTGACGTGGAGGAGATCATGGCGCGGGGCCGGACGCCGATCCTGGTGGGTGGTTCCATGCTCTATGTCCAGTCGCTCGTCGATGACTGGCAGTTCCCACCCACCGAACCGGCGGTGCGCGCCGCATACGAGGCACGTCTGGCCGAGATCGGTATCGACGCCCTGCACGCCGAACTCGCCCGCGTCGACCCCGCCGCCGCAGCCGTGATCGAGGACAGGGACCCGCGGCGCACCGTGCGCGCCCTGGAAGTCATCGAACTGACCGGGCAGCCCTTCCAGGCCAGTCAGCCGCCCAAGAACGCGCCACCCCGGTGGGGGACGAGGATGCTGGGGCTGCGCACCCGGCCGGAGTGGCTCAATCCCCGCATCGAGCTGCGCACCCGCCAGATGTTCGAGCACGGTCTGCTCGACGAAGTCGGGTTCCTCGTGGAGGAGCGTGGCCTGACCGCCGACTCCACCGCCGGCCGGGCCATCGGTTACGCCCAGGTGCTCGCGGCGATGGCCGGCCAGCTCAGTGACGAGGAAGCGGTCGAGCGCACCGTCACGGGCACCCGCCGGTATGTGCGCCGCCAGCGGTCCTGGTTCAACCGGGACCCGCGCATCCACTGGCTGGAGGCGGCCGGTGACACCCGGGAGCAGGCGTTGCGGGCACTGGGCTGATCAGTGTCAGCTGCCGCTCTCGCCGGGGCCGAGGCGACGGGCCGCCTGCCGGGCCGCCAGCCAGGAGTCACGCAGTTCCAGGGCGCGCCGGTCGGTGACCGAGAGCAGGTTCTCCAGTTGGGTGACATCCAGCTCGGGATTGGCCAGCCGGGCGTCCAGGCGGTTGAGAAAGCGCTGGGCCGTGGAGTACTGGTAATGGAAGGCCTCGATGTCGGGGTCCGAGCAGTCGAGGTCGAGCAGCGCGGGCCGGTGCAGGGTCCGGTCCGCCAGCGCATCGGGGTCGGGGGAGTCACTGAACTCGTCGAATTCCTGGAGGATGTCGTTGATGTCCTCCGCCGAGAGCACGACCGAGGAACGCAGCGCGGTGGTCTCGGACACGTCCGGCCGGAACCGCAGCATGACGTAGGTGATGCCCAGGATCAGGGCGATGAGGATCAGCCCGGGCCACCTCAGCCACAGCAGAATCAGCAGTGAGCCGACCAGGGTGATCGGCAGCACCCAGCGTCGGGGCCAGTGCCCTGCGGAACCGGGTGGCAGTGCTTTCTTCGACATGGCTTGAGGAACCTTCCCCGTGTAGGAGGTTAGTGGCCGCCGCAACCTCCGCTGCCGCAACCGCAGCCGCCACCGCCGCCACCACAGCCCCCGATGGGGGTCAGGACGGAGGCCGTGAGCACCGCGGTGCCTGCGACCACGCTGTTCTTGGCGGGAACCTCCGGACCGTCCGGCAGGCACACGTCGAAGGGGAAGGCCCCGTCGACGGTGGCGTGGATGAACCGCTGACCGGTGAGCTGGTTGTGACGGTACTCCGCCTCCAGCACCCGTGCGGAGAAAGTCACGGACGCATCCGGGACCGCTGCCCCGGAACCGGAGGCGATCACCTGTGCGCCCTCGGAGACCAGCGTGCCCGGCGCCTCACCGGTGGTTGCCTGGTAGGCCTCCGGGCTGTCGTGGTGAGTTGCCTCCAGCGCCAGGGCGGTGACCCCGATCTGCTGCCACTGCTGGGTCGGCTGATCCACCAGCAGGGGGCCCTGGGCCAGGTTGCAGGTCACCGTGCTGAGTGCGTTACCGAGGGGATCGACGATCTCGCAGTAGGCGAGGATCTCGTTGATCATGCTCACGTGCGCGAAGGTCTGGGTCACTGACTCGAAGCCGGCGTAGGCGGCGAACGGCTCCACCGCCAGGATGTGGATCTGTGCGCCGGAGGCGTCGTCGAACTGCACCAGCTGGCCGCCCCGGATCTCCCCGGTCACGGTCAGTTGGTTGGTGGCGATGGCGGCTTCCACGGCATCCTGCCAGCGGTCGAATCCCAGGCCAATACTCTTCAGGTCGGTGCTCATGGGCGCCAGTCTAACCTCCCCGGCGTGCCGGGCGGAAACATGCCGGGGCAGCCCGGCCGCGCACCGGTCGTCGGTACGGGAACGGGAATAACCCGGCGAAACATTCCGTTTGAATGTTATACCGTGCAAGAATGGAGATTAATGACCAATAGCCGAGACACTGACCGCGACATGGATCCCACCCACAACGCCCACGATGAACTCCTGGGGGAGATCTTCCACGATCACCGCCCCCAACCGCGGCCCGCGGAGGAGCCGGGTGAGGATCAGTCCGGTCTGCTCACCCCCACGGTGGGGGAACTCGACCTGGAGGCCCGCAACGCGTTGCGTCGCGCTTCCGGCGAGACCACGATCCGTTCCGCCGACGCCGATGACATCACCGAGGTCGAGTACCGCAAACTCCGCCTCGAACAGGTGATCCTGGTCGGCGTATGGACGGACGGCACCACCGCCGAGATCAACGCCACCATGCAGGAGCTGACCGCCCTCACCGAGACGGCGGGCGCCGAGGTGCTCGAAACGCTCTACCAGAAGCGCGACAAGCCTGATCCGGGCACCTATATCGGCTCCGGTAAGGTCGCCGAACTCAAGGACGTCATCGCCGCCACCGGCGCTGACACCGTCATCTGTGACGGCGAGCTCACCCCGGGCCAGCTCGTGGCCCTGGAGACCGCCCTGAACACCAAGGTCATCGACCGCACCATGCTCATCCTCGATATCTTCGCCCAGCACGCGAAGTCCAAGGAGGGTAAGGCCCAGGTCAGCCTCGCGCAGATGGAGTACCTCTACACCCGCGTGCGCGGCTGGGGTACCAGCCTGTCGCGCCAGGCCGGCGGCCGCGCCGGTTCCAACGGCGGCGTCGGCCTGCGTGGTCCCGGTGAAACCAAGATCGAGGCGGACCGTCGTCGCCTGCGCACCGAGATGTCGAAGCTGCGGCGGGACCTGGCCGGGATGACGACCGCCCGTGAGATCAAGCGCCAGCGCCGCCGCGCCTCGACGATCCCGCAGATCGCCATCGCCGGCTACACCAACGCCGGAAAGTCCTCGCTGATCAACGCGATGACCGGCGCGGGTGTGCTCGTCGAGGACGCCCTCTTCGCCACCCTGGACCCGACGACGCGCCGGGCCACCCTGGCCGACGGGCGGGCGGTGGTGTTCACCGACACCGTCGGCTTCGTGCGGCACCTGCCGACCCAGCTCGTCGAGGCCTTCAAGTCGACGCTGGAGGAAGTGCTGGCGGCCGATCTGATGCTGCATGTGGTCGACGGTTCCGACCCCTTCCCGCTCAAGCAGATCGAGGCCGTCAACAAGGTCATCTACGACATCGTCAAGGAGACCGGTGAGGAGGCGCCGCCGGAGATGATCGTGGTCAACAAGATCGACCAGGCGGATCCGCTCGCCCTGGCCGAGCTGCGCCACGCCCTCGACCGTGAGGACGTCGTGTTCGTCTCCGCGCTGACCGGCGAGGGCATCGCCGAGCTGGAGGCGCGCGTCGAGCTGTTCCTCAATACCCTCGACGCCCACCTCACCGTCCTCATCCCCTTCACCCGCGGTGACCTGGTCTCCCGGATCCACGAGTACGGCACCGTCCGCAGCGAGGAGTACACGGGCGAGGGCACGCTCATCGACGTGCGTATCCCGCAGGTCATGGCCGGTGAGTTCGCCGATTTCCTCGTCGGCGATGACGGGGGTGGGCCGGCGGCCACCGCGGTCTGATTCCGGCGGCCGCCGCCCGGTTCCCCGTCCCGGCAGTCGTCGGGGATAATCGGATCCCGTGAACTCATCTCTCGGTTGGTCCGTCCACGGCGACGGCAGAAGGATCCTCCCCGGGGCGGTCGTCGCCCCCGATGAACGGCTGAGCTGGCCACGGACCATCGGGATCGGCATGCAGCATGTCGTCGCCATGTTCGGTGCAACGCTGCTCGTCCCCACCCTGACCGGATTTCCCGTCTCCACGACCCTGCTGTTCTCGGGCGTGGGCACGATGCTGTTCCTGCTCATCACTCGTAACCGGCTGCCCTCCTACCTGGGCAGCTCCTTCGCGTTCATCGCCCCGCTGACCGCCAGCCAGGCCCAGGGCATCGGCGCCCAGCTCGGTGGCATCCTCGTCACCGGTCTGACGCTGGTGGCGGTGGGTTTTTTGGTCAAGGTGCTGGGGCGCCGGGTCATCGATGCCGTCATGCCTCCGGCGGTCACCGGTGCGATCGTCGCGCTGATCGGGCTCAACCTCGCGCCCACGGCCACCGCGAACTTCCAGGATCAGCCCCTGGTGGCCACGATTACCCTGCTGGTCATCGTGGTCGCAACCGTGGCCGGTCGCGGCATGGTCGCGCGCCTGGGCATCCTCATCGGGGTGATCGTCGGCTGGGTCTTCGCGGCGCTGACGGGGGCGATCCCGGAGGAGGCCACCGCCTCGATCGCGGAGGCCGCCTGGTTCGGGTTGCCCCAGTTCCACGCCCCGCAGTTCCACCTCTCCGCGATCCTGGTGACCCTGCCGGTGCTCATCGTCCTGGTGGCCGAGAACGTCGGCCACGTCAAGGCCGTGTCCGAGATGACCGGCCGAAACCTGGATGACCTGGCGGGCGACGCCCTGGTCGCGGACGGCCTGGCGACCTCACTGGCCGGTGGTTTCGGTGGTTCCGGCACCACCACCTATGCCGAGAACATCGGCGTCATGGCTGCCACCCGCGTCTACTCCACGGCCGCCTACTGGGTCGCCGCACTGACTGCGGTCGCCCTGGCCTTCGTCCCGAAGTTCGGGGCACTGATCTTCACCATCCCCGCCGGGGTGCTCGGCGGGGCCACCCTCGTGCTCTACGGTCTGATCGGCATGCTGGGCATCCGCATCTGGCAGGACAACAACGTCAACTTCAACAACCCGGTCAACCTCACCGCGGCCGCTGTCGCCCTGGTGGCGGGTATCGGCAACCTGACGCTGACCGTGCTCGGTGTCAGCCTGGAGGGCATCGCCTGGGGCAGCGTCGGCATCATCCTCGGCTACCCGGTACTCAAGTGGCTCTACCTGCAGGTCGGTGAGGGACAGAACGCGAAGTTCTGAGTGTTTAACCGGCGTCGAGGTCCTGCTCGATCAGGGCCGCGATCTTCTCGACGGCCCGCGCATCCACCGAGCTCACGATGACCTCATCCCCCTGCTGCGCCCCCAGCGCCATGATCATCAGTGAGGATGCGGCGTCCGTCTCCTCCGGGTCCTCGTCCCCGACGAGGGTGAGGAGGATCTCCTCATCGTATCCACCGGCGGCGTCGGCGATGATGGCCGCCGGGCGGGCGTGCAGGCCGACGGTGGAACCGACGGTCACGGTCTTGGAGATCATGGGGGAGGTCCTTTCCTCAGGGACCCGGCGGGCCCCGGCGGGCAGCGGGCAGGGTCTGCCACCTGATTCTAGGCAGCCGCCCGGGACCCCGCCACCGCCCGGGCGACCTGGGGCGTCCGGGCGGGCCAGAACTGTTTGAAGGCCAGCACCATCACGGTGGACACCGCCGTGCCCACCCCGAGTGCGAACAGCAGGCCCCACCACGGATCCAGGGCGAAGAGCACGAACACCCCGCCGTGCGGTGCCCACGATTCCACGCCCAGGGCCATGGACACCGCCCCGGTGGCCGCCCCACCGGCCATGAGGGCGGGCAGGACCCGCAACGGATCAGCAGCGGCGAAGGGGATCGCGCCCTCCGTGATGAAGGACAACCCCAGCAACCAGGCGGATTTACCGTTCTCCTGCTCCACCTCGGTGAACAGGGTCCGTCGCAGCAGCGTCGCCAACGACATCGCGATCGGCGGCACCATCCCTGCCGCCATGACCGCGGCCATGACCTGCATTCCGGCCCCGTTGCCGGTGGCCAACCCGGCCGTGGCGAACAGGTAGGCGGCCTTGTTCACCGGCCCACCCAGGTCGAAGCACATCATCACCCCGAGCACCACCCCCAGCGCCACCGCCGAGGAACCCGACAGGGTGTCCAGCCACTGCGTCAACGCCAGCATCAGCTGCTCCAGCGGCCGACCCAGCAGCAGGAACATGATCAGCCCCAGCGCCGCGGAGGCCAGCAGGGGAATGATCACCACCGGCATCAGGGACCTCACGACCCGCGGCACCCGCCAGGTACCGATCCAGTGGGCCAGCAGCCCGGCGAGCACGCCCGTGACCAGGCCACCGATGAACCCGGCCCCCAACAGCACCGACAACCCGCCACCGACGAAACCGGGGGCGATCCCCGGCCGCCCACCCAGCGCGAAGGCGATGAACCCCGACAGGGCGGGCACGATGAAACCCATGGCCACCTGCCCCGTGGCAAAGAGCACCGCCCCCACATACAGCGCCCACCCCGAACGCTGGAACTCCCGCAGCTGCCCATCGACGGACACACTGTGGCCCGGCAGATTAGCCGGCGAGTACCCGGTGGCGATGGCCTGCCAACCGTGGGCGATGTCATAGCCACCGAACAGAAAACCCAGGGCCAGCAGCAGACCCCCGGCCGCGACGAAGGGGATCATATAGGACACCCCCGTCATCACCGCCTGCCGGATACGCCGCCCCCAACCCACCTCCGACCCGGCGGTGGCCGACACGCGCCGGGCGGCAGGATCCGCGGCGGCGTCGACGGCCTCGTTCAACAGGGCGTCGGGCTCGTTGACGGCACGTCGGACCCCGGAGTCGACCAGGGGTTTGCCCACGAATCTGGCCCGGTCGCGGACCCCGGTGTCGGTGGCGAAGATGACGGCGTCAGCGGCCTCGATGAGGGCGGGGTCCAGGGCGGGGGTGAGGGCGGATCCCTGGGTCTCGATGGTGAGGCTGAGGTCTGCTCGCTCCGCGGCGGCCCGGCGGAGGGCCTCGGCCGCCAGATAGGTGTGGGCGATGCCGGTGGGGCAGGCGGTCACCGCGATGAGGTGGGTGGGTGCGGGCGGGTCCGGTGCCTGGCCCGCCGCGTCGGGGGTGGCCGTCCCGGCGCTGACCACCCCGGTGACGGCGGTGATCACCTCCCCGGGGTGGGTGGCGGTGCGCAACCGGGTGAGAAAGTCCTCGCGCAGCAGTGCGCGGGCGAGCGTCGAGAGGATCTTGAGGTGTGTTCTGCCGCCCTCAACCGGGGTGGCGATGAAAAAGACCAGATCGGCAGGCCCGTCGGGCCCACCGAAGTCGACCGGTCGGGACAGACGGGCGAAGGCCAGCGTGGGGGCCGTAACTGCCCCGGAACGGCAGTGCGGGATGGCGACCCGTCCCCGGACGCCGGTACCGGAGTCGGCCTCGCGGGCATGGGCCGCCGCGGCCACCGTGGCGACGTCGGCGGCCCGGCCCTCCGCCCCGAGCAGCCCGGTGAGCGAGGTGATCACCTCGGTGGAGGTGGCTCCGAGATCGGCATCGAGACGGATCAGCTCAGTGGTGAGGAGGGCAGGGGGCATGGTGGCTCCTCAGGATGGGGAGGTGAGCGGACGCACGGTGGTCTGTCGCAGATTGATCCGGTCCGGGCCGGGCATGGTGGTGCCGGCCAGGGTGGTGGCGGCGGAACCGTGGGCCACGGCCTGCGCCAGGCAGTCGGCGGGGCAGGCGCCGTCGATGCGCGCCATGATGTAGCCGGCCATGGCGCTGTCGCCCGCGCCGACGGTGGAGACGACGGCACCCGGGGGTGGAGTGGCGTACCAGGCGCCCTCCGCGGTGACCAGCACCGCTCCGCCGGCACCCAGGGTGGCCAGAACCTCCGGCACCCCGCGGTCGAAGACACGACGGGCAGCCGTGAGGGCGGGGGTGGGGTCCCCGGCGACGGCCGCGGCCTCCAGCTCTTCCCCGTCGACGCCAACCAGCTGCCCCAGCTCCAGACTGTTGGGTTTGAGCAGGGTCGGTGCAGCCTCGGCGAGCCCGTGGCTGAGCTCGATCATCGCCGCATCAGAGGTGTCCACGGCAATGGGCAGGTCCGGATGCGCGGTGCGTACTGCGGTGATCAGGGTGGAATACCACGTGGCCGGGATGCCGGGTGGCAGGGAACCCGCCATGACCAGCCAGTCTGCTTCTGCGGCGAGCTCGACCACCAGACGTTTGACTTGCAACCTGCTATCCCGGTTGATGAACGCGCCGGGGCCGTTGATCTTGGTGGTGGTGCCGTCGGGTTCGGTGAGGGTGGTGTTGATGCGCACGCTCTCGGACACAGGCACGGAACGGTAGGGCAGCCCGGCCTCCAGGACGAGGGCCACGAAGGGGTCGTTGTCCCGGGCGGGGAAGACCGCCAGGCTCTCTCGTCCGGCGAGGTGGGCGGTGTGGGTGACGTTGATCCCTTTGCCACCGGCGACCCGGGTCACCGACTCGGGACGCTGGACGGTATTGCGCGCGAGCGGACCCTGCAGGCGCAGGGTGGTGTCCATGCTCGGGTTGGGGGTGAGGGTGAGGATCACGGTGTCGCTCCCTGTCTGTCCGGGGCCTGGTCGGGGTGACGCGGAATGTACCCCGTGGTGGTTCCACGCGCTGGCCGCGCCCCGGGCGGGAGGGAACTAAACTGTGAGGGGCCTCACTGTAAGTTGGGGGTGTGGGCTCAGTTTTGCCCGCCTCTGCCCGATTGTCAAGCGAAAATGTCTGATTTATTTCGGAGGGCGGAAAGCTATGATGCGTTGAGGGTGATCCACCCCTTTTCTGACGTGAGATTCGGAGAAACCGCATGCCCGAGGTGCACCCCAGGACCGTCCTGCAGGGGAGCGGCGTCGTCGCCGGCGTCGCGTACGCCCGCGCGGTCCGTGCCCGGCCGCGTCCGACGCCACCGCCCCTCGGTGGCGTCCTGCCGGAGCAGTTGCGGGAGGCGGAGCAGGACCGGTTCCTCAACTCCGCCGACGCCGTCGCCGAGCACTTGCACGAGCGGGCGGGGCAGGCGGAGGGCCCGGCCGCGGCGGTGCTGCGGGCCACGGCGGCCATGGTCACCGACCGGGGCTGGCGCAAGGCGGTGCGCCAGGCGATCGGGGAGGGGCACCCGGCTGAGCAGGCCACGGTGCGGGCCACCGACCTGTTCATCCACCGCTTCGAGGCTGCGGGAGGGGTCGTGGCCGAGCGGATCGTGGACCTGCGCGATATCCGGGACCGGGTACTCGCCCATCTCCGGGGTGAGGAGGAACCCGGCCCACTGCTGACCGGGGAGCCGGTGGTGCTGCTGGCCGAGGATCTCTCCCCGGCCGACACCGCCGCCCTCGATCCCGGGCAGGTCGTCGCCCTGGTGACCGGCCTCGGCGGGCCCACCGGGCACACCGCGATCATCGCCCGGCAGCTCAACCTGCCCTGCATCGTCGCTGTCGGTGAGCGGTGGCGGGAGATCCCCGTCGGCAGCATGGTGCTCATCGACGGCGCGGCGGGCACCGTCACCCTCGACCCGGAGGCCGGACACGCCCGCGAACTGGTTGAACGCTCCCGGGTCCGGGCCTCCCGGCTGGCCCGCTGGCGGGGTCCGGCCCGCACCGCTGACGGACACCGGGTGGAGCTGCTGGCGAATGTGGCCGACGGCCCCGCGGCCCAGGTGGCCGCGCAGAGCCAGGCGGAGGGGATCGGCCTCTACCGCACGGAGCTGAGTTTCCTGTCCGCCACCCGGGAACCAACGGTCGCGGAGCAGGCCCGGGTCTACCGTCGGGTGCTGGATGCCTTCCCGGCTGCCCGGGTGATCATCCGCACCCTGGATGCGGGTTCCGATAAACCATTGGCCTGGGCGGACCCCGGAGTAGAGGCCAACCCGGCCCTCGGGATGCGGGGACTGCGGGCCTCCCGCGGTGATGAGGGGCTGCTGCTGAGACAGCTCGACGCCATCGCGGCCGCCTCGGAAGGGCGGGGAGCCACCGCCCCGACCTGGGTCATGGCGCCGATGGTCTCCACGGTAGCGGAGGCCGCTTGGTTCGCCCAACGGTGCCGGGAACGCGATCTGCTACCCGGGGCGATGATCGAGGTCCCCGCAGCTGCGCTCATGGCCGATCTGCTCCTGCCTCACCTGGATTTCGTGTCCGTGGGCACGAATGACCTGGCCCAGTACACGATGGCCGCAGATCGGCTCTCCCCGCACCTCTCACGCCTGACCGACCAGTGGCAGCCGGCGGTGCTGCGGCTGATCCAGCGGGTCTGTGAGGCCGGCGAGCAGGCCGGTGTTCCGGTCGGGGTGTGCGGGGAGGCCGCCGCGGATCCCCTGCTGGCCTGTGTGCTCACCGGCCTGGGGGTCGCGTCCCTGTCGACGGCGGCCGTCGCGGTGGCGGGGGTGGGCACGCAGCTGGCGGAGGTGAGCCTGGCGTTCTGCCGGGAGCTGGCCCAGGCCGCCCTGATGGCGCCGGGCGCCGGGGAGGCGCGGGCCGCGGTGGCGGGGATGCTGGGCCAGTGAGGGGCCGGGCGCCCTATTCTGCGATGACGACCTCGACGCTCTGTTCCCGCAGGCTCTCGACGAAGGAGGCCGGGGCGGAGGCGTCGGTGATCACGACGTCAATGTTGGCGATATCGGCGAAGCTGACCAGGTAGTCATTGCCCAGCTTGGTGGAGTCGCACAGGACGACGACCCGGTGGGCGTTGGTGACCATCGCGGACTTGATCGCCGCTTCCTGGGCATCGGCCGTGGACAGCCCGTGGTCGAGGGTCAGGGCGTTGGTGCCGATGAAGGCGACGTCGGCGCGCATGAGCGCCAGGGTGCGCAGCGCGGTGTCGCCGACCACGGCCTGGGTGATGGCGCGGACGCTCCCACCGAGCAGCTGGACCTCACTGAGCCCCTTGTTCGCCAGGTTCAGGGCGATGGGCAGGCTGTTGGTGACGATGGACCAGTGGGCGGCCTGCGCCTGCTCGGCGATGAGGTCGGCCAGCGTGCCGATGGTGGAACCCGAGTCGAGGAAGAGCCCGCCCTTCGGGTTCGGCAGGAAACGCAGGGCCGCGCGGGCGATGGCGGACTTCGCGGTGGGGGCGGAACGGAACCGGGCGTCGAGGGAGAATTCCGCGGTCTGGAAGGTCTGACTGGCGACCGCCCCGCCGTGCACCCGGTGGACCACACCCTCCCGGTCGAGGACCGCGAGGTCCCGGCGGATGGTCTCGGCGGTGACGTTGAAACGGTTGGCCAGTTCGGTGACGTTGACCCGCCCCTCCACAGCGGTGAGAGAGGCGATCTGTCTGCGGCGTTCCTCTGCGTACATGGGCTCCTCCCGGGAGGTGGGGTGGTGGGGCGTATGCCCGTTTCCGTCATTCTTCCAAAGAAGTGACCTGACCGGGGGCTTTGCCCGACTGAGGGGCGAAACGCCAGTTCACGCCTGGTTCCGGGTGTGCTTGAACGGGGGGAAAGCGCACCGGGCGGCCAGGATCCCTTCCGTTCGCGTGGGAATGTGTGGAATTTTTCGGGCGGGAACACAGACGCTCCGCGGGGAGCACTCGGGGGAGTGCCCGGGTGGGTGCCCGCCTAG
>CAZTIZ010000016.1:0-31175 GCA_964613845.1 uncultured Corynebacterium sp.
TTCCCTTTCGAGGAAGTGTGGATACGGATTCGAAAGGTACTGCGGTGGTCGCCTCGTGCATTCATGAGGGTTGTCACCGGCAGTTACAGATACACCACGCTACGGGACGTAACCCGTTCGGGCCTGGGGGTGATGAATTTGGTCGGGGGCGGCCGGGAGCTTTGCGCTCACGCGGATCGACTGCCTGGCACGGGTCGCGGGCGTTGCTGCCGGGGCGGCGGGAAGCGTGGGTGGGTGACTAGTATGGGCGGGGGATGTGAAGTTGAGTCGTGGAAGCTCAAGATTTGTCAGGTTGAGTGGAATAGACTCAACTCCCCGGGCGTTATATCTGGTGAGTTCGAAAAATACTGAGGCAACCAGGCATGAATGAGGAAAGGACACGTGCATGAGCCAGTTCAACCCCACCACCAAGACCCAGGAGGCCCTGCAGTCCGCGCTGCAGGCGGCCTCCGCGAACGGAAACCCGGACATTCGCCCGGCACACCTGCTCGCCGCCATCCTGGAGCAGCCGGACGGGATCGCCGCCCCGGTGCTCAAGGCCACCGGTGTCGACCCGGACACGGTCCTCAAGGAGGCCCGTGAGCTGGTCGGTGCCTACCCCAGGGCCGAGGGCGCGAACCTGGCCAACCCGAACTTCAACCGCGACGCCCTCAACGCGCTGACCGCAGCCCAGGAGCTGGCCGGTGAGCTCGGCGACGAGTACGTCTCCACCGAGGTGCTGCTCGCCGGTATCGCCCGCGGCAAGTCCGACGCCACCGATCTGCTGACCCGGCGCGGTGCGACCTACGAGGCCATCACGGGCGTGTTCCCCTCCGTGCGTGGTGCCTCCAAGGTGACCAGCCAGGACCCGGAGGGCCAGTTCCAGGCACTGGAGAAGTACTCCACCGACCTCACCGCGCGTGCCCGGGAGGGAAAGATCGACCCGGTGATCGGCCGTGACGCGGAGATCCGCCGGGTGGTCCAGGTCCTGTCGCGCCGAACGAAGAACAACCCCGTGCTCATCGGTGAGCCGGGCGTCGGTAAGACCGCGATCGTGGAGGGCCTGGCGCGCCGCATGGTCGCCGGGGACGTGCCGGAGTCGCTGCGCGGCAAGACCCTGGTCTCCCTGGACCTGGGCTCGATGGTCGCGGGCGCGAAGTATCGGGGTGAGTTCGAGGAGCGCCTCAAGGCGGTGCTCGACGAGATCAGGGACTCCGACGGGCAGATCGTCACCTTCATCGATGAGCTGCACACCATCGTCGGCGCCGGTGCCACCGGTGAATCCGCGATGGACGCGGGCAACATGATCAAGCCGATGCTTGCCCGTGGTGAGCTGCGCCTGGTCGGTGCGACCACGCTGGACGAGTACCGCAAGTACATCGAGAAGGACGCCGCGCTGGAACGCCGTTTCCAGCAGGTCTGGGTGGGCGAGCCCACCGTCGGGGACACCGTGGGTATCCTGCGCGGCCTCAAGGAACGCTACGAGGTCCACCACGGCGTGCGGATCCAGGACTCCGCGCTGGTGGCCGCGGCCCAGCTGTCGGACCGCTACATCACCAGCCGTTTCCTGCCGGACAAGGCCATCGATCTGGTCGACGAGTCCGCTTCACGTCTGCGCATGGAGATCGACTCCTCACCGGAGGAGATCGACGAACTCGAACGCATCGTCCGCCGCCTGGAGATCGAGGAGGTCGCCCTGACCAAGGAGAGCGACATCGCCTCCCGCGAGCGCCTGGACAGGCTCCGTCAGGAGTTGGCCGACGAGCGTGAGAAGCTCGGCGAGCTCAAGGCCCGCTGGACCAATGAGAAGGCCTCGATCGAGAAGGTCCGGGAGGCCAAGGAGGAACTGGAGAAGCTGCGTTCCGAGTCGGAGATCGCCGAACGCGACGGTGACTACGGCCGTGTCGCCGAGCTGCGCTACGGTCGTATCCCCGAATTGGAGAAGCAGGTCGCGACCGCCGAGGAGGGGGTCGCCGACGGCGCGAACAACGCCATGCTCAGCGAGGAGGTCACCCCGGACACCATCGCCGAGGTCGTCTCCGCCTGGACCGGCATCCCGGCCGGCAAGATGCTCGCCGGGGAAACCGAGAAGCTCCTGCACATGGAGCGCGTGATCGCCAACCGTGTCGTCGGCCAGGCTGATGCGGTGCAGGCCGTCTCCGACGCCGTGCGCCGGGCACGGGCGGGGGTGGCTGATCCGGACCGGCCCACCGGCTCCTTCCTCTTCCTCGGCCCGACGGGCGTGGGTAAGACGGAGTTGGCCAAGGCCGTCGCGGACTTCCTCTTCGACGACGAGCGCGCCATGGTGCGCATCGACATGTCCGAGTACGGGGAGAAGCACTCCGTGGCACGACTGGTCGGGGCACCTCCGGGATACGTCGGCTACGACGCCGGTGGCCAGCTCACCGAGGCGGTACGCCGTCGCCCCTACACCCTCGTGCTCTTCGACGAGGTGGAGAAGGCCCACCCGGACGTGTTCGACGTGCTGCTGCAGGTCCTGGATGAGGGGCGCCTGACCGACGGTCAGGGCCGCACCGTGGATTTCCGCAACACGGTGATCATCCTGACCTCGAACCTGGGTGCCGGCGGTACCCGCGAGCAGATCATGGACGCCGTGAAGCACGCCTTCAAGCCGGAGTTCATCAACCGCCTCGACGACGTCGTGGTCTTCGATCCCCTGTCACAGGAGCAGCTGACCAGCATCGTCGACATCCAGGTCGAACAGTTGGCCCGCCGCCTGTCCGCCCGCAGGCTCACGCTGCAGGTCTCGGATGCGGCGAAGCTGTGGCTGGCTGAGCGCGGCTACGAACCGGCCTACGGCGCGCGCCCGCTGCGTCGCCTGATCCAGCAGGCCATCGGTGACACGTTGGCCAGGGAACTGCTGGCCGGGGCCATCCGTGACGGCGACACCGTCCACGTCGACGTCGCCGACGGCGGCGAGAGCCTGGACGTCGCCAAGCTGCGGTAGGCGCTCAACACCCGGTCTCAGGGGGTGATCGTGACCACGGCGTGGGCAGATTCGAAACCGATCCGCACCGTGGCCCGGTACTCGCCCGGCTGCAGCAGCGGGTCGGTGGAGCTCAGGCGGATCTCCCCGCTGCCGGAGCAGCGCCCGTCGAGCGGGGTGGTTTCGATGACGCGCGGGCCGGGGCGTGCTCGGAGTAGAAGCCCGTGCAGTTGTCGTGGCTGACCGGCTCCCCATCGAGGGTGGCGATCCAGGCGACGTCGATGAGCGCATCCGGGCCGGACAGTGACCACTCGGACTGGGAGACCGGGATCTCCATCCCGTCATTCGGCTCCTGATCGGGGGTGCTGCTCTCGGCGGCGGTTCCGCCGGCGCCGCAGGCGGTGAGGGACATGACCAGCGCGATGGCGGTGGTGGTGATGACGGCGGGCCGAAACCGGGCCGGAAGAAGCATGGGTGACATGGCCCGGTCAGAATACCCGGCCGGGGGAGGGGCCGCCCGGCTGACCCTGTGTCCCGGGATCACCTAGGATCGGCGACATGAGCATTCTCGTGTCCCCCCGCCCCCTCCGGGAAGCCATCTACCAGGGTGAGAGGATCACCCTGCTGGCCTCCCACTGGGCACCGGGAGAGGACGGCGGCTACCAGGTCTTTGAGTCGGCGCACCTGCCCACCGCCCTCTTCTGTGACCCGCAACAGGCACTGTCGGATATCCCCGGCTCCCGGGTGGGTCGTAACCCCCTGCCCGACCCCCGCCGCCTGCAGTCCTGGTTCGACTGCTGGGGCCTCGACCAGGACAGTCGCGTGGTGGTCTACGACGAGGGTCGTGGGCTGTTCGCCGCCCGGGCCTGGTGGATTCTGCGTTGGGCGGGCATCGAGGACGTCGCCATTCTCGACGGCGGTCTCCGCGACTGGGAGGCGGAGGGGTTCCCCGCGGTCGGTGGTCCGGGCAATATCACCGTCCCGGGCAACGCCGAGGTCCGCCCCGGGCAGATGCCCGTCGCCACCATCGACGACGTCCGCACCCACGACGGCCTGCTCGTCGACACCCGTGAGCCCCGCCGTTTCGCGGGTTACCGGGAGATCCTCGACCTCAAGGCCGGCCACATCCCCGGCGCGGTCAACGTCCCCGCCCGGGACCTGTGCGATGAGCATCACCGCATGCTGGACCCGGGCCAGATCCGGGAACGTTTCGCGCAGGTCGGCGTGACCTCGGGCGAGAACGTCATCGTCTACTCCGGTTCCGGCACCCACTCGGCCCTGACGCTGCACGCCCTGGAGCGGGCCGGCCTGCCGGGTGCGGCCCACTACGTCGGTGGTTGGTCGCAGTGGAGCGCGGACCCGACCAACCCGGTCGAGCACGGTGAGTGACACAGCTTTTCGCCCGGTGCCACAAAAAGTGGACCTCCGGCAACTAAGGTCATGACTGATGGCCACCTACGCTTTTCTCCTCTCCGCGCTCGCCGCCGTGGCGGCGGCACTGCTGTGGTATCTCGACTCCCGGGGGCGGACCTCACAGGAGGAACCGGCCACCGGTGCTGCGGAAGTAGATGTCCCGACCTCCGTGCCTGCCGTTGATGAGGTTCCGGTGGCAGCGCCGGAGCCCGTCGACGATGACGCCGCTCCCCTCGACGTCGAGATCGAAGAGGAACCAGAGGTCGAAGCGGTGACCGGGGAGCCTATGGCCGCGGACGAAGAGCCCGCCGCTGACGAGCCCGGGGCGGAACCCGATGGGAAGGAGGGTGAGCCTTCCCCGACGGTGGGTCGCCGTCGTCCCGGCCTGGCCCTGCCCCGTTCGCTGCGGCGGGAGCGTCGGAGCTGGGCGGAGGCCCACGGCTTCGACTTCACCCGCGAGGACGAGTATCTCCACGACGAATGGTCGCGCGGTGCGGCCGCCAGTGGCGCGGTGGCCCGCGACATCGTCCGCGGCCGGGCGGAAGGCCACGAACTGCTGCTGATGGATCTCGGCGGCGTCAACGTCATGGCGATGGGCACCGGTGCGGCCTCCGACCTGATGGTGGACTTCCGTCGTTCCTCCTTCGGGGACGACGGTTCCTCCGGTGACCTGATCGAGGTGCTCACCGTGGGGGATTTCCGGGTCTTCGCCACCGAGCAGGGGCCGGCGGAACGGCTCATCGACGCCCGGGTGCGCTCCGCACTGGAGCAGCTGCCGGAGATCGTCACCGCCGTGTGGATGGAGTCGGACTGGGTGCTCGCGGAGACCGGCCGGGGTTCCCGCGCCGAGGACTGGGACACGATGCTCGTCCCGCTGGCCCGACTGGCCGACGCCGCCCGTATGCTCCCGCCCCGGGAGTCCGCTGCCCGCCCCACCGGGGTGGGCCACCTGGACCCGACCCGCAGCATGTGTCTGCCCACCGGTGTGTCCACGGCGGGGGCGTCGATCGCGGAGGAGGGGCGGCCACCGGCGGGGGAGGTGGCGTCGCTGCCCGCGCGTCCCCTGGTGGTGCGGCCCGAGGAGCCCCTGGAGATGCCCTCACGCGTGCGGGCGGAGGCCCGCGGCGTGGTCGAGCCCCGGGAGATCGGTGCCGACGAGGTCGCCGCCATCGCCGACGGCACTCCCCCGGAGCGCTCCGGGCCCGGTGGGATCGCCCGCATGCCCCGCGACCTGAGCGGGGGCCCGTCCATCTTCGGGGACCGGACGGACTAGGCTGAGGCGGAACATATCCGTGCATCAAGGAGTCCCCATGAGCCGCCCCGAAGTCGACGCCACGAAGCTCGCCGAGCTCGCTGAACTGGTCAAGGAGCTCGCCGTGGTCCACGGTCGGGTCACCCTGTCTTCTGGCAGGGAGGCCGACTACTACGTCGATCTGCGTCGTGCCACCCTGCACCACCGTGCCTCCCGGCTCATCGGTTCCCTCCTGCGTGAGCTCACTGCCGACTGGGACTATATCGCCGTCGGTGGCCTGACCCTGGGCGCGGACCCGGTGGCCACCTCGCTGATGCACGCCGACGGGAGGGGGATCAACTCCTTCGTGGTGCGCAAGGAGGCCAAGAAGCACGGCATGCAGCGCCGCGTCGAGGGGCCGAACATCGTCGGTGAACGGGTGCTGGTCGTCGAGGACACCACCACCACCGGTAACTCCCCGCTCACGGCTGTTGCCGCGCTGCGCGAGGCCGGTGCCGAGGTCGTGGGCGTGGCCACGGTGGTCGACCGGGCCACCGGCGCCGGGGACGTCATCCGCGCCGAGGGCCTGGAGTACCGCTTCCTGCTGGGTCTCGATGATCTCGGACTCTTCTAAGGGCCCCACCGAGTGGGGGGAGGGACGCCACGGGGTCGGCCCCTGGGCCGAGGAACACCCCGGGCTCCCGCTCCCCACCGGTGAGCGTTACGACGCCGAGCTGCTCGCCGAAGGCGACCGACGCAACGTCGTCGACGCCTACCGTTACTGGACGCGCGAGGCGATCATTGCCGATATCGACACGCGCCGACACCCGTTGCACATCGCGATCGAGAACTTCGAGAACGACGCCAACATCGGCACCGTGGTGCGCACCGCCAACGCCTTCGCCGTCGACACGGTCCACATCGTGGGGCGTCGGCGGTGGAACCGGCGCGGGGCGATGGTCACCGACCGCTACCAGCACCTGATGCACCACCCTGATGTGCACTCGCTGCTGGTGTGGGCGCTGCGCAACGACCTGACGGTGGTCGCCATCGACAACACTCCGGGGGCGGTCCCCCTGGAGACGGCCGAGTTACCGCGCGACTGCCTGCTGCTGTTCGGCCAGGAGGGGCCCGGAGTGTCCGAGGAGGCACGGGAGAGCGCCCTGATGACCTGCTCGATCGCGCAATTCGGCTCGACGCGGTCCATCAATGCGGGCGTCGCGGCGGGCGTCGCGATGCACACGTGGGTCAGGCAACACGCCGATGTGACCGGTTCCTGGTGATTTTTGATTACGATGGTGTAACAAACACCTCTCTGTCAGGAGTCACGGAAGCACTGTGCTGGAGAAATGGGCGCACCGCGCCGACCTCGCCGAAGCCGCCATCAACGACCGGCATGCCACCCGGGTGTGGGGGCTGCCGCGCACAAACCTGGCCGTCGTCGCATGGCCGCCCACCACGAAGGAGAAACTCTTCGTGCGCTGGCACTACTGGTGGCAGGCCCACTACCTCGACTGCCTCGTCGACGCCACCCGCCGTCACCCCACCAAGCAGCGGCGCAGCCGGATCCGGCGCACCATCGCCGGTATCCGCCGCCGCAACATCCGCCCGCTGACCACCAACCGCTACTACGACGACAAGGCCTGGCTGGCGCTCGCGCTCGGCCGGGCCGGCAAGATCGGCAAGGTCCGCCGGTCACCGGTCCTCGACGGCCTGGAGGCGGATATCGTGGCGGGCATCGACGGGCTGACCGGGGTGCTGCCGTGGCGGGCGGGGGAGACGTTCTACAACGTGCCCAGCAACGGCCCGGCGGCGATCATGATGGCGCGCACGGGACGCCTCGACGAGGCGATGGCGGTCGTCGACTGGATCATCGACCACCTGATCGACGACGACGGCCTGGTCATGGACGGCCTGCGCATGCGCATGCACGGACCCGAGCTGGTCCGTGACATCCACCCCTACTGCCAGGGCGTCATGCTGGGCGCCTGCCTGGAGATCGTCCTCCGCCTGCGGGAACAGGCCGGTTTCGAGCACAATGAGGAGATCGGCGGCTACCATGACGCCGTCCGGGCCGACGAGTCGATGCCCTACCTCATCCAGATCCGTAGCCTCGTCCAGTCGATCGCCTCCCACATGGCCACCCCCGGCGGCGTCATCGACTGGGAGACCGGGGAGGGCGACGGCGGCCTGTTCAAGGGCATCCTCGTGCGCCACCTCGCCGACGTCGCGGTGCGCCTGCCCGCCGACAGCCCGGCCAACCGGGCGACCCGCAAGATCGCCGCCCGGCTGGTGGCCTCCTCCGCCGAGTCGGTGTGGAACCACCGGCTGGAGGTCGATGGCCTGCCCATCTTCGCCACCGACTGGACCGATGACGCACGTCTGCCGCACAATTACCGGCTGGGGCCCAGCACCCTCTCGGAGGCCGTGGGTGTGATCCGCATCGCGGAACGGGATCTGTCGGTGCAGCTGTCGGGCTGGATGCTGCTGGAGGCGATGGCCCGCATCACCGCCGACCGGGAGTCGGCCGGGAAGTGACGCATCCCTCACCCACCCGGAGGCGGGGCGGGGGGCGGAGTGCAAGCGGGGTATGCCAAAGGAGGGCATACTGGTAGGCGGACATCGGCTGCCGTGACCGGGGAGAACCAGTAACCGGGGCGCGTGAGCGGCCGATGGAGTGCCAGTAAAGACAACCCCGCCTATCTGGAGGAACCACCACATGCCTATCGCAAGTCCTGAGGTCTACAACGAGATGCTCGACAGGGCAAAGCAGGGCGGATTCGCCTACCCGGCCATCAACTGCACCTCGTCGGAGACGATCAACGCTGCTCTGAAGGGCTTCGCCGAGGCTGAGTCCGACGGCATCATCCAGTTCTCCACCGGCGGCGCGGAGTTCGGCTCCGGCCTGGCGGTCAAGAACAAGGTGGCAGGCGCCACCGCGCTGGCCGCCTTCGCGCACGAGGCCGCCAAGCACTACGGCATCAACGTCGCGCTGCACACCGACCACTGCCAGAAGGAGGTGCTCGATGATTTCGTGCGCCCCCTGCTGGCCATCTCCCAGGAGCGCGTGGACCGCGGCGAGCTGCCGCTGTTCCAGTCCCACATGTGGGACGGTTCCGCAGTCCCGATCGATGAGAACCTCTCCATCGCCAAGGAGCTGCTGGAGCAGTCCCGTAAGGCCAACATCGTCCTGGAGATCGAGATCGGCGTGGTGGGCGGCGAGGAGGACGGCGTCGAGGCCAAGGCCGGCGCCAACCTCTACACCACCCCCGAGGACTTCGAGAAGACCATCGACGCCATCGGTGTCGGTGAGCACGGCCGTTACCTGCTGGCCGCCACCTTCGGCAACGTCCACGGTGTCTACAAGCCGGGCAACGTGAAGCTGCGCCCGGAGATCCTGCTGGAGGGCCAGCAGGTCGCCCGTAAGAAGCTGGGCCTGTCCGACGACGCCCTGCCCTTCGACTTCGTCTTCCACGGCGGCTCCGGCTCCGAGAAGGAGAAGATCGAGGAGGCGCTGCGCTACGGCACCATCAAGATGAACGTCGACACCGACACCCAGTACGCCTTCACCCGTCCGGTCGTCTCGCACATGTTCGAGAACTACGACGGTGTGCTCAAGATCGACGGCGAGGTGGGCAACAAGAAGTTCTACGACCCGCGTTCCTACCTCAAGAAGGCCGAGCAGTCGATGTCCGAGCGCATCATCGAGTCCTGCCACGATCTCAACTCCGCCGGTAAGTCCGTCTCCAAGTAACAGCCCTCCGGCCCCCCGGGGCCCGGTCCTTCCCACCACGGGGAGGGGCCGGGCCTCCTGCGTTGAAGTGGCCACCGCCGTGGAAACGGATGACCGGGCCGGCACCACCGTGTCTCCCGGTGGTCCCGGCCCGGCCCCGGCCCTCTCGGAATCCTCGTTCCGGGGTGGGAGTAGTCGGTCAGGAGAACAGGTCCAGGGAACCGGAGATGCCCAGCTCGCTGGAGAGCTCATCGAGCGGATCGATGACCGGACAGCCGGTGACCGTGATCTGGCCGTTCGTGTTGTAGACCGCTGTATTACCGGCCGTCACCGGGCCCTGGTAGACGCCGAAGTTGATCGTGTGCTCACCGGTCTCGTTGGGCTCCACACCGGGCAGGGTGATGGTCTAGCTCTGTCCATCGCTGCTGAAGTCCGGGACGCGGTGCTCATCGCCCAGGTGGACGGTGGTCGCGCTCATGCGGAGATCGTAGGGGTTGGCCCGGTTTCCGATGGCGTCCGCGACGCCCTGCCGGTTGGTGACGACCGGGCGGTAGACCTCACCACGGCTGCCGCCGACCTCGGTGATCGGTTCTTCCCCGTTGACCTGGAAGTCACCGCGCCAGTTGCCGTAGTTATTGTCCCTGAGGCTGGTGAGCTCGAACTCGACCTGGCAGTCGCCCAGGTTGGTGGCGCTCATCTCGTAGTTGCCCGCGGAGACGATGTGGGCCGGGTCCCCGTTGTCCTGTGCGAGTGCAGTGCCGGGGCCCAGCACGGTTGCTGAGGCCAGTGCAGCGGAGGCCGCAATGGCCCCGAAATGCGTCATGCGCATGGTGTTCTCTTTGTCGGGATGGGTCCGGCGACCGGGTTCGGCCGCCATGTCCCCATTCCATCCCAGAACTGACGCCTCTGCAGGGTTTCAGAGGAAACATCGGTGGGGCAGGGCCGTGCCCCGCCACCGCCCCAACCAGGTGACGTCAGGCTCTAGAGTGTGAGACATGGCCAAGCTGAGAATCGGCACCCTGGAACGCCTCAAGGTCGTGGAGGGGTCTGTGCAGTCGCGCGCCCGACGCGTACGCAAACGGGCCTGGTTGGTGCTCCAGGCGGCGGTGGCCGCCGGCATTGCCTTCTGGGCCGCCCAGGCCCTGTTCGGACATGAGATCCCCTTCTTCGCCCCCATCGCGGTGGTCATCATCCTGGGGTTGTCCGGCGGTGACCGGATCCGCCGGGCCGCTGAGCTATCACTGGGCGTCACCGTGGGCGTCGGCATGGGTGACCTGCTGTTCACCTACCTGGGCTCAGGCGCGGCCCAGATCACCGCCGCGGTGGCGATCTCCCTGCTCGTGGCTTCTTTCCTGTCGAAATCCGCCCTGGTGAGCAACCAGATCGCGATCGGCTCCATCCTCATCGCCACGATCCTGCCGCCGGGCACCACCGGTGGCTTCGACCGCATGATCGACGCCCTCGTCGGCTCCGTGATCGGTCTACTCACCATCGCGCTGCTACCGACCTCCCCGCTCAGCTCCGTCCGCCAGGAGATCTCCAAGGTGCTGGGCATCGCCTCCTCTGTGCTCGATGACGTGGCCACGGCCCTGGAGAAGAACGAACCACAGGAACTCAACACCGCTCTCACCGCCATCCACGACACCCAGAACGACATCAACAGCATGCTCGCCGCCGCGAAGTCCGGCCGTGAGTCCTCGACCCTCTCGCCGCTGATGTGGGGCACCCGACGGCGGGTGCGTTCCCTGGAGCTGACGCTGCCGGCGGTGGACAACACCATCCGAAACTCCCGGGTCCTGGCACGACGGGCGCTGGTGCTGTGCGAGGACAACGACCGGGTCTCGCAGAAACAGATCAACATCATCGACGAGCTCGCCGACATTGCGGCCTCGCTCTCGGACCTGTACGAGGTGCACGCCGAGGTCAACGAGGCCACGGAGATCCCTGACCTGGTGCAGCGGTTGCGGGTGCTGGGCAGGCGGGCGGACATGACGGTGCTGGAGGAGGCCAGCGTGCTCTCCGCCTACGTGGTCCTGGCGCAGTCGCGGTCCATCATCGCGGACCTGCTCCAGATCTGTGGCATGTCGCGCGAGTCCTCCCTGGCCCAGCTGGCCCCCACCTCGCAGACACCGGCCTACCCGCCGGAGATCCGGAAGCGGCGGAAGAACCGGTAGGATACGGCGATGATCCCCGCCCCTGACCGGTTCGGGTCAGCGGGGGCGAGGATCGTCTCTGCGGGTCAAACGCCGGATTCGGTGGGGAAGTCGGCGTCGTCGACCTCCTCCGTCTTACCGGGTACGTGCCGGTAGGTGCGGACACCGTCGGCGTCGCCCTGCGCGGTGGCGGTGCCCGGGGTGTCACCGGCCAGGCCGGGACCGGTGCCGGTGAGGCCGGATCCGGTGCCCAGCATTGCGGTCTCCCGCGGATCGGCGGGTCGACGCTCCGGGATGTCGGCGGCCGCTGGGTCGTCGACCTTGATGTCGTCTGCCTCCTTCATCCCGTAGTGGCGGTAGACCTGCACCTCCTCGGCGGAGCTCAGGTGAGCGTGGTCGCCGAGGACGGGCGCGTCCTCGATGAGGTCCTTGGTGAAGGCCAGCGTGAGCGTCCCGTCCTCCAGCTGGTGTCCGTGCAACGGCACCAGACTGGAGTTCCGCCCGAAGACCGCGTGCCCCACCTCAACGAACCGGGGCTGATTCGTGGTGTCGTCCACGAATACCCCCTTGACCTTGCCGAGTTTCTTACCGTCCCGGTCATGGGCGGTGGCTTCGTTGAGGGCGTCGATTTTTTCGGTGTCCATCTTGTCTGTCCTCTCATGCTCAGCGTGGGGGCCGGATCACCGGCCCCCACCCCCGGAGGCGAATGGAGCACTGGATGGGGGAGTGCCGCCCCAGGGACCGTGGTCTTCTGTGGTGAACCACTGACATCCTCAAGTGTAGCCTCGGTCACACCTGAAGGACAGGGTTCTTAGGGGCGCCTGCGACCGGTCCCGTCCACATCGTCGACGTCGGCCTCGATACGCTCCTTCGCAACATCCTCGGTGACCTTCTCGGTGTCGGTCACCCGGTCCTTGGCCAACCGGACCTCCTCCACGGGCTCGGAGGTCTTGGTGACGTTGACCCGCTCCTCGTCGAGGGTCACCGAGGTCTCGTCCTCGGACAGCTCACTGCCGACGGGACGGTCGGTGGAGTCCGGGTCGATCGGCGTGCGCTCGACGTGGACCTCCTCGCGCTCCACGGGGACCTCAACGGTCTCGGTGTCGTGGACGACGTACTTGCGGAGGCGGGCCTGGCCGGTGTTCACGCGCTCCTTGTTGACCTTCACGCGTTCCTCGGAGCGGGTGAGGCTGCCACTGTCCTCGGTGTCGACGGTGTCGGTGCTGCGCGGCGGGACGTCGTCGCCGGGGTGGTCGCTGCCGGGCTCTGCTCCGGCGCTCAGCAGGCCGGCCTGTCGCTTGTTGAGGTCGTCATTGTGGAGTTCCTCACGGTAGGTCTCGACGTTCTCGGCGCTTTCCAAACCGTAGTGCCTGTAGATGGTCTCCTGATCGGAAGGCGTGAGGTGGGAGTCATCGCTGATATCGGGCGCGTCCTGGATGCGGTCCTTGGTGAAGGCCAGCTTGAGGTCCTCACCCTCCAGGCGGTGTCCGCGTAGCGGAACGAGGCTGGAGGACAGCCCGAAGAGGCCGTGGCCGACCTCGACGAAGTCGGGCTGGCCCGTGGTGTCATTGATGTAGACCTCCTTGACGGAGCCGAGCTTGTCTCCGTCACGGTCATAGGCGGTGGCGGTGGTCAGTTCGCGGACGTTCCTGTCGGTCATCTTTTTCTGCCTCTCCACTGATCGGGTACGGGGCGCCGTTCTGTCGATGTTCCGGGATTCAGATCATCGGCTCTGCGCCGGTGTGGCCGAGCCTAGGGAAGCCCGCAGGGAGGCAAGGGCGGGCAGGGTCAAGCTTTCCGGGGCAACTTCTTTCTTCCCATTCGCAGGGCTCGCGTAGCTATGCTGGGTGTGTTGGGGTGCCTGGGTGTGCGGTCGCGGCTCGGGGGAGGGGTGGGGGGAGCTGCGCTGGAGTGATGTCCGGGGGGTTCCCGCCCGCCCCGGCGGCGCTTCGCCGGGGCGGGTCGGGCACGGCAGGATTAAGAAATCGCTAATGTGATTCTTATCGCATTGGCGGTGTGGCTCAGGGACGCACGATCTGCAGGTCCCGCAGGTGGCGGTAGAAGGTGGTGCGCTCCACTGCCCGTCTGCCCGTCACCCCGTCCACCGTCACCGCCAGGGAAGGTCCGCCCGCCTGCACCGCCCGGCCCGTGGCCAGGGACTCTGGGTCGAGTCGGCCGACCGGAGCGCTCGCGTCCTTGAGTAACCAGCCGATCCCAGACATCTCGGACAGGTTCTGCGCCGTCTGGGGTGAGACGGCGTCCACCAGCCAGGTGCCCAGGCGCTGCCGCAGGCCGGGTCTCCGCCCGGCTGTCTCGGTCTGATCGTCCACTCCCGTCGCCACGGGGGAGACCGCCCGTACTGCGGCGATCCCGGGGGCATCTGTCATCGGCACGATCCGGGCGCCGAAGATGCCGTCGAAACGTGTGCCCTCCCCGCCCAGGTGCCGCAGGAGGACGTGATTGTCGACGATGATCTCGCCGGTGATCTCCTCGCCCTCCCACTGGGAGATCATGGCGGAGCCGGCAACCGCCAGACCCGCGTCGTTGCGGATCAGCGGCACGGGCCGCACCTCGCCCTGCACCGCCAGCTCCAGGGCCTCCGCCACGGTGCCGGGCAACCCCCAGTTTCGGCCGGCGGTCGTTCCTCCGGCGGGGACGAAGGCGACCTCCGCCCACAGGTGGTCGGCGCGCATCAGCCGGGTCAGGACGGCCGAGAGTGCGGCGTCGGTACCCAGCACCACCAACCGCAACCGCTCACTCAGGTGCGGGGCCTGCGGTGCGGGGCCCGGGGTGCTGAGGTGATCGACGTCGGGCCGGGCGGAGATCTCGTCGAGGGAGGGCGTGGGATCCGCCGGCAGGATTTCCTTCGCCGCCTCGTCGAGGAAGCGCAGTTCACGGCGGGCGGGGACCTCACTGAGCTGGTGGAGTTCCACGCGGGCGTTTTCCCGCATCCGGCCCAGGAGATCTTCGCTGACTTCGGGCAGGACGTCGCCGCAGCGCAGGATGAGCAGTCGCATGGGCCATGATTCTACGCAGGGGAGAAAAGGGCCGTGTTGGGACCCCGCGGGGGTCGTGGTAGTAGAATGCATACACGTCTGTGGTCAGGCGGCTCACCTGGGCCCCCGCCACCTGTACTCAATGAGTGATCGGAAGTGACGTAACCAATGGCTGCAATCGTGATCGTCGGCGCCCAGTGGGGCGACGAAGGCAAGGGCAAGGCCACCGACATCCTGGGCGGCCGGGTCGACTACGTGGTCAAGCCCAATGGCGGCAACAATGCCGGGCACACCGTCGTGGTGGGCGGCGAGAAGTACGAGCTCAAGCTCCTCCCCGCCGGCATCCTCTCTGAAAACGCGGTCCCGGTGCTGGGCAACGGCGTCGTGATCAGCCTGGAGGCGCTGTTCGAGGAGATCGAGGGCCTGGAGGCCCGTGGCGCCGACACCTCGCGGCTGAGGATCTCCGCCAACGCCCACCTGGTCGCCCCCTACCACCAGGTCCTCGACCGTGTGCAGGAACGCTTCCTGGGTAAGCGCGCCATCGGGACCACCGGCCGTGGCATCGGCCCCACCTACGCCGACAAGGTCGGCCGGGTGGGCATCCGCGTCCAGGACATCTTCGACGAGTCGATCCTGCGGCAGAAGATCGAATCCGCCCTCGACGTCAAGAACCAGATGCTGGTCAAGATGTACAACCGTCGGGCCATCGACCCGCAGGAGATCGTCGACTACTTCCTCAGCTACGCCGACCGCCTGCGCCCGATGGTCGTCGATTCCGAGCGCATGCTCAACGAGGCCCTCGACCGTGGCGAGCACGTCCTCATGGAGGGTGGGCAGGCCACCATGCTCGACGTTGACCACGGCACCTACCCCTTCGTCACCTCCTCCAACCCGACCGCCGGCGGCGCCTGCGTCGGCGCCGGTGTCGGGCCGACCCGCATCACCTCCAGCCTGGGCATCATCAAGGCCTACACCACCCGTGTCGGGGCGGGCCCGTTCCCGACCGAGCTCTTCGACAAGTGGGGCGAGTACCTGCAGGAGGTCGGCGGCGAGGTCGGCGTCAACACCGGACGGAAGCGCCGCTGTGGCTGGTACGACTCCGTCATCGCCCGCTACGCCTCCCGTGTCAACGGCTTCACCGATTACTTCCTCACCAAGCTCGACGTGCTCACCGGCATCGGTGAGATTCCGATCTGCGTGGCCTACGAGGTGGACGGCGAGCGTTTCGACGACATGCCGCTCACCCAGTCCCAGTTCCACCACGCCACCCCGGTCTACGAGACCATGCCGGCCTGGGACGAGGACATCACCGGTGTCACCGAGTTCGCGGACCTGCCGCAGAAGGCACAGGACTATGTGCTGCGCCTGGAGGAGCTCTCCGGTTGCCGCATCTCCTATATCGGCGTCGGCCCCGGCAGGGACCAGACCATCACCCGCCACGACGTGCTTGCTGACTGACCCCGGTACGTCCCCGGTCCCTGGGGTGTCGGGTTCGCTCAGGATGGTCCGGACGGGGAGGGTTTCGCTGTGCCTCCCTAATCCGGGTGCTGTCTGGAGACCGTGGGGTGTGGGAGAATGGGGCGGATTCCACCAGACCGGACAGATAATCTGAGGAGACCCGAGACACCGTGTTTACCCCCGACCGCATCGGCACCCCGCTGACCCAGAATGCCACGAAGGTGCTGCTGCTCGGCTCCGGGGAGCAGGGCAAGGAGCTGGCCGTGGCCTTCCATAACCTGGGCGTGGAGGTGCACGCCGCCGACCGCTACGAGGGCGCCCCCGCCCAGCAGGTGGCGCACGTGGCCCACCGGGTGGACGTCACCGACAGTGCGGCGCTGCTGGCGCTGGTGGAGAAGGTGCAGCCGGACTACGTCATCCCGGAGGTCGATCTGGTGGAGGCGGACACCCTCACCGCGATCGAGGGCGCCGGTCAGGTCGGCGTGGTGCCGTCGGCGAAGTCTTGCGCCCTGGCGGTGGAGCGGGAGGGTATCCGGCGGATGGCCAGTGAGGAACTGGGGCTACCGACCACGGATTACCGTTTCGCCACCACCGCGGAGGAGTACGAGGCAGCGGTCGAGGAGATGGGTTTCCCCTGCATCGTGAAGTCCACCAGGACCCTGGCGGGGCGCAGCCACACTGTCCTGCGGTCCGCGGAGGATGTCGAGGCGGGGTGGGCGGATGCCCACCGGGGACCGGATGCGCAGACCTCGGTGATGATCGAGCGGTTCGTGGACTTCGACTATGAGATCACGATTCTGGCGGTGCGCTCCATCGACCCGACCACGGGGCGGTTGGCCACCTGGTTCTGCGAGCCGGTCGGTCACCGTCACGAGGGCAGTGACCTGGTGGAGTCCTGGCAGCCGGCGGCCCTGAGTCCGCGTGCGCTGGAGAACGCCCGGTCCATGGCGGCGCGTATCTCCAATGCGATGGGTGGGCGCGGGGTCTACGGGGTGGAGATGTTTGTCGACGGCGACGAGGTGTATTTCTCCACCGTCTCCCCGCGCCCGCACGGCACCGGTCTGGTCACCCTGTCCACCCAGCGGTTCTCAGAGTTCGAGCTGCACGCCCGGGCGATCCTGGGGCTGCCCATCGACGTCACTCTGACCTCCCCGGGTGCGTGTGTGATCCTGTATGCGGAAGGCGACGCCGAGGAGGTCAGCTACAGCGGTCTGGCGCAGGCACTGTCGGTGCCCGAGGCCGATGTCCGTCTCTTCGGCAAGCCCTTCTCCTACCCGCGGCGGCGCATGGGGGCCGCCCTGGCCACGGCGGAGGACACCGACGCCGCACGGCTGCGGGCACGGGAGGCGGCTGGCCTGGTGCGCATCAGCGAGGGCGCCGGGGGCCGGGCCGGAGACGTCAGCGCAGGGCCGCGCCCCTGACGTTGAATTCCGCGAGTTTACCGACGCCCAGTCGCATCGGCTGGTGGGCGACCTGGGCGTCGGAGAAGGTCTCACCGGTGGCTTCGAATCCGAGGTCGGAGTAGTAGTCGATCAGCGGTTCCTGGGCGGTGAGGACGACCTCGCGGCCGGGCTCCTGCTCGAAGGACAGACGCAGGGTCTGACGCAGCAGCTCCTGGGCGAGCTTCCCGCCGCGGTGGGTGGGGCGGACGCACACCCGACCGAGCTGCATGACCGGCTCACCCTCGTGCTCAGTGGGGAAGAGGCGGGCGGTGCCCACCAGCTGGCGGCCGTCACGGTTGTTGCTCCAGGCGAGCACGTGGAAGGTCGAGTTGAGGGCGTCGACGTCGTCGATCTCGGCGTAGGGGGTCTTCTGTTCGTGGACGAAGATGTCCACGCGCAGCTTGTAGAGCTGGTGCACCTCGAGCGGGGAGAGCTCGGACAGGTGGCTGACGGAGAAGTAGGTCGTCATGGCGCAAGAATCTACCCCTCCACGCAGGGCCGTACCAATCGTTCCGTCGGAAACCGGTGCGGGCCCTCAGTGCTCGCCTCAGATCTCGTATTCGGGTCCGGCGTGGTGGACCATTTCATCCCACTCGACGATCTTCTTGCGCTCGCGGCCCTCGGACTCGCCGAGGGCGCGCTCGGCGGCGTCGAGACGCTGCCATCCCTCCCAGGTGGTCACGGCGATGCCGCGGGCCTCCAGGAACTCGACGACGGCCTCGGGCTCCGGGTGCTCGGCGGCGGGTAGGGCGCCGGCCCGCCAGTCCTCGATCAGCATGCCGGTGGTGTCCTTGGCGTCGGATTTGGTGTTGCCGATCAGACCCACGGGGCCCCGCTTGATCCACCCGGTGGCGTAGAGGCCGGTCACGGGGGCCTCGGTGGCGGGGTCGATGACGCGGCCGCCGTCGTTGGGGATGACGGCCTCCTCGGCGTCGAAGGGCACGCCCTCCACTGCCTCGGAGCGGTAGCCCACCGCTCGGTAGACGGCCTGCGCCTCCCAGGTGGTGAACTCGCCGGTACCGCGGACATTGCCGTCGCCGGTGAGTTCGGTGCGCTCGGTCTTGAGGGCGGTGACCCGGCCGTCCTTCCCCAGGACCTCGACGGGGGACTCGAAGAAGTGGAGGAAGAGCTTGTTCGGTGCGCCCTTGGGCTCACGCAGGGCGTAGCTCTCCAGGGTCTGACAGACCAGGTCCTGGGACTTGGATTCGTGGCGGGACTGCTCGGAGGCGGCATCGTAGTCGATGTCCTCCGGGTCCACGATGATCTCGATGCTCTCCGAGTGATCGAGTTCCTTGAGTTCCATGGGGGTGAACTTGGCCTGGGCGGGGCCACGGCGACCGAAGACGTGGACCTCCTTCACGGCGCTGCGGGAGAGGTTCTCGTAGACGTTGTCCGGGATCTCGGTGGGTAGGAGCTCATCGGCGGTCTTGGCCAGGATCCGGGCGATGTCGAGGGCGACGTTGCCCACCCCGATGACGGCGACCTTCTCCGCGCTGAGGTCCCAGTCGCGGGAGAAGTCCGGGTTGCCGTCGTAGAAACCGACGAACGCCCCGGCACCGTGGAAACCCTCCAGGTCAGAGCCGGGGATTCGCAGATCCCGGTCCCCGGTGGCACCGGTGGAGAAGATGATCGCATCGTAGAACTGGCGCAGCTCATCGACGAGGATGTCCTTGCCGATCTCAATATTGCCCAGCAGCCGGATCTCCGGCTTCTCCAGAATCCGGTGCAGGGAGTTCACGATCCCCTTGATGCGGGGATGGTCCGGGGCCACGCCGTAGCGGATGAGGCCGAAGGGGGCCGGCATGCGCTCGAAGAGGTCGATTTTCACGTCTTCGCCGGACTTGACCAGCAGGTCCGAGGCGTAGATACCGGCGGGTCCGGCGCCGACGACGGCAACACGCAGGGGGCGCGACATTCTGATACGACATCCTTCACAGGGCGGGGACAGGGGTTTTCCTCCCCTATCCTACCGACGTCGCGGTCACCGAGGAAGACACGTCACCCAGACCCCGGCGGGGGTGGTGGGGGAGGGTGGAGAATGTGGAATCCGGTGGTGCTTCGCCGAAATTCGCAAACTTGCGACAAGATTTTTTCGGCTCCGTACCGGGCGGTCGGGCACTCGCGGGCGGATCGTGGCCGCCGCCCCTGGGCTGACTGGTGCTACCTCAGAAAGTGGCATTCAACAGTACAAACAGTGGCATGATCGGAACAGGGTTCCGGTCTGCGCCAGGTGTCGGGCGGAGCCATGAGGGGTGAAGTGTCCGGCCATGCCCGGTTAAGTCTGAAAATTTCCTACAATGGCGATGTGGCGGAGGCGACATTCTGTATAGAATGGCGACGGATCCCACAGGGGCGGCAGCGGTGTGCCGTAGCACGCGAAACCCCTCCCGCCGCTCAGCAACAGAAAGGCTACGCATGTCTGACCCACGATCAGCCCTGCTCAGCGTCGTCAACCGTAATTTTGACGGCATTGACATCGACGGTCTCGCCGCCTCCCTCGGACTGGCGGCCATAAGGCTGGACGGCGGTGACACGCACCTAGACAGGGTGCTCTCGGCGAACCCGCTCAAGGACGGTCCCGTGCTGCTCGTGGGTACCGGGAACCTCACCTTCGACAGTGAGGTCGCGGCCGCGCTGGGGCTGCCGATCATCCTGCTCACCGACGGTGACGCCCGCCACGCCCAGCTCGCGGAGCGCCACGCCAAGCAGCTCGACGCGGTCATCGCGATCGCCGTCGGCGCCGAGGGGCTGGATGATACCGACAGGGTCCGGGACGCACTGCACAACGCAGAGGCTCATCCGGTGATGTCCGCGCCGGTCTTCGAGAACTGGCTGCTCGAGCGCGCGAAGAAGACGGGAACGCACATCGTCCTGCCCGAGGGCGAGGACGACCGCATCCTGCTCGCCGCGCACCAGCTACTGGCGAAGGGCATCGTGGAGTTGACCATCCTGGGCGACCCGGCGGCACTGAACAACCGGGCGGAGGAGCTCGGCGTTGACCTCAGTGACGCTCACCTGATCAACCACCGCACCTCCCCGCTGGCGGAGGACTTCGCCGAGGAGTTCGCGGAACTGCGTAAGTCCAAGGGCATCACCCTGGAGCAGGCCCGCGAGACCATGCAGGACATTTCCTATTTCGGCACCATGATGGTCCACAAGGGGCTGGCCGACGGCATGGTCTCCGGAGCGGCGAACACCACCGCCCACACCATCAAGCCCTCCTTCCAGATCATCAAGACCACCCCGGATGCCTCCGTGGTCTCCTCGATCTTCCTCATGGTGCTGCGCGGTCGCCTCTGGGCCTTCGGCGACTGCGCCGTCAACCCGAACCCGACCGTCGAGCAGCTCGGTGAGATCGCGGTGGTCTCCGCGAAGACCGCCGCCCAGTTCGGCATCGACCCGCGCGTGGCCATGCTCTCCTATTCCACCGGAGCCTCCGGGGCCGGCCAGGACGTCGAGCACACCGTCGACGCCCTCCACCACGCCAAGCGCATCAACCCGGACCTGAAGGTCGACGGTCCGCTGCAGTTCGACGCCGCCGTCGACCCGGGTGTGGCCCGGAAGAAGATGCCCGACTCCGAGGTCGCCGGCCACGCCAACGTCTTCATCTTCCCGGACCTCAATGCCGGAAACATCGGCTACAAGACCGCCCAGCGCACCGGCTCGGCACTCGCCGTCGGCCCGATCCTGCAGGGCCTGAACAAGCCCGTCAATGATCTCTCCCGGGGCGCCACCGTCCCGGATATCGTCAATACCGTCGCCATCACCGCCATCCAGGCCGGAGGAAACAAGTAATGACCTACGCACTCGTCCTGAACTCGGGTTCTTCGTCCATCAAGTTCCAGCTCCTCGACCCCCTGGCCGATGCCAACGACGAGCCGGTGGTCTCCGGCCTCGTCGAGCAGATCGGTGAGGCACAGGGTGCCATCGCCCTCAAGATCCGGGGGGAGAAGATCACCCGCGAACTTGAGATCGCCGACCACTCCGCCGGCCTGCAGATCTCCTTCGGCCTCATGGCTGAAAACGGTGTCGGCCCCCGGGACGTCGACATCTCCGCCGTCGGCCACCGCGTCGTCCACGGCGGCAAGGTCTTCTCGGAGCCCGAACTCATCACCGACCAGGTCGTCGAGATGATCCGTGACCTCATCCCGCTCGCCCCGCTGCACAACCCGGCCAACATCGACGGCATCGAGGTCGCCCGCGAGATCCTTCCCGATATCCCGCACGTCGCCGTCTTCGACACCGGTTTCTTCCACGACATGCCCCCGGCGGCCGCGCTGTACGCCATCGAGGCCGAGACCGCCGCCGATCACGGCATCCGCCGTTACGGCTTCCACGGCACCTCCCACGAGTTCGTCTCCCAGCAGGTTCCGGCCCTGCTGGACAAGCCCGCCAACGAGGTCAACCAGATCACCCTGCACCTGGGTAACGGTGCCTCCACCTCCGCCATCCGTGGCGGCCAGGCCGTGGACACCTCCATGGGCATGACCCCGCTCGCGGGCCTGGTCATGGGTACCCGCTCCGGTGACATCGACCCGGGCATCATCTTCCACCTCTACCGCGCCGGCCTGAGCATCGACGCCATCGACACCCTGCTCAACCGCAGGTCCGGCGTGAAGGGCCTGTCCGGGGTCAACGATTTCCGTCAGCTGCGCGAGATGATCGACGAGGGCGACACCGACGCCTGGTCCGCCTACAACATCTACATCCACCAGCTGCGTCGTTTCATCGGCTCCTACATGATCTCCCTCGGTCACGTCGACGCCATCACCTTCACCGCCGGTGTCGGTGAGAACGCCAAGTTCGTGCGTGCCGACGCCCTCGCCGGCCTGGAGATGTACGGCATCGAGATCGACCCCGAGCGCAACGACCAGCCCAACGACGGCGCACGCCTGATCTCCACCGATGACTCGAAGATCAAGGTCTTCGTCGTGCCCACCAACGAGGAACTGGCCATCGCCCAGAAGGCCACCGAACTGGCCGGCAAGGTGAGCGCCAACGCCTGACCGGTGGGGCTGACCGCCCACGGCGCCCAGCCGGGGCTGGTCAGAACCAGGTGACCGGACGCACCTGGTTGGCCATGTCCACCAGCGCGTAGCGGTGGCGGGCGAACGGTGCCTGCCGGGCCTGCTGGCGCAGTGTGTCGGACAGACCGGTGCGCAGACCACGCTGGGTGAAGTCATACTCGAACAGCGGGTTGGGTGAGGCGGCGGAGTTGACGTCGGCCTCACGCAGGAAGTTCAGCCCCGCAGACATCACGGCGACCTTGATCTGCAGGAAGCGCGGTTCGTTGGTGGGGATCTCCTCCAGGCGGCGGGCGGCGCGCCGGATCCGCGACTCGGTGAGGGTGTCCGAGATCAGCTGCAGGATCGTGGTCAGTTGCGCCATCCGGTGGTGGCGGGAGGCCTGGGGCACCTTGTCCAGGGCGGCGACGGCCATCTCCACCTGGCTCTCGGCCATGAGCTGGCGGGCCAGGCCGAAGGCGGAGGAAACCGTGGTCAGGTTGGTCGTCCATACCAGTCCGTACAGGCGCAGGGCGTTGAAGCGTAGGACGGTGGGGTCCTGGGTCTGGTGCGACCAGGTGGCGCTCAGTTCCTCGAAGGTGTCGTTGGCGAGATCGCCCAGACTGCCACCCAGCCCGGAGGCCGCCCGGGCGGTCTTCTCGTTGAGTAGCGCGGAATGGTGCAGCCCCAGGTGCTGGAGGATCAGCTCATTGACGGCCGCGAGAGCCAGCTTCGGGGCGGCCTCGCCGGGAAGGATGTCGAGCACCTCCGAAAAATGCTCCTGTGCCACCACGTAGTCGTCGAGAAGCAGTGCGGTGACACCGGAGTACCACTGGAACCGCCAGTCGTGGCCGAGGGGGGCTTTCAGTGAGCTGAGCCAGGTACGTGCCTGGCCGGTGAAGCCCAGGTCCAGCATCGCGCGGACCACTGCGAAGGGGATCTCCGCGGAGTGCTCGTACTCGGTGGTCTTCATCGCCTGCCGCAGGGTCTCCAGGGCCTCCTGCGGCTCAGTGTAGGAGGAGCCGGACAGCATCGCCGCGCCGACGTCGGAACGGTCGATCAGCGGGGCGGGCAGAGCGGAGACCACCTCGGGGGCGGTGATGCGCACGGTACGGTCAATGCCGTCGATGAGCTGGTCCGTGCGAAAGACGAGGTGCTTGGTGCCGTAGGTCGTCCTCTGCGGGGAGAACAACGAGTGCTGGGCGGGGAACTGCAGACCGTCGCGGACGGCGATGATCTCCCGCAGCACGCCGTGGAGCTGGGTGCGCAGCTCACCCACGCTGCGGAACCGCTTCCCGGGGTCGGTGTGGGTGGCGCGCAGCAGCAGGCGGTAGAAGGACAGGTGACGACGCAGCGTCGGTTCGGTCGTCGGGCTGGGAAGCCCGGGGGTGTAGGCCCCATCCTGCTTGGGCAGGTCGATCGTCAGGGCGGCGAGGGTCCGGCCGATGGTGTAGATATCGCTGGCCACCGACGGGCCCGCGACGGCGACCTCGGGTGCCTGGAAACCGCGGGTGCCGTAGATGAACCCGAAGGCCCCGATACCGGAGACAGCTCCCAGGTCGATCAGCTTGACCTGGTCCTCGGTGACGATGATGTTGTCGGGCTTGAGGTCGTTGTAGACCACCCCGCGCGAGTGGAGGTAGTCCAGGGCGGGCAGCACCTCCAGGATATAACCGATCGCGAGGTCGAGGGGGAGCAGGTGGTTGGGCTGCTCGTTGCGTCGGTGACGCAGGGAGGGCCCGCCCACGTACTCCATGACGATGAAGCCGCTGGGGACCCGCTGGTCGTCGATGAAGTTGTAGATCTTCACGATGCCCGGGTGGGTGATGTCGGCGAGGAATTCGCGTTCCGCGGTCGCCGCCGCCGTCTCATCGCTGGACTTCTCCGCCTGCATGCCCTTGAGCACCACCAGCCGCCCGGAGACGAAGTGGTCGTGCGCCAGGTAGATCCAGCCCATCCCACCGTGGGCGATCACGCCCAGGATCTCGTACTGGCCGGCGACCATGTCACCCGGGTTGAGCTGCGGGGCGGGGATCCCCTTCTCCTTGACTGCCTTCGCCGGGTCCTTCAGCGTGTCCTCGGGCCGGGTGGGTACGACGAAGGGCAGCCGCACCATGCCGTCAGCGACGGTGCGGCCGGTGCGCCGGGCGCCGCGCCGCTGCCGGAAGGTCGACAGGGCCTGTCGGCGGGCCCGGGCGGAGGTGTCGTCCCCCTCGGGGCTTTCCACCTCCTGCCGCTGGTCCCGCAGGCTGTCGAGGTCTGCGAGGAGGGTATCGATGTCGCCGACATCCTCGTCGTAGTCGTCGTAGTCATCATCATCGTCGGCGAAGGGGTCGAATTTCACCGCCTGCGTTCCGTGGGCGGCGTCCTCGGTGGGGTCGGCGTCCGGGGTCGGGTTCTCCTCCCGTTCCTCCGGGGGGAGTGGGCGCCGGGCGGGGCTGGTGCCCGGACCGGTCTCTTCACGTGGCTTCTGGGGAGTCATGCTTCGCTCTCCTCCGTTTCCTCACGGTAGGTCAGGGGCGGGGGGCCGTCGGTGGCCAGGTAGGAGGAGAACCACCGGTCGTAGAGACGCCACCAGGTGCCGTCCTCACGGATGCGCTCGATCGTTGAGTTCACCTGCTGGGTCAGCCCGGAGGGATCGTAGTCCGCTGACGCCACGGGCATGCCTACGGCGTAGGACTCCTGGGCGAGGGAATCACCGACGATGCGGGTGTAGGGGTCCTGGGCGGCGATGCCGGACAGGATGGTGTCGTCCGACATGATCGCATCGGCGTGGTGCTGCTGCAGGGCGAGCAGGCAGTCCGCCCAGTTGCGGGTCTTGAGGAGTTGGGACTGGGGGGCGTGCAGGCGGGCCTTTTCCAGAGCGGTGGAGCCGTCCGTGACGCAGACGGTGCGTCCCGGCAGCTGGTCGACGCCCTCGATCGCGGAGTTGTCCATCACCAGGAGCCGGGAGTCGGTGGTCAGGTAGGGGGTGGAGAAGCTGACCACCTCCTGGCGCCGCTCGGTGACCGTCATCGTGCGGATGACGATGTCGACCTCCCGCTGGTCCAGCGCGAGGGAGCGGCCGGCGCTCTCCACGAACCGGAAGTCCACCCGGTCCGGATCCCCGAAGATGTCGCGGGAGATCTCACGTGCCAGGTCGACCTCGAAGCCACGCAGGTCACCGGTCACGGAATCCCGGTAGGAGAGGAGGTTCTGGGACTGGTCGACGCCGACGATGAGGCGGCCACGGGTGGTGATCTCCGGGATCCGTTCCTCCGGGTCACGGTCGCCGGGGCGTAGGGAACCGACGAGGTTGTCGGTGAGGATCTCGCGTGGTTCCTCCGCCCCCGCGGGCTCGATGGTGGCGCCCGCGGGCAGGGGTGGGCCGTAGCCGTGGGCGGCCTGTGCCGCCGGTGGGGGCGGCGGTGGCGGGTCCTGGAAGGTGGGCAGCGAACAGGTGGACAGGGCCAGTACCGCTGCGAGCGCGACAGCGGACAGGGGCAGAATCCGGGATCTCACAGATACTCCTGCAGACGGGGACGCACACCCAGCCAGATCGACAGGACCGCCGCCACCGACAGGACCATCACGGCAGTGGAGACCAGTTGGGTGGCGGCCAGGCCATCGTTGATGAAGGCACGCATGGAGGCGCGGGCATCGGCGATCAGACGGGAGAGGGCGGCATCGAGACTGTTGTAGGCGCCCGCGGAGGTAGGTGGTGTGCCGGGGGCGACGGTCGTGGTCGTCGACAGGCTCACCGCCTCCTGGTAGTCGCCGGTGCGCAGGGCATCGGTGAAGAGGTCGTGGGCGGCCTGCCAGTCATCGAGGGCGGTGCGCGCCTGCTGGATGAGCAGGGCGTTGCTGCCCGTGGTGCGCAGGGAGTGACCCTCGGTGGATTCGTAGTCGTCGAGGGCGACCTGGATGGACCGGACGGTCTGGTCAAAGGAGATGCTGGTGTTGTCGACGGAGTGGCGGCGCACCAGCGCCAGGGTCTCCGAGGTGCGGGCCTGCTGCGCCTCGATGCGGGAGGCGGTGAGGGAATCCCACGGCATCGACGCCTGCTCGAAACCGCGGGTGCCCGCCTGCCAGGTGGCGTAGTTGGATGCGGAGACCCACAGGATCGCCACGCCCATCAACACCGTCGCCGTGAGGAATCCCCGGTTGAGGCGACGGCGGGTCAGCCGCCACAGCCACCACTGCGCCAGGGCGAGGAAGAACACCGCGGCGAGCAGGCCGGACAGGGGAATGAACTGTGGCAGCGTGAGTTGGTGCTGCTGTTCGCGCACCTGCCCACTGGTCAGCGTGAACAGCTCGGAGGCGGCGGGCAGGATCTCCTCGCGCATGAGCGAGGAGGCCTCCGCCATATAGGCCACGCCCACCGGGTTGCCCGCCCGGCTGTTGGTGCGTGCCGTCTCGACGAGCCCGGCGTAGACCGGCAGCTGCCGTTGGATATCGGTGATCAGCTCCAGCGCCCGGGTATCGCCCACGGCGGTGCCCGCCGCGGATTCGGTGGCGGCCATCGACGCCCGGTCGACCGCCGCGTTGTAGCGCGCCCGGGTGCCGGCGGACTCGACGCCGGCCTGCACGAAACCTGTGGTGGCGATCGTGTCCGCCAGCGACAGCGAGGTGTAGAGGTTGTGCGCCGCGTAGCTCATCGGCTCGGTGGAGGTGAGTAGGACGTCGAGGGAGTCCTGCCGGGCGGACGAGGACTGGGACATGGAGTAGCCGGCGGCGAAGATCGCCACCGACAGCACCAGCGTCACCGTGACGAGCCTGCCGGGGGAGGTGGACAGGAAGGTGAAGATCCGCCGCAGCCACAGGACGGGCACGATGAAGGTGTCCGTGATCCGGCCGTAGAGACTGCGCCCGCTCTCCTGCTCCTCGACGGTGACCTCGTCGAGCCAGTGGTCCTGGGTGTCCTCGGGGACGTCTGCGCCGTCATCCTCCACCAGTCGGGGGTTGCCGGGGAACCGCTCCCGGAGACGGGTGCGTGCAGGGGGAAGTTCCGTGCCCGGGCTGTCCTGCGCCGTGCTCGGCGGGGCAGGCTCGGAGGTGTCCTTGGCGCCGGTCATTATCCCAGGATAACCTGTGGACCACCCCTGATGCCATGCCCGGGGGAAGGTATCCGGGACAGGCCCGGGCGGGGGCGCTACGCTCGGAGACATGAACGGTGACGGCAACGGTTGGGCGGCGGGCCCGGACGGGATGAAAATGTGGGGGCGCTACGGGGCCGCAGGCCTGATGCTCCTGGCTGAACAGGACGGTGCCGGGCCGGACGCGGCCCCCGAGGTGCTCATGCAGCACCGGGCGTTGTGGACCAACGTCGGTGGCACCTGGGCACTGCCGGGGGGAGCCCGTGATTCCCACGAGACCCCGGTTGAGGCCGCCATCCGGGAGGCCTCCGAGGAATGTTCCCTGGCCCCTGAGCTGGTGCGGGTCGTGCACAGCGAGATCACCGCCGGTCCCTTCGCCCCGGATCCGGTCCGGCCCGAGCTGGCCGGGGGCTGGACGTACACCACCGTCATCGCCCACACCCATGACGGTCGCCGGCTGCGCACCTTCCCCAATGAGGAGTCCCTGGAACTGCGGTGGGTACCGCTGAACCAGTTGGAGTCCCTGCCGCTCATGCCTGCTTTCGCGGCCTCCCTGCCCCGGCTGCGGGAGTTCGTCGGCGGACTCCGGGACTGACCCGCCCGTCACCCCGGGCGGGTCCCGGCAGTCGCACGGGACGTGTGGCAGTCTGGTCACCATGATCGACGTGCGTGGACTGAGTAAACATTACGGGCAGGTCCGGGCTGTCGACGACCTGACGTTCTCCGTGAAATCAGGGGTGGTGACCGGTTTTCTCGGACCCAACGGGGCGGGGAAGTCCACCACGATGCGGATGATCCTCGGTCTCGACGCCCCTACCGCCGGTACCGCGACGATCGGTGGCCGGCGCTACCGCGAGTTCCGCCGCCCCCTCACCGAGGTCGGTGCCCTGCTCGATGCGAAGTCCGTGCACCCCAACCGCAGTGCGGCCCATCACCTGAGGTGGTTGGCGCAGGCCAACGGTGTGCCGTTGAGCCGGGTGGATGAGGTGCTCGGCCTCGTCGGTCTGAGCGAGGTGGCGGGCAAGAAGGCCGGTGGTTTCTCCCTGGGCATGGGGCAGCGGCTCGGTCTGGCCGGGGCGCTGCTGGGTGATCCGGGGGTACTCATCCTCGACGAACCCGTCAACGGCCTGGACCCGGAGGGCATCCGCTGGGTGCGTGGCCTGCTGCAGTCCCTGGCGGCGGAGGGGAGGACCGTCCTGATCAGTTCCCACCTGCTGTCGGAGATGGCGCTGACCGCCGATCACCTGGTAGTTATCGGCCGGGGTCGGCTGGTGGCAGATACCAGCACCCACGCCTTCATCCGGGACCATTCCGCCTCCCGGGTGGTGGTGCGCACGCCGCACCACGATGAGTTCCTCGGTGCCCTCCGGGACGAGGGGATCGACTGCTCGGTCGGCACGGACGAGGAGGGGCGGGCGACGATCGAGATCCCGGATCGGCAGACCGATGAGATCGGCGCCCTGGCATACTCCACCGGGGTGATGCTCGATGAGCTGACCCAGTGGCGGGCTTCCCTGGAGGATGCCTTCATGGAGATGACCGGTGATGCCGTGCAGTACCACGGCGTGGTCGGTGAACCCGCGGGACCGCGGCGAACAGAGGAGAGCTGAGCATGTTCCTGCACATCCTGAATGCGGAGTGGACCAAGCTGGTCACCACCCGCTCCTTCTGGTGGACCACCGTCCTGTTCCTGTTCTTCGGTCTCGGCTGGGCCGCCGTGGTCGGCAACGTCACGCTGGAGGCGGAGGGTGGGATCCCGACGCTGCTGCCGGGGATCACGGTCGTGGCGGTGTACCTGGTGGGCTTCACGGTGCTGATGATCCAGGCGATCATGGTCATCACCACCGAGTACCGCTATGGCCTGCAGGGGGCCACCTACCTGGCCACCCCCCGACGCTGGATGGTGGTGTCGGCGAAGCTGCTGCTCTACGCCGTGGTCGCCCTGGCGCTGACCTTCGTGACGGTCTTCCTCTGTTTCTACGTGGCCAAGTTCATGGCACCGCCCCTGGCCGGTGAGTTGTTCACCCCGCTCAGCGACGACACGGCCCGTCGTATCCTGTGGGTCTATCCCGCCGCCACCGTGCTGCTGGTGCTGTTCTCGCAGGGTATCGCCCTGCTGTTGCGCCAGACTGCGGGCAGTGTGGCGCTCGTGCTCATCTGGTTCATGGGCCTGGAGTCGGTTTTTCTGCTCATTCCGGAGGTCGGCTCCGACATCGTGCGTTACCTGCCCTTCGAGAACCTCACTGCCTTCGTCAACGACAGCCCCATCGATGATCTTGGCTGGGGGGCTGTCGGCAGTGGCCTGTATTTCCTGGCCTGGGCCGCGGTGTTGTGGGTGGGTGGACTGTTCGTGCTGGAGCGGCGCGATGCCTGAGGTGCATGGGGACCTGAAGGGACTGGTGCTCAGAAGATGATCAGGTAGCCCAGGAGCAGGACCGCGGGGCCGGCCAGGTAGCCGAGGGCGATGACCAGGGCTGCGATTCCGTAGCCCCGGGCGGCGGCCCGGCCACTGATTCGGGCCAGCCGCAGCAGCAGGTCGCGCAGGGGAGGGATCAGCATCACCAGCAGGGTGCCGCTGATGTTGAAGAGCATGTGCACGAGTGCCGCCTGCAGGGCGAAAGAGCCCATGAAGCCGGGGACCGCCAGTGCGGTGAAGAGGGCGAGGAAGGTGGTGCCGATGTTCGCGCCCAGAATCAGGAAGAGCGTCTCCCGCTGTTTGAGGGTCTTCGCCGCGGCGAAGGGCAGCAGGGAGGAGATGGTCGCAGCGGATGCCTGGACGGTCATCGTGACCACCGTGCCGACGGCGATGCCGAGCACATCGGAGTTGCCGGAGGAACGCTTGAGCAGGGTGCGGGTGGAGGCAGCCATGATGGTGCGCAGCTGACTGTTCATCAGGCGCACGGCGACCAGCACGAGGACGGTGCCGAGCACGGCGCTGGCGATCGCGGCGACCTGCGGGGCGAAGAGCCAGCCGAGCAGCCCCCGGACGCCGACGAGATCGATGAGCGGGGTGAACAGGCTGAACACCCAGCTGCCGGTGGTGATGGGTTCGGGACCGTCGCCCACGAGAGTGTCCGCCAGCAGGTCACTGAGTCGCTGGAGGGGCTGGAACAGTATCTCCAGGGGGAATATCACCGCCACGAAGAGCACGTTGAACCAGCGGTGCAGGGCGGCGGCGGTGAAGGCGCGCTGAAATTCCCCGCGGTGGCCCAGGAAACCGAAGGACACGATGGAGGCGGTGATGGTGGTGCCGATGTTCGCCCCCAGGATGACCGGGATGGCCACGCTCACGGGTACCGCACCGGTGCCGACGGCCGCGACGGTCAGGGCGGTCACGGTTGAGGAGGACTGGATGGCGGCGGTGGCCAGGATCCCCACCAGCAGGCCGATGAGGGGATTGACCGCCAGATCGAAGAGTCGGCTGACGGTGCCTGTGCCCATGCTGAGGATGCCGTCGACGATGAGGTAGATCGCGGTGAGCATGATCCCGATGGCGCCGAGCACTGCTGCCCAGCGGGTGGCGATGCCGAGTGGGGAGAGCGCCACGAGGTCGCGTTCGCTCGGGATCCGGTTCGGGCTCAGGTAGTGGTGGGTGCCGGGAAAGCTGAAGAGGGTGGGTCGGGGTGGATGGACATCCTCGATGCTCACGCCACGCTCCTTACCTGAACACGCACCCTATATAACTTTTTCATAACTTTACGCACACCAGTTGTCCATCTTAATGTAACATTCCGGCCATTTTTTT
>CAZTIZ010000017.1:0-14370 GCA_964613845.1 uncultured Corynebacterium sp.
GGCTCCTGCTTCGGCTCGTAGGTACCGATGTTCTCGATGACCTTGCCGTCGCGGCGGTTACGGGCGTCAGCGATGACGACGCGGTAGTGCGGGGTGCGGATCTTACCGATACGCTGCAGCTTGATCTTGACAGCCATGATGGCTCCTCTTCTGGTCACTGGGCAGTTCAGACATCCGCCACGGATTCAGCGGACCGGTTCAACCCCTGGATTTGTCTGCGTGTGACTCAGACCGGCCGACCGGGGTCGGGGACGGTATGACGCAGAGCGTTATGTACCTGTGTTACACAACAACGATTTCTTGTGCGTATAACCGGTAAAACTATACCGCCTCCCGCCTCCACAGGGAAATCGCGGGACCAGGGCACACCGGAGCACAGACCCGCACCACCCCACCCCTATACTGATCGGCGGCATTTCTAGCGGTGGAGCTTTGACGAGGAGGCAGCTGATGACCACGCCTGCTCGCTCACACACCTACCGTCCGGACCTCAACGGCCTCCGCGGCATCGCCATCGGCCTGGTGGTCGTCTTCCATGTCTTCACCGACCGGGTCTCGGGCGGGGTGGATGTCTTCCTCCTCCTGTCCGGCTACTTCTTCCTCGGCGCCCAGCTCCGCTACGCTTCCCGCCGGGACGCCTCCCTCAACCCATGGTGGCCGATCTGGCGCACGCTCCGCCGGCTGATCCCAGCCCTCGCGGTGGTTCTGGCGGCAACGGTCGGGTCCGTCCTGTGGCTGGTCCCACAGTTGATGGGCCCGGACTTCGTCAGGCAGGTACCCGCCAGCCTCCTCCTCTTCCTCAACTGGGAACTGATCAGCCAGGAAGCGGACTATGCGGCAGCCTCCACCGATACCTCCCCGCTGCAGCACCTGTGGTCGATGGCGGTGCAGGGGCAGTTCTACCTCGCGGCGATCCTCTTCGCCCTGTCCTTCGTCTGGTTCGTGCGACGGGGATGGACCGATGAGCGGGTCCGCCGGGTCGCCGGCCCGATCCTGATCGCGGTCACGCTGCTGTCCTTCGCCTGGGCCTGTCGACATGGCCTGCTGGGAACCCCCGCGAGCTACTACTCCACGTTCTCCCGCCTGTGGGAACTGACCCTGGGGGCCGTGCTGGCCCTCTACCTTCCCCACCTGCGGCTGCCCCGGCGGGTGGCCGGTCCGGTGACGGCCCTCGGCCTGGTCATGATCACGCTGACCGGCCTGCTCATCCCGACCTCCCTGGCGTTCCCCGGACCCGCCGCCCTGCTGCCCATCGGTGGCGCCGTCCTGATCATCCTCGGCGGCGGGGACAACACGACGTCCCGGCTCATGGGATCCCGTCCGGCGATCTGGCTGGGAAGCATCGCCTACCCCCTCTACCTGTGGCACTGGCCCCTGCTGATCATCCTGACCACCGCGACCGGAAACCAGACTCCCCCGCTGTGGCTCGGGGTCGGCGTCATCATCCTGTCCCTGCTGCTGGCGGACCTGACCCACCGGTTCATCGAGGCACCCCTGACCCAGCGTCGTCGACGACCGACCCGGGACCAGTCGGCTGTGGCCGCAGCGCTGCAGTCACTGCGTCTCCTGCCCGGCAGACTCCGCGCCGGCGGCGGGGTGCTCGTCGCACTGCTGGCCGCGGTACTACTGGCGGTCAGCCCCGTCTACACCTTCTATATGGCGAATATCAGCGAGCGTGATCTCAACCCGCTGCTCTACCCCGGCGCCCGGGCCCTCGCAGGTGCCGAGGTGCCCGACTGGGTGCCGTTGCTGCCCAGCCCCGCCCTCATCAGCGGCATCCACCCGAACTCCGCCGTCGACGGCTGCCTGATCTCCCAGAACGCCCCGAGCGACCGCTTCCCCGACGACGACTGCGTCTACGGTGCCCCCGATGCCGGGGACACGGTGGTGCTCATCGGTGGTTCCCACGCGGAGACCTGGTTGACGCCACTGGAAGAGCTCGGCCACACCTACGACTTCCGGGTGATACCGCTCGTCCGCCAATCCTGTCCGACCGTGCTCGGTGAGCACTACGGGGTCAGCGAGGACTGTGCGGACTGGTCCGCAGAAGCGGTCGCCCGCGTGATCGACATGGAGCCTGAGGTGGTCATCTCCACCACCACCCGGCCACTCCACCAGGGGGGTCCGGGACCGGATGTGGTGGCGCTCGGCTACGAGAAGTTCTGGGGGGAACTGGATGAGCACGGCATTCCCTTCCTGGGGCTGCGTGACAACCCCTGGATTCACGACCGCCCCAACGGGGTCGCCGACGCGAACCGCTGTCTGCTTAACCACGCCGACGGCGGCCCCACCTTCGTCGACAGCCCGGACCCCCTCATCGCCTGCTCGCTCCCGCGCGCCGAACACTACTCGCCGACTGACCCGGCCGCGGAGCTGCTCGCACCCCACCCCGCCGCCGTCGCAGTCGACACCGCGGACTGGTTCTGCGGTCCGGACAGCTGCCCACCCGCCATCGGCAACATCGTCGTCTACCGCGATGACGACCACATCTCCAACGCCTATGCCGCCACCCTCGCCCCCCTCCTGTGGGAACACCTCGCCCCGGTGCTCGGACGGTGACTCTCCCCACCTGAGCCTGCGGCAGGACAGATTCCAGGGGTCGGGGCGGACGAAAAACCGCCCCGGCGGGCCGTGTGGCCAGCCGGGGCGGTCAGGTCAGCGGGGTCAGAACTTCTTCCTGCCCATCCGCTTCATCGCCTCGTCGAAGTCGAGGTTGTTGAGGTCGAGGCCGTCCATGCCCTTGGGCAGGCCACCCTGCGGCTGCGGGGCCGCGCCGCCGCCCATCTGCTCCTGCATCTTCTGCAGCTGGGCGAAGTCCGGCATCCCGGGCATCCCGCCGGGCATGCCCGGCATACCACCCGGCATCTGCGGAGTGTGCGGCCTGTTGCGTGCCGGCTTACGCTTTCCGCCCTTGCCCTTGCGTCCCTTCGGCTTCTTCTTGGTCGCCGAGCGCTGCGGGCCGCCCATGCCGAACTGGCCGGCCATCTTGCCCATCATCTTCCGCGCCTCGTAGAAACGCTCGATGAGCTGGTTGACATCGGTGACCGTGACGCCAGAGCCGGCGGCGATGCGCTTGCGGCGGGAGGCGTTGAGGATCTTCGGATTGTCCCGCTCCGCCGGGGTCATGCCGCGGATGATGGCCTGAATGCGGTCGAGCTGCTTCTCATCGACCATGTCGGCCATATCGTTCATCTGCTTGCCGCCCGGCAGCATCTTGAGCAGGTTACCGATGGGGCCCATCCGGCGGATCATCAGCAGCTGATCGAGGAAATCCTCCAGCGTGAGTTCGCCGCTCCCGATCTTGGCTGCGGTCGCCTCCGCCTTCTCCTGGTCGAGGACCGACTCGGCCTGCTCGATCAGGGAGAGGACATCACCCATGCCGAGGATGCGGCTGGCCATGCGCTCGGGGTGGAAGACATCGAAGTCCTCCAACTTTTCACCGGTGGAGGCGAACATGATCGGCTTACCGGTGACCTCACGGATCGACAGCGCGGCACCACCACGCGCGTCACCGTCAAGCTTGGTCAGCACCACACCGGTGAAGTCGACGCCGTCCCGGAAGGCCTCCGCGGTGGTGACCGCATCCTGGCCGATCATGGCATCGATGACAAAGAGGACCTCGTCGGGTTCGATGGCGTCACGGATATTGCCGGCCTGGGTCATCAGGGTCTCGTCGATGCCGAGGCGACCTGCGGTATCGACGATCACGACGTCGTGCTGGGCCCGCTTGGCCTCCTCGATGCCGGCCTGGGCGACAGCCACCGGATCACCGTGGGAAGTACCCATCTCGTGCTCGTGCGAGTCGACGGAGGTACCCGGGTCCGGGGCGAAGGTGGGCACACCTGCGCGTTCACCGACGATCTCCAGCTGCTGGACGGCACCGGGGCGCTGCAGGTCACAGGCCACCAGCAAGGGGGTGTGCCCCTGGCCAGACAGGTGCCGGGCCAGCTTACCGGCCAGGGTGGTCTTACCCGCACCCTGCAGACCGGCGAGCATGATGACCGTCGGGGGGGTCTTGGCCAGCTGCAGACGACGGGTCTCACCGCCGAGGATCTGGACAAGTTCCTCGTTGACGATCTTGATGACCTGCTGGGCGGGGTTGAGCGCCTCGGAGACCTCGACGCCGGCTGCCCGTTCCTTGATGCGCTTGATGAAGCCACGGACGACCGTCAGCGAGACGTCGGCCTCCAGCAGGGCCAGGCGGATCTCGCGGGCGGTGGCGTTGATGTCCGCCTCGGTCAGCTTGCCCTTACCGCGTAACCCCTTGAGGGCACCGGTCAATCTATCGGACAATGACTCAAACACGTGGACACTCCCTGGGGTGGTCGAGGCGCGGGAACCTATTTCAGATCACCCATGCTAGCCGGTCGCCAGCACCCGGGTCACATCCCTACCGACCTTCCCCCGGTCCACCTCCTCCAGGAAGGCGGCCTGGACGATCATCGTGGCCCCCGGGGTGCGCATGCTCAGCCAGGACAGTTCAGGCAGCACCGTCAGCACCGTGCCCAGGGCGGCGATCCGATCGACGGTGCGCACCTCCAGCAGGCTCCCCTCCCAGTAGGTGGCGGTGGAAGCCGGTGTCACCGGCGGCAGTGTCGAGTGCACCCCGGAATTATAGGCCTGGACGAAGCCGGGGGCATCAGCGGATCTCTCCGGCTTCTCGGTGGTGGAGCGGGTATCGAACTCCGCGTGGATCGTCCCGTCCCCCGCGCGGGTCAGGCGGGCGCCGAGAATGTTCCAGGCCTTCGCCGCGAACACCGCCAGCACCCGCACAATCTCGCGCTGGTACTCGCCCCGCCACCAGACGGTGACGGTCTCCTCACCCTCGTTGACCCGCAGCCCGATCCGGTCCGGCGCATAGACCATGGGACGCGTCGGCGAGAAGGAGTGCAGTTCCCGGCGTGCCCGTCCGACCACCTGCCGCAGACCGGCCTCCAGGGAGCGGTTCCACACCCCGGGACCGGTGGCCTTGGCGTCGGCCTCGGTGAGCACCTCCAGGAGGTTGATGGTGAGCAGGTCGTGGTGGGCGGCGTCGAGAAGCCGGTCGCGGGAGGAGTCGCTGCGCGGGTCGGCGCGGGAGAGCAGACGGGGGAGGATCGTGTGTTCGGCGACAAGCGTCTGGACGCGGGAACGGTCGGGCTGGTTCAGGCCCAGCCGTGCCGCCATGCGGGAGACGAACTCCGCCCCGACCTGCTCGTGGGGGCGCCCGTGCCCCTTGCCGATATCGTGGAAGAGAGCTGCCAGCAGCAGCAGGTCGGGGCGGGGGACCTTGACGGTGGCAGTGGCGCACAGCCCCACGGTGACCAGGGAATGCTGGTCGATGGTGTGGATGTGGGTGCGCTCGCGCGGCATACGCCCCCTGATGTGGCCCCACTCGGGTACCAGGCGGGCCCACAGTCCACGGCGGTCGAGTTCCCGGATGACGTCGGCACTGTGCTCGGCGGAGGCGAGCAGGGAGAAGAAGTCGTCGGCGGCTGTGGCGGGCAGGACCCGGGGCAGGTCCGGGAGCTGCCGGAGCCGGTTCCAGGTGTGTTCCGCCACGGGCAGCCCGGTGCGGGCGGCGGCCGCACCGACCCGCAGCAGCAGGGCGGGATCTGTCAGGTCCGGCTCACGCGAGAGCGTGATGACGCCGCCTGCGTCGACGACGTCGAGGTCGAGGGGGCGACGGGGGACGGGCTGGCGGGCCCCGGAGAAACGTCGGGCGAGCACCCCCCGCGCGGTGCCCAGGCCGGCGACGAGAGCGTCGTCGATGGTGCGGGCGGCGTCGGCGAGTGCCGTCGCCAGCTGGTAGCGGTCACGCAGGCCCAGCCGGCCGGCGATGTCGGCGGCGAACTCCGGGTCGAGGATGTCACGGGCCCGGCGGGCCTCCACGTGCAGGAGGGTACGCACATCGAGCAGCAGGCGCTGTTCCTCCACCAGGGGTGGGGCGTCGCAGAGGTTACCCAGTGCCAACGCCCGCAGCAGTTCGAGATCACGCAGCCCGCCCCGGCCGTTCTTGAGGTCCGGGTGAGTCATGGTGACCACCGATCCGGAGCGTCGCCAGCGACTGATCGCGGCGTCGACGATCATGCCGAAACTGGCCGGTAACTGACGACGCCACCGGGCGCGGATCTCCTGCCGGGTGCGTTCCACCAGGTCCCCGTCCCCGGCGATGGGGGCGAGATCGAGCAGGGCCAGGGCGGCGGTGGGGCTGTGGGCGAGGGAGGTCACGCAGTCGGCGGGTGTGCACACGGAGTGGTCGAGTCGGAACTTCGTGTTCCAGACCGGGTACCACACCGCCTCCACCTGGGCGGGCGTCGGTGAGCTGCCCGCGGGGTGGAGAAGAATGAGGTCGAGATCGGAGCGGGGGGCCATCTCCCCGCGGGCCAGGGAACCGGTGGCCGCCAGGGCCGTGCCCGGCGGCAGGCGCAGGGAGGTGAGCAGGTCGAGCGCCCGCTCCCCCGCCCGGTATCTCAGCTGGGCCGGGTCATCAGACCGCGTCATCGTTGCGGTCGCCGGTGCGCACCCGGATGACGTGCTCGACGGGGCTGACCCAGACCTTGCCGTCACCGATATTGCCGGTGTAGGCGGCGTTGATGACGGCGTCGACGACCTCGTCGAGCTGGGCATCGGAGATGACGATCTCGACCTTGACCTTGGGGACGAACTCGGTGGCGTACGCGGCGCCACGGTAAACCTCCGTGTGGCCGCGCTGCTGCCCGAATCCCTGGGCCTCGGTGACGGTCATCCCGTGCACCCCGACCTGCTCAAGTGCTTCCCTGATATCAGAGAGGGTGAAGGGCTTCACCACTGCGGTGACGAGTTTCATGGTTTCTCACTCCTTGTTATCGGTGTCGGGCCGGTGGGTCGGTGTCCTGGGACGTGCCGACCTTCGCTGTCCCCGATCCTAGCGCCGGGGCCGTTCAGTGCTCGCGCAGCTCCTCCTGGTTCTCCGGTACCGAGGGCCAGTCGTGGGGCCCTTCCTCGCTGAGGAGCTTCGTGTTGTCGAAGACTGGGTCGACCATGGGGGTGCGGCGCAGCAGGGCCGCCCTCGCCAGCAGGATCGAGCCGATCGAGGAGGTCCCCAGCAGCAGCACGATGATGCCGATCACCTGCACTCCACCGAGCCAGCTGGGGTCGCGCACGAAGACACCGATCACCACCAGGATGATGCCGATACCACCGGCGGTGCCGATGACCGACAGCCGGGTGTAGACGTCCCGGAAGGTGATCAGGCCGACCCCGCAGACCGCGAAGGTGAGCACCCCGAGCAGGATCAGCGCATCGGAGACGATGTCGATGATGCTCATCAGCGCGCCCCCACCGTCAGGGCCCGGGCCAGGGAGATGGCGCTGATGAAGCCCACCAGGGCGGCCACGAGCACGATATCGAAGGTGAAGGCACTGCCGTTCCTCAGACCGATCAGCGCCAGCAACCCGATCACGACCATCATGAGCAGATCACCGGCGGCGGCCCGGTCCGCCCGGCTGGGGCCGATCACCATCCGGTAGACGGCGGGCACCACAGAGAGCCCGAGAATGATCATGGCCAGAGTGACGACCATTATTTCGCTCCTTCGTTGAACGTCGGGTTGAGCATGAGTCCACGGATCATCCGGTCCTCCATCTCCCGTAGATCAGCCAGCAGATCTTCCTCGCGTACATCGTAGAGACCGTGGACGTACATCACGCGCACCCCGGTCGCGGTGTCCCGGCCAGCGCCCACGGTGATCGTCCCCGGTGTCGTCGTCACCAGCACCGCGAAGAGGGTGTACGCCCAGTCGCTCATGCTGTGGCACTCATAACGGCCGATCCCCGGCGTGGCGTCGTTACCCGGGGTGAGGATGTCCTTGAGTACCACCAGGTTCGAGACGGTGAACTCCTTGGTGTACCAGGCGATGAAGTGCAGCGCCCGAAAAGGCCAGGTCAGCAGATTCTTCATCATGAGTTACTCACCGCTTCCACGTAGCCGGAGATATCGAGCAGGTTATGGGCCGCAGTCTCCGACAGCGAGAGCAGCACCTCGGCGCCCAGACCGATGACCACGGTCGCGACCGCCAGGATCACGGCCGGGGCGGCCAGCCAACCGCTGATGCGTCGACCGGGCACGGCGTCCTCACCCGGCGGACCATAACCCGGGGCCACCGTCGGCTTCGGCTCCTGCACCGGTGTGCGGTCAGGCTCCTCCCCGTCAACCGCCGTGACGACGGGCGCGGTGGGCGCGGTGGCACTGTCCGTGACGATCCTGCCGCCCTGCTCCGGCGCCCCCGCCCCGCCGGGGCGGACCGGCTCGGTCTTGGCGGAGGCCCGCTCAGTCGGGGCCGGGGCCGGGTTGCCCCAGAAGATCCCGCCCCAGATCTTGAGCATGGACAACAGGGTCACGAGGCTGACGAGAACCATGACCACCACGGCGGCGATCTCACCGGCCTCCCAGGCCCCGACCATGAGGCTGAACTTGGCCACGAAACCGGAGAAGGGCGGGATGCCGGCCAGTGACAGGGCGGCGATGAAGAAGGCGACGGCGATGACCGGTTCGCGCCTGGCAACCTCGCTGACCTTGCCGATCTCACCCGTCCCGTAGCGGACCTCGACGGCGCCGGTGGCCATGAACAGCGCGGCCTTGACCAGCATGTGGTGCACCAGGTAGAAGATACCGGCGGTCAGCCCCAGCTCCGTGAACAGGGCCACGCCCAGCAGGATATAACCGAGCTGACTGACCATGTGGAAGACGAGGATCTCCCGACTCCCCTTCTCCCCCACCGCCCCGAGCACGCCGAGCAGCATGGTCAGGCTGAACAGGAGCACACCGATCCACAGCCAGCGGCTATCACCCTCGAAAGTGACCGCGTAGAAGCGGTAGACGGCGTAGACGCCGACCTTGGTGTGCAGGCCGGAGAACAGTGCCGTGACCGCCGGGGAGGTGTAGGGGTAGGTCCGGGCCAGCCAACTGTGGACCGGCACCACCGCGGCCTTGATCATCATCGCCAGCATGACGATCGCCATGGACAGGGCCACCGCCGGGTCCTCACCGGCCATCCCTGCCAGCTCGCCGAGGTTGACGGTGCCCGCGGTGCCGTAGACGAAGGCGACACCGGCCAGCAGCATCGTGGAGGCGAGCAGGTTCGCGGAGACGTAGAGACGGATTCCCTCGACCATCCGCAAGCCCGACCTGCCGCTGGTGACCAGCACGTAGAGCCCGTAGGAGGGCAGCAGCATGACCTCGATGAAGACGAAGAAGTTGAACAGGTCGGCGGTCAGCAGGGAGCCGTTGACACCGACCATGAGGATCAGCACCAGGGGCGCGAAATAACGCTGCCGGGTGAAGCCGGAGGCCTCGGCGAACCAGGCGCACACCACCGCGAGGATGCTCGTGGTCAGCAGCATCAGCGCGGTGAACATGTCCGCCGCAAAGGGGATGGATACCCCGAAGGGCCAACCACCGGCCCCGTGCGCGATGGTCGCGCCATCGGCGAGCTCGATAACCAGCAGAACGGAGGCCACCAGGGAGATACCCAGCACGGTGAACATCACCGTCGACTGGATCCGGTGCCGCTCCCCCGCCAGCACCAGCAGGCCACCGGCCAGCAGCGGCACCGCCACGAACAGCGGCAGGAGAGAGGCGATCAGCGTGGTGCTCATCTGCGCACCACCTCCACGTCACTGTCCTCGTCGACCTCGGCGCGGGTGGCGTCATTCTTCCTGCCGACGACAGCAGTGACCAGCATGAACACGGAAATCGAGAAGGAGATCACGATGGCGGTGAGCACGAAGGCCTGGGGCAGCGGGTCCGCCGCGGTGGCGGTGCCGGTGTGCGCACCGAAGGGCTCGTCCCGCCAGGCCGTGCCACCGGCGGCCATGATGATCAGGTTCACGCCGTGGCTGAGCAGCATGAAACCGACTGCGATACGCAGCATGTCACGCCGGAGCATGAGGTAGACACCCCCCATCACCAGGAGGCCGGCGGAGATCGCGAGGGTCATCGGTCAGTCCTTTCTGCATCGGTGTCGACGGGCTTGGCGTTGTCGACGGGTGACGCCGTATCAACGGATGCGGCGGGCCCGTGCAGGTTCTCCCGGGTCGGCCCCAACGGGGATCTGGCGTGGTGCCCGACATGGCCGTCCGGGGTGCTGCCCTGGTCGTCCTCCAGGCCCAGCAGGTTGAGGGCGGCCAGCACCACCCCGACCACCCCGAAGTAGACGCCGAGATCGAAGATCAGGGTGCTGGTCATGCTCACGCCGAAGACGTCGAAATGCAGCGGGGCGAGGAAGGAGTCGTCGAGGTAGCCGAACAGGCCGGTGACCGCCCCGACGACGATGCCGGCGCCGATCAGCCCCATGAACGACCACCTGATCTTCGCTTCCCGATCGCTAGGGGCGGCGAGGTAGAGCAGGGCGAAGCCCGCACCACCGACCAGGGCGGCGACGAAACCACCGCCGGTCTGGTAGTGGCCCCGCAGCAGGAGCAGCAGCGACATCGCAATGATGATCGGCCCGACCACCTTGGTGGTGGTGCGCAGGAAGACCGAGTTCTCCCGCGGACCGATGACCGGCGATTTCAGGTCCAGGCTCTTGCTGCGTACCGGCAGCAGCGTGCGCGAGCGCAGCAGCGCGGCCACGGAGAATCCGGCCACGCCGAGCACCGTCAGCTCCCCCAGGGTGTCCAGCGCACGGAAGTCGACGAGGATCGTGTTGACGATGTTGCTGCCACCGGTCTGGTTCTCCGCCTCCCGGAGGTAGTACTCCGCCACGTCGGACTTCTCCCGTCGGCCGGTCAGCGCCAGCACACCGAGGACGGTGACCAGCCCGGCGCCGGCGGCGACGACGATCGACCACAGCTCGGCGCGGCGGGTCTCCGGGGTGAAGCGGTGCGGCAGGCGGTGGAGCACGAGCACCATGATGCAGACGGTGAGGATCTCGACCGTCAGCTGCGTGGTCGCCACGTCCGCCGCACCCAGGGCGAAGAACCACAGGGTCATGCCGAAACCGATCACGCTGATCACGATCACCACGGTCAGGCGAGACCGGGACCGCAGGGCCGCCAGTACGCCCAGCAGGATGAACAGCGTGAAGATCCAGTCGGTGGGCTCCGATCGCTCCCCCACCACGGGCGGCAGATCACGCAGGGTGAGCACACCGACCACGGCGATGACCACCAATCCGAGGATCGGGGCGGTCAGGTGTCTGCGCATCGACGTCGTGCCCGTGGCGCGGGTGACCACCGCCCCGAGGTCGATCGTGCCCTGCCGCAGTCGCTCGACGATCTCCAGACCGCTGACCGGGGCCCGGAAGTAGCCGAGGAAGTCCCCGAGCTGCCTGCGTAGACCGACCATCACCGCGCCCACGGCGATGATGAGCAGGGTCAGCAGCAGTGCGGTGTTCAGGCCGTGCCACAGGGCCAGCCCGGGGGTGACCGCCTCCCCGGAGGCCGCGAGCGCGGCGTCGGCGACCGGTTCCTCCAGCAGGAAGGGTGCGAGACCGAACACGACCGTGACGACGGCGAGCAGGCCCGGCACCGCGAGGAAGGTCACCGCGGCCTCCCCCACCGGCTCGGTCGCGTCGGCGGATCGTGTCCGACCAGTCCCCCAGGTCCCGATGATGAACCGGGCGGAGTAGGCGAAGGTGAAGATCGAGGTGGCCACCACCAGGCCCGCCACCAGGATCAGGATGTCGGAGTAATACCCCGAACCCAGTGCCGCCTCGATCAGTCCTTCCTTACTGACGAAACCGAACAGGGGTGGCAGACCGGCCATTGACGCTGCGGCGATGAGCACGATGGCCTTCGTCACGGGCATCTTCAGCCGCATGCGGGTCAACTCGGAGTAGTTGCGGGTGCCGGCCTCGTGCTCGACGACACCGATCATCATGAACAGCGCGGCCTTGAAGCAGGCGTGGGCGATGGTGTGGACGACCGCGGCGGTCAGGGCCGCCGGGGTGCCGATGCCCACCGTCGCGACGAGCAGACCGAGCTGACTCATGGTGGAGTAGGCCAGCAGGGCCTTGAGATCGTCCTGCTTGACGGCCGTGACCGCGCCGAACAGGGCGGTGAGCAGGCCGGCGCTGACCAGCAGCACGTTCCAGATCGTGACATCAGCCAGCAGCGGTGAGTAGCGCAGCACCAGGTAGATACCGGCCTTCACCATCGCCGCGGCATGGAGGTAGGCGGACACCGGTGCGATCGCCACCATGGAGTCCGGCAGCCAGGCCTGAAAGGGGAACTGGGCGGACTTGGTGAAGGCCGCTCCCGCCACCAGGATCGCCACCACGCTGAGCATGCCGGGCTCCTGTGCCCAGGCGGGGTGGGTGAGGACATCGCTGATCCGGGTGCTGCCGGTGGTGACGATCATGATGACCGTGGCGGTGAGCAGCATGAGGCCACCGGCGACGGTGACGAGCAGGGTGCGGATGGCGGGCTGACGTCCCTGTTCCCCGGAGTCCGCGATGAGGAAGAAGGAACACAGGGTGGTCAGTTCCCAGGCGATGTAGAAGACCACGAGGTCGTCGGTGAGGACGAGCAGCGCCATGGCGGCCGCGAAACCGCAGATATAGGTGTAGAAGGCCGCTGGCCGTCCCCGTCCCAGGTAGCGGGTGCTGTAGATCAGCACGCCTGCGCCGATGATCAGGACGAGCAGGAGGAAGACCAGGGAGAGCCCGTCGAGTCGCACCGACAGGTTGACGTCGATGGTGGGCATCCACTGCCGGGTATCGGTGTACACACCGGCGGGGGAACCGGGGCGGGAGTAGACGGGGACGGCCAGTGCCGCGCCGGCCAGCAGTGGCACGGCGAGCAGCCAGCCGGCGTTGCGGCCGAGCAGTCTCACGACGGCCGGGGCCAGGGCTACGGTGAGGGCGAGCACCACCAGAACAGTAAATAACATCGGTATCCAGGTTCCAGGGCTGGTCGATCAGGCAGACGTGGCACGGCCGATACTGGCGGTGCCCCGCCCTGATCAGTGGACAGGGAGGACGGGTGACCTACCTGCCGCCCGGACCCGGGCCGGAGAGGTGTGCACCCCAGGTGGACAGGTATCCGTTGGTCCCTGCTGGCGGCAGGCACCTGAACACCGGCTGGAAGCCGGGGCCGTGTCCTGGGCTGTGTCGTTTCATCTTTTCGAGGCTAGCACGCGGTGATCGCGCTACCCGGGGGGATCGCTGAGCAATCCCCCCGGGTCAGTGGCGGACCGGAGATCAGCCGAGCAGGGCGTCGACGAAGCCCTCGACCTCGAAGGGGGCGAGATCGTCGGAGCCCTCGCCCAGGCCGACGAGCTTGACGGGCACGCCCAGCTCCTCCTGAACCTGGAAGACGATGCCGCCCTTGGCGGTGCCGTCGAGCTTGGTCAGCACGACACCGGTGATGTCGACGACCTCGCGGAAGACCCGCGCCTGGGTCAGGCCGTTCTGGCCGACGGTGGCGTCGAGCACCAGCAGCACCTCGTCGACGACGGCCTTCTTCTCCACGACGCGCTTGACCTTGCCGAGCTGGTCCATCAGGCCCGTGGAGGTGTGGAGTCGGCCGGCGGTGTCAACGAGCACCACGTCGGCCTGCTCCTCGACGCCCCTGGCCACGGCGTCGAAGGCGACGGAGGCCGGGTCAGCGCCCTCCTTCCCGCGCACGGTGGTGGCACCGACGCGTCGACCCCAGGTCTCCAGCTGATCGGCGGCAGCGGCGCGGAAGGTGTCGGCTGCCCCCAGCAGGACCTTGTGCCCCATGGCGACGAGCACGCGGGCGAGCTTGCCGGTGGTGGTGGTCTTGCCGGTGCCGTTGACACCGACGACCAGCACGACGGCCGGCTTCCCCTCGTAGGGGATCGCCCGGATGGAGCGGTCGAGCTCGGGTCGGCAGGCCTCGATGAGGGTCTCGCGCAGCATGGCCCGTGCCTCGGCTTCGTTGGCGACACCGCGCTCGGCGATCTTGTCGCGCAGGGAGTCGACGACGCTCATGGTGACCGTGGCACCCAGGTCCGCCATGATCAGGGTGTCCTCGATCTCCTCCCAGGCCTCCTCGTCGAGGTCACCGGCGGAGAGAATACCGAGTACGCCCTGACCGATGACGTTCTGGGAACGGGAGAGACGGCCCCGCAGGCGGCCCATGCGGCCTGCGGCCGGGGCGATCTCCTCGATGGGGGCCGGGGCAGGCTCGGCCGGGGTGTCCGGAACCGGGGTCTGCTCCCGGGCGGCCTCCGCCACCCCGGCGGTCACCTGAGCGGCTTCCGCGGCTTCCTCGGCCTCCTTCTCGACGTCCGCCGGGTCGGCGTCCACTGCCAGGGGTTCCGCCGGGGTGTCGGCGGACGGCGGGGTGGGGGTGTCCTGCTGTTCGATCGTCTCGGCGACGGCCTCGGAGACCTCGACCTCCTCGACCTCCCGGGGCTTGTCGGCCGCAGGCTCCGACTGCTCGG
>CAZTIZ010000017.1:14470-29589 GCA_964613845.1 uncultured Corynebacterium sp.
GGGACGGTCGCTTCGCCCGCCGCAGCCTGGTCCGGCTCCGACTGCTTCTGCTGCTGTTCAGGCTTCTGCGGCTCCGTCTCCTCCGCCACCGCAGGCGCGGGGGTCGGGACGGGGCCCGGCACGGTGTCCTCCTTGACCGTGTGCTCCTCGACCTCGGTCACCTGCGGCTGGACGGGTTCCTGCGGGGCGACCGGTTCCTGCTCCCGCTTCGTCTCCGGGATGGGGGCCGGTGTCGGCTCAGTAATTGGTTCAGGCGTGGGGGCGACCTCGGGCTCGGGGATCAGGGCGGGAGCGGATTCCTGCGCGTCGGCCGGTCGGGGTTCGTCGAGCAGCTGCCCCGGCAGAATCTCCGGCTCAGGTTCCGTGGTCTTGGCCGGTGCGAAGTTGAAGCCGCCGACAGCCTGGTAGTTGCCGGACTTCTCCTGCGCGGTCAGCTCCCTGGGCTCGTTCCCCTCCTTCTCGAAGCTGACGGCCTTCGACTTCTTGCGGGACAGGCCGATCGCCACGATCGCCACGATGACAAGGACGATGACGATAACGATGATGCCGATGAGCAGAATCTGGTTCATGCCCTCCATAGTGGCAGCATCCACCCGCTTTCTCACACTGGCGGTGAGATTCCCCGCGCCCACCCCTGATCCGATCCACGCAAGTCCGGATTCCCAACTTCCCGAAGAGGAACATCTCAGTCCCGAACTCATATTGGTGCGGGGCCGTGAAGAAAATCCGCGTCAGCAGGGAAATGGGGGTGAGCGACGCCGTGTCGTTAAGATGGCGACACGGTGTCGGGAAAACGGCCCCCGCAGCCCCACGGCCGGTCCCGGGAGCCTTCTTCTCATGTTCTTAGCTTGGCGCGACATGTTCTTCGCGCGTACCCGTTTCCTCCTCATGGGCCTGGTACTGGCCCTGATGTCCATCCTCGTCGTTATCATCTCCGGCCTCACCGCAGGCCTGGTCAACGACGGTGTCTCCGGCCTCAAGGCCATGGACGCCGATGTCATTGCCTTCCAGGACGGCACGCAAACCGATTCCGCTTTCACCCGATCCGTGGTTGACCTCTCCGCCGCCGATGACTTCGCCGCCGTCGAGGGTGTCGAGGATGCCACCCCGATGGGCCTGGCACTCGTCAACGCACGAAACCAGGATGCCACCCCGGTGGACCTGACCCTCATCGGCCTGGAGCCGGACTCTTTCCTGGCTCCTGAGGGGCTGCCGGCGATGAGCACGCAGCGAGTCGAGGGTGAGCCCACCCCGACCGCCCATGACATCATCGTGTCCTCAACGCTGGAGGACGCCGGTATCAGCCTCGGCGACACCATCACCGTGGACCGCCTGGAGACCGAACTCACCGTCAGCGGCTTCACGGAGGACCAGCGCACCTTCGGCCACGTTGCCCTCGCCTACCTTCCGCTCGATGTCTGGCAGGAGATCAACGCGGGAGCCCGCGCCGGTGAGGCTGTTTCGGCCAGTGCCTACGATGAGGTTTCCGTCGTTGTCGCCCAGACCACAAACGGTGCAGACCTCGAAGCACTCAGCGCTGAATCAGGCCTGGACGTGCGCACCCTGGAGGAGAGCTTCGCCTCCTCGCCCGGTTATACCGCGGAGACGATGACCCTGTCCATGATCGAGTGGTTCCTCTACATCATCACCGCACTGGTCACCGGCGCCTTCTTCCTGGTCTGGACCATCCAGCGATCCGGTGATATCGCCGTGATGCGCGCCATGGGTGCCACCAAGGGGTACCTCCTGCGCGACAGCCTGGGCCAGGCTGTGATCATCCTCGCACTGTCTATCGCCACCGGAGTGGTGCTGGCCGTCGGCCTCGGCCTGTGGCTGGAGAGCACCGCCATGCCGTACTCCACCGAAGTCGGACCGATCCTCGGTGGAGCGGCCCTGTTGTTTGCCGCTGGACTGCTCGGCGCCCTCATCGCCGTCTTCCGCGTCACCCGCACCGATCCGCTCACCGCACTGGGGGAGAACCGATGACCACACCCGCACTCATCCTGGAGAACATCCGTGTCAGCTACGGCGACGGCGACTCCCAGATCCACGCCCTCGACGAGGTCAGCCTGACCGTCAACCCCGGCGAATTCGTCGCGGTGGTCGGCCCCTCCGGCTCGGGCAAGTCCACCCTGCTGGCTGTGGCCGGCGCCCTGACCACCCCCGATTCCGGTCGGGTCCAGGTCGCGAACGAAGACATCACCGGCTTCGACGACGCCGAGCTGGCACGTATCCGCCGTGAGCACGTCGGCTTCGTCTTTCAGTCCTCCGGTAACCTGCCGTCGGCCCTGCGTGCCCGCGACCAGCTGGAATTGGCGGCCCGCGTGGTGGGAACGCGTGGCCGACGCAGCAACGATGAGCTTCTCGAGGCCGTCGGCATGTCCCACCGTGCCGGCCACCGCCCCGCCACCCTGTCCGGTGGCGAGCGCCAGCGCATCGGTATCGCACGCGCCCTGGTCGGCGGCCCGAAGCTGCTGCTGGTCGATGAGCCCACGGCAGCCCTCGACCGCCACCGCTCCCACGAGATCGTGGCCCTGCTCGCAGAGGAATGTCACCAGGTCGGTGTGGCCGGTGTGATGGTCACCCACGATCAGGATGTCCTTGAGCACTGCGACCGGATCTACGAGATGGTGGACGGACGGCTCAGCCCGAGGGGTTAGGCTCAGAATATGCCCAGAATCTCGGAGCCTACGGTTGCCGAGCACCGCGCAGTCCAACACCGCGCTGTGCTCGACGCCGCAGAACGGCTCATCGTTGCAGGCGAAGGACAGATGCCGACGATCACCGACGTCGCTGCCGAGGTCGGTCTCGCCCGCTCCAGCGTCTACCTCTACGCGACCTCTCGCACGGATCTGTTGATCCAACTGCTGATCATGTCGATCGATGCGTGGATCATCGAGTTGTCCGATCTGATGGCCGATGTCGGTGACGACCCAGGTGATCGTCTCGCCGTCTACGCCGACGCCACTCTCCGACTGTTTCTCGGTGGGTCCCACGGCCCGCTGATAACCGCGGCCCAGCAGCACCCCGAGGCCTATGCCGATGAGCGGGTCCTGGCAGCCCATGCTGAGATGGAACCCGCACTCCACGAGCTGCTGGGGGGAGTCCCCCCGGTCTCGCTGCCGCTGATCGACGCCGCCATCCAACGCGGCGCCGCCCTGGTGACAACCTCCGGCGCGGATCCCGAGGCGGTATCAAGGGTGCTGCAACGGATGGCCCGGGCATCACTGGGCGATGAGCAGTGACCGTCCTCGCCCGTCTCTGAGCGAAGGCTTGAGAGGATGAAGCTGCGATCAGCACTGTCTGGCCCGGGGATCTGAGATTCCCGGGAAGTTGACTGCTGAATTTTCACGTCCTGCCAGGCCCCGGGGCAGTCATCGGTGGCGACGCAGAGTGCTGTTGCGAGAGTGTTGAGATCGTGGTTATCCACGTTGATTCCTCAACACTCTCGCCTCGTCTCATCTAGTCCACGATCTGCGGATGGGTCTCGGCCAGCACCATGGCCTCGGCGGAGACCAGGTCACCGGTCACCAGGTCCGGGACGATATCGGCCAGGCGACTCCACCCCGCCGATGCGGCTTCGAGGGTGCGCGACTTACCCATCAGGCCGTGGGCGTGCATGCGGGCCGCCAGGGCGAAGACCAACGAGACCACCGGCGCCAGGGCCCAGGCATTGTCCCGGTCCTCGGTGTTGACCGTGTCGAGCTTGTCGAAGCGGATGCGTGCCGAGGAGTAGAGCTGGCGGTTGGCGCTGCGCAGGCCACGCAGCAGGCTCACTGCGGGCTTGATCAGCCCCTCGGAGGTGAGCAGGTCGGTCAGTTCCGCCCGGCGCTCGAAGGTCTCCATCACAGCCAACAGGCGTGCGTTGTCGTCGAGCACTGCGCCCGGCACCAGTTCCGCGGTGGCGAGGAAGGAGGCGAGCAAGGCCTTCTGCTGGGCGGCGTCCATGCGGGCGATGAGCACCGTGGACTGGTCGATGCAGGCGGTGTCGAGGGTGGTGTCCCGGCCGGTGGCCAGGGTGGTCAGGATACCCCGGCCGGCCAGCTCCTTGAGCCTGCCACGCAGCTGACGCAGGCGCTCCGGCTCACCGCTTTCCGCGGTTGCGGCGGCGGCCGGCAGCTCACCGAGCAACTCCAGTGCCCCGATCCAGGCGGCCCGGTGCTCGGCCTCGGCACCCTCGTCGCCAGATTGCGCGGCGTTTTCCTCCGGGGTGATGATCACGGTGGCCAGCCCGGAGGCGATGACCCGGCCCGGCTGTTTGTCGGCGGGCACCAGAGAGGCTGCCAGGGCGGCCAGGGCAGCACCGGGAGCGGCGGCGAAGGCACCGGTGACGGCCGCCCGGCGGCGGGCGGCCAGCTCGGAGGCGTCGTCATCGGCCCAGTCAGCGAGCAGGTCCCACAGCACCGGCATGACCACGGGGTCGGCGGGGGCCTCCTCGGCCTCACCGGCCAGGAAGGCGGACAGATCGGACAGCCCCGGGCTCTCGTCCTTCAGGTGACCGGGCTGCCCGGCGATCAGCGCGGAAGCACCCGGGGACTGGGGGGCCCGCAGGGTGGTGAAGGGATCCGCGGAGTACAGCAGCACCGCCAACGGGCCGGCGTCGATGAGCGTCTCCGGGAGGGGGGTCCGGGCGGTGAGCTCCGACAGGGTCGTCGCGGTCGCCCAGGGGGCGGTGAGCGGCCAGACCCAGGCGGACAGCGCACGCTCGGGTGCGAGATCGTCGAGTAGCAGCGTGCCGTCCTCAATACGGGCGGCGGTGGCGTGCGGGGTACGGCTCAGCTCCGCCAGCGTGACCGCGGTGCGCCGGTTGGCGCGCACGTCGTTCCACTCCAGCTCAATGCGGCCCGAGGGCAGGGTGCCCACCGAGGAGACGAGCTGACGGATCGGGGCCGAATAGGTGCGGGCGTCGACCGCGCTCAGACGCAGGGAACCCACCGGTGCGCCATGGTGGTTGACGACGCGCACCCGCGGGTCGCCCATCTCACCGCCGACGCGCACCCGCAGCGCACCGTCGGCGTCGAGGTCACGGGGGGCGCAGACCAGGCGGGTGGTGCGCCACATGGGGCGGTGGTCCTTCACCGGCAGCGAGTAGGACAGGCGCGGCGGGGTGAAGCGCAGCGGGAGTCGGTCGCCTTCCTCGGTGATGACGGCGAAGTTCTCACCGGCAGATTCCGCGTCGACGGTGATGCGGCGGGGATCGACGGAGAAGGGCTTCTCCCCCGAGGCCACCACCAGGGAGGCCTCACTCAGGCCCGCGCCGACGGGGATCCGCACGCTGCGGGCCTCGTCGTCGATGACGGTGCGGGTGGAGATGCCCTCGACGATCGAGTAGCGGTGGCGGAAGGACTCGTTGCGGGGACCACGCAGCCGGATGAGGTACTCACCGACCCAGGGCGAGTCATAGCTGTCGGGATCGAAGATGGCGAACACACCGCCCTCGGCGGGGACCTCCAGCGGCTCCGGTGGGGCGACCTCCTCACCGGCGGTGCCGGGGCGGGAGTAGGCGGCGATGGACAGCTGCCAGATCTCATCGCGGCCGGAGATCGTCGGCGGGAACTCCGCTTCCAGGGAGACCGGGTGCACGGGCAGGCCGGCGAGGGTGCGCACATCCCGCAACGGTGCCTCGGGGTGACGGAAACGCACCCGCTGCCGCGGGTCGACGCAGCGCAGCCGGTGGGTCACCGGCTGGTCCTGGCCGGGGCGGGTGACCTGCAGGCTCGCGGCATTCGACAGGTCGAGACGACGTGCCGTCCAGGAGGTCCAGCCGGCGACGACGGTGCTGTCGAGGACCGGGGTCTCCTCACCGGTGACGACGTCGAGCAGGCGGGAGTCGGTGGGGGTGAGCACCCAGACCCGCGGGTGGTGGATGGTGGCCATGCCGGTGAGATCCTGGCCGTTGTCGGCGAAGATCAGGACCGGGTCCTCGGCGTCGACGACCGGGGTGGTCCAGGTGATGCCGTTGGACATGTCCTGCACGGTGGCCTCACGCACCTGGTGGCCGACGGTGACGTCCAGGGCCTCCGACCAGGTCGGCTCACCCCAGGGGCGGCCGGTGCGGAAGAGGCGGGTGGTGCCCTCCAGGCTGACGCGCCAGGCGACCTCACCGAGCTCGTCCTGGACGCGCTGCTCGGGCAGTCGCAGGCTGACCTTGCCCAGCTCCGGGGTGAAGATCAGGCGGGGACGTAGTTCACGGGGTGTCACACCGACCGCACCAGCGCGCCCGACGGTGCCAACGGGTCGTTCGCGCAACTCAGCGACCGCTGCCTCCTCGATCATGCCGGGCAGTGCCGGGGTGAGGCTGCTGCGGTCACGGTCCAGCCAGGAGTTGGGGTGGGCGAGGGCGAAGGCACGCAGCGCCTGGAGGGCGTCGATGACGCGGGCCAGCTGGGCCGGGGCGGCACCGGCGACCGTCTCGGTGGTGCTGAGGTAGACCGGGTCGGTCTCCTCGTCGCCTTCCGACTCGGGCCAGTGGCTGCGCCAGGAGCCGTCGGCGATCAGGGTGGTGGCGGACTCACCGGTGGTGTCGGCGGGCAGGCGGTCCAGTAATTCCAGCAGGGTACCGACCTCGGAGGAGGTGACCCCGGCGTGGATGGCGAGCAGGTCACCGGCGGTGGTGGTCTCCGGGGCGAGCAGTTCAGCCCGGGCGAGCAGGCCGGCGGTGGCGGTGCGCAGGTGGTCGATCCACTCGGAACGTGCCTCCAGGCCCAGGCCGACGAGGTACTCGGTGAACAGTTCCTCCGGGTCCAGGACCCGGGCGGCGCGGGAGACGAGGGTGGCGACCGCCAGCGCCGGGGTGATGTCGAGCAGTTCCGGCAGGCGGGCGCCGGCCGCGACCTGGCGGGCGAGGAAGGTGCCGAAGAAACGGTCGATGGCCTCCAGCTCGTCGCTGTTGTAGCCGGACTCAGGGAACCAGTCGTGGCCGGACAGTCGCTGGGAGACCGCGAGTTCGGTCTGGGAGGCCCACAGCAACAGGGAGTCATTGAGATCCGCGAATGGGGTGGCCTGCGGGTTCGGGTCCTGTTGTGGTGATGCGCCGTGGGTTCGGGTGCTCATAATGTCGTGCTCTCCCCCTTCTGGAAGGTGTATCCGTGCCGGTGCCGCTCTCACGCGGGCCGAATCAGTCTACCCGGCCTCTCCCGCATCGCCCCCGGGGGCGTCCGGCGCGGGGCCCGCCGGGCTCATGCGCTGGCTGATCACCCGGGTGATGCCGTCGCCGCGCATCGTCACGCCGTAGAGGACGTTGGCGACGTCCATGGTGGGTTTCTGGTGGGTGATGATGATCAGCTGCGAATCGCGGCGCATCTCCTCGAACAGGGCGATGAGGCGGCGCAGGTTGACGTCATCGAGGGCGGCCTCCACCTCGTCCATGACGTAGAAGGGGCTGGGGCGGGCGCGGAAGATGGCGACGAGCATGGCCAGGGCGGTCAGTGACTTCTCACCGCCGGACAGCAGGGACAGGCGGGTGACCTTCTTGCCCGGCGGCCGGGCCTCGACCTCTATGCCGGTGGTGAGCAGGTCCTCGGGGTCGGTGAGCACGAGTCGTCCCTGACCGCCGGGGAAGAGGGTGGCGAAGACGTCGGGGAAGGCGGCCTCGACGTCGTGCCAGGCCTCGGTGAACAGGTGCAGGATCTGGGCGTCGACCTCCTCGATGACCTCGTGGAGATCACGACGGGCCTGGACGACGTCGGCGAGCTGGGTGGACAGGAAACTGTGGCGCTCCTCCAGTGCCCGGTACTCCTCCAGGGCCAGCGGGTTGACCTTGCCGAGGGCGTTGAGGTCCCTCTCCGCGCGGCGGAGGCGCTCCTGCTCTGCCTCGCGGTCGAAGTCCGGGCCGGGGGTGTGGTCGGCGAGCAGATCCTCGATGGACAGGCCGAGCTGTTCGACGATCTTGGTCTCCGCCTCATCGGTGCGCACCTGGGCCTGGGCGCGGGCGATCTCGGAGGTGTGGGCGGTGTCGGTCAGCCGGTTGAGGTGGGTGCGGGCGGCGTTGAGGGTGTCGCGGGCGGCGGCGAGACGGGAGGAGACCTCGGTGCGGCCACGGGTGAGCCCGTCGCGTTCGACGGCCGCCCGGGCGGTGGCCTCGGCGACGCGGGCGGCCAGGTCGCGGGCACCGTGCTCGACCGTCTGCGCCAGCTCCGCCTGGTGGCGACGGCGCTCCATGGCCTGTTCATGGCGCTGCCGGGCCTGACGTTCCTGCCGGGCCTGGCGGTGCAGGTGCTCGCTGCGGCCGGCGGCCTGGCCAGCACGTTCCTCGGCACTGTGCAGGCTCAGGCGCGCCTCCATCTCCATGGCGCGGATCTGGGTGAGGGCGGTGGCGGCCTCGTCACGTTCCCGGGTGGAGGGCTCCTCGGGTGTGGCGGTGGCGGCCTCGACACGGGCGAGCCGGTCGCGGGCCTCGTCGAGCCGATCCCGCAGCTCCGCCAGGCGGGCCTGCCCGGCACCGGCCCGGTCCACGGCCCGCCGGTGTTCGGCCCGGTTCGCCTCCAACTGCCGGTTCAGGCGGCCGGCGTCGCGTTCCCATCCGGTGACGGCGGCATCGTGGTCACGCAGCGCAGCCCGGCGCGCGGCGGCGCCGACACGCGCCTCCTCGGCGGTGAGCTTCGCCCCCTCCAGCATGCCAGACAGCTCCCCCAGCTCTGCCCGGGCCGTGAGCAGTTCCGTTTCCGCTTCGGCGATACGGGCGCTGAGTTCCACGCTTGACGATGCCCCGTGGCCGACCTCGGCCCATCCCTCGCCGAGCAACGTGCCGTCCGGGGTGACGGCACGCAGCCGCGGGTCGGTGGTCACGGCTGCCTGGGCGGCGGCCACGTCCGGGGCGAGGATGACGTCGGCGAGCAGACGGGTCACCGGACCCACGACTGATTCGTCGAGCACCAGGTGGTCGAGCAACCAGCCGGTGCCCGCCGGCAGATCCGCTGACAGTCGCCAACCGCCTGTGCCCTGGGCGACGTCGATGAGTGCGGTGCGCGCGACCGGGGTGTCCGACAGCTCGCTGATCAGCCCCTCCCCCAGCTGCCCGACCAGGGCCTCCGCGTGGGTGCCCAGTGCCGCGGACAGGGCGCGCTCCAAGCCCGCGGTGGGCCGGACGGATCCCGCCAGCGGTGCCCACCGGCCGTGTCGCGCCAGTGCCTCGGCGGCGTCGGCCACCGGGGCGGACTGCCGCAGCGTCTCGATGCGCGAGTCCAGGGAATAGACCGCACGTTCCCGCCCCCGCTGTCGCTCCCGCAACTCCTCCAGGCGTTGCTCGGCCGCCTGCGACTCCCCGGCTGCGCGCCCATGCTCCTCCGCCAGCGGCTCCCGGCCCGCCCGCAGGACGACCAGCCGTTCAGTAACCTCGGTGACCTCCGCTTCCGCGGCCATCACACGTTCCCGGGTCTCCTCCACGGCCTCGGCCTGTCGGTCGCCCTCCGCCTCCGCGGCGGTCACCTGGCCGGCCAGCGACTCCTCCGCCGCCAGCAACCGCACCACTCCCTCCCGCCGGTCCGCGATGGCACGCACCTGCGCCAGGTGCTCCGCCTCCGCCGCCCGGGCGGCCTCCTCCCGGTCAGCGACCTCCTCCCGGATCGACTCCAGGCGGGCACGGGCGATCTCCACGTCCTCCACCAGGCCCGCGTGTTCCTGCTCCGCGGCCTCCGCCCGGGCCTCCAGCTCTTCCGGGTCAGGTCCGCCAAACGCCAGCTGCACGCCGACGTTGCCCGCCCGCTCCGCCGCGATCCGCGACGTCGCCGACACCCGTTCCGACAACGTTGACAGCCGGAACCACAACTGTTGCGCCGCCTCCGCCCGGGGCGTGAGCCCGTCGAGCTCCCGGTTCAGTTCGGCCTGCCGGGCACCGGCCTCCTCCACCTCTGCGGTGACCTGTGCGACCTGCTCTGCCAGCAGCTCGGTCTGGCGGGCGGCATCCGAGAACCGGGCCCGCAGACCCACCACTCGGTCACCGGCCAACCGCAGGCGGGCCTCCCGCAGTTCCGCCTGCACCGTGTCGGCGCGCCGGGCGGTCTCCGCCTGGCGGGCGAGGGGCTTGAGTTGACGGCTCAGCTCCCGGTTCAGGTCGGTGAGCCGGTCCAGGTTGGTCTGCATCCCGACGAGCTTGCGCTGGGCCTTCTCCCGGCGGCGGCGGTGCTTGAGTACCCCGGCGGCCTCCTCGATGAAGGAACGCCGTTCCTCCGGGCGGGACTCCAGGATCTGGGACAGTCTCCCCTGTCCGACGATGACGTGCATCTCCCGGCCGATACCGGAATCGGAGAGCAGTTCCTGGATGTCCATGAGGCGGGCCCGGGCACCGTTGATCTCGTACTCGGAGGCACCGTCGCGAAACATCCGCCGCGTGATGGACACCTCCGAGTACTCGATCGGCAGGGCCCCGTCGGAGTTGTCGATGGTCAGGGTGACCTCGGCGCGGCCGAGGGGACGACGGTCCCCGGCCCCGGCGAAGATGACGTCCTGCATCTTCCCGCCGCGCAGGGTCTTGGCGCCCTGCTCCCCCATCACCCAGGCCAGGGCGTCCACGACGTTCGACTTCCCGGAGCCGTTGGGGCCGACGACCGCGCAGATCCCCGGCTCGAACTTCAGGGTCGTCGCAGACGCGAAGGACTTGAACCCCTTGAGCGTCAACGATTTAAGGTGCACCGCTAAATCCTAACACCGCAGGTGACAGCCATGATAACAGCCCGGGGAGCACTGTTTCGCTCATCGTGTCACGAAGCCGTGCCCACCCCGGGGTGCCAGCCACTGTGCGACGACGGTGCGCACCTGCCCGGGGCGGGGACGCGGGCCGGGCTGTGCCCCCAGCAGCGCCAGGAGCTTCCCGACGTCCGCGCGTGGGCCTTCCGCGACCACGCAGACGCGGCCGTCGGGCAGGTTGGTGGCCGAGCCGACCAGTCCCAGTTCCAGGGCCCGGGACCGGGTCCACCAGCGGAAGCCAACACCCTGGACCCGGCCGTGGACGAAGGCCGTCAGGCGGATGTGGTCGGTGCTCATGTCAGGTGGTCTGGCAGGTCGGGCAGAAGTGGGTGGAGCGGTTGGTGAAGGCCTCGCGCACGATCGGCTCCCCACAGCGCGGGCAGGGTTGCCCCTCCCGGCCGTAGACGTTGAGTGAGCGGGAGAAGTATCCGGAGGCGCCGTTGACGTTGACGTAGAGGGCGTCGAAACTCGTGCCGCCGGCCGCCAGGGCCCGCTCCATGACTTCCTTCGCCGCAGCCAGCAGCGCCACGACGTCGCGCTGCCGCAGGCCCGCCGCCCGGCGGGTGGGTTTGATGCCTGCGGCCCAGAGCGCCTCGTCGGCGTAGATGTTGCCGATCCCGGAGACCACCGTCTGATCCAGCAGCACGGACTTGATCGCCGACCGCCTGCCACGGATCCGACGCGCCACGGCCACCGGATCGAAGTCCGCTTCCAGCGGGTCACGGGCGATGTGCCCCACCGGGACCGGCACGCCGTCGACGAGGTCGGTGTGCAGCCACCGGCCGAAGGTCCGCTGGTCGACGAAGCACAGTTCCAGCTCATGACCCGCCGGTGTGTGCACGGCCGCCCGGATGCGCAGGTGCTTCGACGTACACGTGCCCGGCTGCCCGACCAGCATCTGCCCGCTCATCCCGAGGTGGACAAACAGGGCCGCGTCCTCATCGAGCTCCAGCCACAGGTACTTGCCGCGTCGGCGCACCTCATGGATGCGCGCGCCGTCGAGAAGCATCGGTAGGGGGGCGTCCTGCCCACGGTTGGCGCGCTCGTGCAACACCTCCACCCGGCCGAAGCGGGCCCCCTTGACGTGTTCAGCCAGACCACGGCGGACGACCTCCACCTCGGGAAGCTCCGGCATCTACACCCGCCCCCGGCGCTCACGCAGCAGTTGGAATGCCTGTCGGGCAGAGGCCTGTTCCGCGACCTTCTTGTTCGGCCCCGTGCCCGTCCCCAGCGTCTCCCCGCCGACCGTGACGGTGGCGGTGAAGGTCAGGTCGTGATCGGGACCGGTGGCGGTGGACTCATAGACCGGCATCGCGAGCTTGAGCTCCGCCACCCGCTCCTGGAGGGTGGTCTTCCAGTCCTGGTGGCGACCGGTGGCCGAGGCAGTCTCAATCTTGTAGGCGAACAGCCGCAGGATCACATCCCGGGCCACCTCGAAACCGTGCTGGCGGTAGATCGCCCCGAACAGTGCCTCCGTGGTGTCGGCGAGGATCGAATCCTTGTCCCGACCCTCGGTGACCAGCTCACCACGCCCCAGCAGGATGTGCTCCCCCAGGCTGATCTCCCGGGCGACATCCGCCAGACCGTAACGGGAGACGATCGACGCCCGCATCTTCGAGATCTCCGACTCCGGGCTCGACGTGTAACGCTCATAGAGGGCGCTGGCCACCGACAGGCCGAAAACGGCGTCGCCGAGGAACTCCAGCCGCTCGTTATTCGGCAGGTTCCCGTTCTCATTGGCGAAGGACCGGTGAGTCAACGCCAGCCGCAGGGAGTCCTCATCGAGCTCGATCCCGAGCCGACGCAGCAACGGCGCGTGATCGACAGCCCCGTAGGCCGCCGCCAGCGCCTCTTCCCCGGTGGGTCGGTGCCTGCGCCGATTCACAGGAACTTCTCCAGGCCGGACCAGCGCGGGTCGACGCGCTCGCCTTCCTCGCCGGAGACCCCGTCCGGGGCAGGGACATCGCTGCCCTCGGCCGGGCAGCCACCCTCACAGGTCGGGCTGAACGGCAGAGTCAGCACCACCTCGTCGATGACGGTCTGCAGCAGATCAAGTTCATCGCCGATGAGCTCGGGCACCTCGTCCCCACTGCCCTCGTGATCCTCCCCGTCCTCCTCCCCGGTGATGAAGTCCGGTGAGGCGGAGAAGACCCGGGAAACGTGGACATCGAGCTGCCGGTCGAGTTCACGCAGGCAGCGCGCACACTGGCCCGCCAACCTGGCGGAAACGTCGGCGTCGACGAGCACGCCCTCACCCAGCGGGGTGAGGGTGGCATCGACGGTGACCTGCCCGCCCTCCGGCACCGCGATCATCTCGGGGCCGATGCGGACCGGGGTCGGGCCGGTCTGGGTGCGCTGGACGGGCATGGACGCAGAAGTGCCACCGTGCAGGAGGGTGGCGACATTGAAGATGAAAGGAGAACTCATAACGACAAGAGCCTACCCTCTCCGGGGCCGGACCAGGGTACGCGTCAGGCGCGCGGATCCCTGGTGCGCTCCGGACGCGAGCGCTCACCACGTTCCAGCCGCTCACCACGCACCCCCGGGTACTCCCGGGGCTGGGCGTGATCCCGCCCCACACCCCCGACGCCGGCGCCACGACGCAACGCGGAACGGTCCCGGGTGACGGTGCGCAGGATACCGGACAGCGACTCCTCGAACTCACCGAGCTTGCCGTCCACGAACTCATCACACTCGCTGCGCAGACGGTTGGAGTCGGCGTGGGCGGCATCCACGATGCGGTGGGCCTCCTCAGTGGAACGACGCACCACCTCGGACTCACCGACCAGCCGCTCCTGCTCCGCGATCCCCTCATGGACACTGCGCTCGTAGGACTCGTTGCCGTCGGCGATGAGCCGGTCGGTCTCCTCCTGGACGCGGGCGAGGGTGTCCTCCGCCTCGCGCCGGGCCGAGACAACCAGGTGGTCGGCCTCGTCGTCGGCCCTGGCCACGGTGGCGGTGGCCCGCTGCTGGGCGTCGTGGAGCATGGCATCGGCCTCATCCTGGGCGGCGGTGACGATGTTGCCGGCCTCCGCCTCAGCGTCGGCGAGCAGCTCTGCGGCACGGTCCTCGGCACCGCGGAGGATCTCATCCTGCTTGTCCAGCACGTCCTGGGCGTCATCGATCTCCACCGGCAGGGCGTTGCGGAGATCATCGAGCAACGCCAGCATCTCATTGCGCGGGACCATACAGTTGGAGGTCATCGGCACGCCATAGGCCTGCTCCACCGTCTGGACGAGTTCGTCAAGGGACTCAAAGACTCTGTACATGAGATTGAGAGTACCCAGCTGAACCGGTCGCGGCTGGCTCACACGCGGAATTAATGGGGACGGGCCCCGTCGCCTGTGGGGACCGGTTCACGGGGGGCGGCCCCCTGAACCGGCGACCGGGCAGATCAGCCTGCGGCGGGGATCAGATCACACCCTGGGCGAGCATGGCGTCGGCGACCTTCTTGAAGCCGGCGATGTTGGCACCCAGCACGTAGTTGCCCTCGTGGTCGTATTCCTTGGCGGTGGAGGAGATGGTGCGGAAGATGTTGGACATGATCCGGTGTAGACGCTGGTCGGTGTACTCGAAGGACCAGGAGTCGCGAGAGGCGTTCTGCTGCATCTCCAGGGCGGAGGTGGCCACGCCACCGGCGTTGGCGGCCTTGCCCGGGGCGAAGTGGACGCCCCGGGAGCGGAAGACCTCGATGGCCTCCGGGGTGGAGGGCATGTTGGCTCCCTCGGCGACGAATCGGACACCGGAGTCGGCGAGCGCGCGGGCGTGATCGCCGTCCAGCTCATTCTGGGTGGCACACGGCAGCGCGACGTCGGCCTGGAGATCCCAGATGCAACCGTCCCCCTCGGGGTGGAAGGTTGCACCCTCGGTCTCGTCGACGTAGACGGAGGCACGCTCGCGACGGACCTCCTTGATCTCCTTGAGCTTGGCGACGTCGACGCCACCGGGGGTCTCGACCCAACCGGAGGAGTCGGAGAAACCGATGACGACGGCACCCAGCTCCTGGGCCTTCTCGATGGCATAGATGGCCACGTTGCCGGAGCCGGAGACGATGACCTTGGCGCCGACCAGCGTTTCATCGTGCTCCTTGAGCATCTCGGCGGTCAGGTAGACCAGTCCGTAGCCGGTGGCCTCCTTGCGGACCAGGGAGCCGCCCCAGGTCAGGCCCTTTCCGGTGAGCACACCGGATTCGTGGTGGCCGGACAGACGTCGGTACTGCCCGAAGAGGTAGCCGATCTCGCGGGCACCGACGCCGATGTCACCGGCCGGGACGTCGCGGTACTCCCCGATGTGATTGTGCAGCTCAGTCATGAAGGACTGGCAGAAACGCATGATCTCCTGATCGGACCTGCCCTTGGGGTCGAAGTCGGAGCCGCCCTTACCGCCGCCGATGGGCAGGCCGGTCAGGGAGTTCTTGAAGATCTGCTCGAAGCCGA
>CAZTIZ010000018.1:0-29243 GCA_964613845.1 uncultured Corynebacterium sp.
TCTGGAACTTGGCGATCTCGTCGGCCTCGAGGTGTGCGGACCAGTTGAAGGACGGGGAGCAGTTGTAGGCCAGCAGCTGGTCCGGGAACTCCTCGCGGACGCCCTCGGCGAACTTCTTGGCCAGCTCCAGGTCCGGGGTGCCGGTCTCCATCCAGATCAGGTCGGAGTACGGGGCGTAGGCCTTCGCACGGGCGATGCAGGGCTCGAGGCCGTTCTTGACGTGGTAGTAGCCCTCGGCGGTGCGCTCACCGGTGATGAACGGACGGTCGCGCTCATCGACGTCGGAGGTGATCAGGGTGGCTGCCTCGGCGTCGGTGCGGGCGATGACGACGGTCGGGGTGTTGGCGACGTCAGCGGCCAGGCGAGCGGAGTTCAGGGTACGGATGTGCTGCTGGGTCGGGATCAGGACCTTGCCACCGAGGTGGCCGCACTTCTTCTCGGAGGCGAGCTGGTCCTCCCAGTGGGTGCCGGCGGCGCCTGCGCCGATCATGGCCTTCTGCAGCTCGTAGACGTTGAGGGCGCCACCGAAGCCGGCCTCACCGTCAGCGACGATCGGGACAACCCAGTTGTCGACGGAGTCATCGCCCTCGACGCGGGAGATCTCGTCGGCGCGCAGCAGCGCGTTGTTGATGCGGCGGACGACCTGCGGGACCGAGTTGGCCGGGTACAGGGACTGGTCCGGGTAGGTGTGGCCGGAGAGGTTGGCATCACCGGCGACCTGCCAGCCGGAGAGGTAGACGGCCTGCAGGCCGCCGCGGACCTGCTGGACGGCCTGGTTGCCGGTGAGGGCACCCAGGGCGTGGAGGTAGGAGCCGTCGCCCTTGGTCACGCCGTCCCAGAGGATCTCGGCGCCGCGGCGGGCGAGGGTGTGCTCCTCGATGACGGTGCCCTGGAGCTCAGCAACCTGCTCGGCGGTGTAATCGCGGGTGATGCCCTTCCAACGCGGGTTCTCGTCCCAGTCCTTCTGGATCTCAGCTGCGGTACGTGCCTGTCCGGTAGTGGTCATGTGGGGACTCACTTTCATGTCGCTCTACGAAAACCGGGGACGGACCCCGGCGGGGGATGGAGGAAGTCCCACCCGCCTGTGGCTGCAACCACAGTGCTGCGGTGGCGTGGTTCACAGATTGCTGCAAAAAGTGCTGCGCGTCAATGGCTTCATGAGTCCACGTTATGTGCGGGGGTAGCGGAGGTTTTTGCAAACTCTGCAAATCCCACACTCGTGACGGGAGCCGGTTCCGAACCCCGCCCTCCCCCCTGGCCTGCGAAAATGCCTCAAATCCAAAAGTGCAGGTACGGGGCCACAAAGTCCATCTCCACCCGAAATTCCCCCCTGAGAGCACCGCCACAGTAGGGGTAACGTGAGGCGAAATCGGCGAAAGCATTTACCCAGTGATTGAAATCACTTAGTGTTGGGGCCATCGCAAAGTAGCGAACCACCCCGCATCCCTCATTCTCCAAAGGAGCAGAGATGACCCAGCCCGAGCACAGGGACACCACCGAGCGCATTGATGTTGCCGGCCTCCAGGTCGACAAGGTCCTGCACGACTTCCTCGACGATACCGTCCTTCCCACCGTGGACGTGGACGCCGAGGGCTTCTGGGCCGGCTTCGCCGAGATCGTCAGGGACTTCACCCCGCGCAACCGGGAGCTCCTGGCTCGTCGCGATGAACTGCAGGCGAAGCTCGACGACCACTACCGCGCCAACCCCGGCCAGCCCGACCCGGCCGAACACGAGGCCTTCCTGCGTGAGATCGGCTACCTCGTCGATGCCCCGGAGGAGGGAGAGATCCGCACCCGCGGCATCGACGACGAGATCGCCGTCATGGCCGGTCCGCAGCTGGTTGTCCCGATCCTCAACGCCCGTTTCGCCATCAACGCGGCCAACTCCCGTTGGGGTTCGCTCTACGATGCCCTCTACGGCACCAACGCCATCTCCGAGGAGGAGGGCGCAGAGAAGGGCACGGGCTACAACCCGGTCCGTGGCAAGAAGGTCATCGCCTGGGGACGTGAGTTCCTCGACGCCGCTCTCCCGCTCGACGGGGCCTCCCACGCGGATGTCGAGCGCTACTGCATCACCGACGGTTACCTGGCCGCCCACATCGGCGACGAGGAGTACCGCCTGCAGGACAAGTCCGCCTACCGCGGTTTCTGCGGTGACCTCGACGATCCCGGCTGTATCCTGCTGCGCAACAACGGCCTGCACATCGAGCTGCAGCTCGACCCGTCCTCCCCCATCGGCAAGGACGACAGGGCCGGCATCAAGGACATCATCCTGGAGTCCGCCCTCACCACCATCATGGACTTCGAGGACTCCATCGCCGCCGTCGACGGCGAGGACAAGACCCTGGGTTACCGCAACTGGTTCGGCCTCAACACCGGTGGACTCAAGGAGGAGGTCGCCAAGGGTGACCGGACCTTCACCCGCACGATGAACCCGGACCGCAAGTACATCGGCCGCAACGGCACCGATATCCGCCTGCACGGTCGTTCCCTGCTCTTCGTCCGCAATGTCGGTCACCTCATGCAGAACCCGGCCATCCTGGTCGACGGCGAGGAGATCTTCGAGGGCATCATGGACGCCGTCGTCACCTCCATCTGTGCCATCCCCGGCCTCGACGTCCGTAACCCGCACCGTAACTCCCGCACCGGCGCGATCTACATCGTCAAGCCGAAGCAGCACGGTCCGGAGGAGGTCGCCTTCACCAACGAGCTCTTCGGCCGGGTCGAGGACCTGCTGGGCCTGCCACGTTACACCCTCAAGATCGGTGTCATGGACGAGGAGCGTCGCACCTCCGCCAACCTGGAAGCCTGCATCATGAACGCCGCCGACCGACTGGCGTTCATCAACACCGGCTTCCTCGACCGCACCGGCGATGAGATCCACACCTCAATGCAGGCCGGCGCCATGGTCCGCAAGGCAGACATGCAGAAGGCACCGTGGAAGCAGGCCTACGAGGACGCCAACGTCGACGCCGGCCTGGCCCGTGGACTGTCCGGCAAGGCCCAGATCGGCAAGGGCATGTGGGCCATGACCGAGCTGATGGCCGAAATGCTCGAGGCCAAGATCGGCCAGCCGCGCGAGGGCGCCAACACCGCCTGGGTTCCCTCCCCCACCGGTGCGACCCTGCACGCCACCCACTACCACCGCGTCGACGTCTACGCCGTCCAGGAGGAGCTGAAGAAGGCAGGCCGCCGCGACACCTTCCACGGTCTGCTGACCGTTCCGGTCGCCCCCTCCACCGACTGGAGCGCCGCCGAGAAGAAGGAAGAGCTGGACAACAACTGCCAGTCCATCCTGGGCTACGTCGTCCGTTGGGTCGAGCAGGGTGTCGGTTGCTCCAAGGTCCCGGACATCCACGACACCGACCTCATGGAGGACCGCGCCACCCTGCGCATCTCCTCGCAGCTGCTGTGCAACTGGCTGGTCCACGGTGTCGTCACCGAGGACGAGATCATCGAGTCGCTGGAGCGCATGGCCGTCGTGGTCGACCGTCAGAACGAGGGCGATCCGAACTACCTGCCGATGTCGAAGGACTACGAGTACTCCATCGCCTTCCAGGCCGCCAAGGACCTGATCCTCAAGGGCACGGCGTCCCCCTCCGGCTACACCGAGCCGATCCTGCACGCCAAGCGCCGCGAGTTCAAGGCACGCGAGGGCATCAAGTAGGCCCCTGAACACATCACCGTCCATGGCCCCCGGGAACTATCCTGGGGGCCATGGATCTTCCCCACCCCCGTTCACTGACCGACGTCATCACCGACGGTCTCATCGCCCAGGCTGACACGGATGTGGCCTTCCGGGCCGGTCACGGGCAGGTCACCGGCGTGGAGTTCACCGCTCCCGCACCCACTGAGGCCGAGTTCGACGCCGCTGTCGATGTCCGCCTCCACCACCGCACCGGCTCCCCCACCACCGCACGTGGCATCCGGCTGGCGATGATCCGTGAGGGCAGCTGGACCTGGCTGACCGACCGCACCACGGGTTTCGACATCCCCGAGCTGCAAGAGCCGCAGACCGCCTCCGACGACCTTCTCCGCGCCGCACGCACCCTGGTCGGCAACATCCCCGTGCTGCTGGCACCCCACGGTGACGGCACCGCCTCCGTCATCGCACTCCCGCTGCCGCTGCCCACCGGCGCGGTACGCACGGCGTTGATCAACGGCCTCACCGTCCTCGACGAGCATCGCGACGTCCGCCGCGCCCTGCTCGGTTTCGCCGCCGCCCGGGGCCTGGGCATCCGGGAGCGTGGCGAAGAAATCCTTTTCTCCGACGGCACCCGCCTCACTCTCCGGGACGGCCGGGTCACCCATCTGCGTGGTGGTCTGAACCTGGAGCAGGTGCGTGCCGACGCCCTCTACCTCTCCGTGGAACACCAGCTCCTGCTTGACGGGCGTTTCCCCAGCGCCCGGCTCACCCTCGATCTGGGACGGGGCACCGCCACGCTCGTCTCCGCGACCGGGGCCGAGATGTCTGTCGGGGCCCGGGTGGTGGCCACCGTCACCGCAGGCACCTGGACGTGGGCGTGGGCCGACCGCAACCTCACCGGCTCACCCACCGCCTTAGCGGCCGCCGGCCTGCGGCGCTTCGGGGTGGACCATGGGCTGCCCGCCCTGTTCCGACCCTCCCTACCCGCCGACGAGGCGCAGCGGCTGGGCCTGATGGACGTCGTCAAACCGGTGAGCGGCATGTGGACGGATCTCACCGTGCCCCTGAGCCCGGAGACCACCGGCATCGTACTGCTTGAGGCCGAGCAGCTGCGCCTGCCCACCGCTTCCACGCAGGCTGTGGCCGCGACACTGCAGGCGCCGGTGCCACCGGGCCTGGACCTGCAACGGGCGCTGCGGTCCTACGCGGAACACCGCGGGCTGGATCTGGTCCCGGCCTCCGACGGCGCGGTGCTCGTGCTGCCGACCACCGGTGAACGGGTCACCGTCACGATCGGCGCGGCGGGCCTGGACGTCCAACCGGGCTAACCCTTCAGCACCGCCCGATAAGGTGCAGGATCGACCTGGTCGGTGTGCGCCGGGTCGAAGACGGCGTCACGGCTCTTATCGACCAGCACCGCCCGCACCCCCTCCACAAAATCGGGGCGGCGGCGCAGCACCTCACCGAGCCGCTCCTCGTTGTCGAGTCCGTCCTGCAGGCACTCCGCCCGGCTGTTGGTGGCGACCAGCTCCACGGTGGCCACCACCGACGACGGGCTGGCCTGGGCCATCAGCGCCCGCACCTGTTCGACGAACTCCCGGTTGTCGTGTGCGTCGAGCGCCGCGTCGATCTGCTCCCACGTGTCGTGTCCGAAGGTGGCCTCGATGTCGTCGATCAGGTCCGCCAGGCGGGAGGCGTCGACGGGGGCGGCGTCGTATTCGGTCACGGCGGCTTCAACGCCGCGGTCGATGACCGTGTCGACGAAGGCCTGCCGGACGAGCGAACTGATGTGGTGGGTGGCCAGGCCCGACCAGACCATGTCCGCGGGGCTGAGGCGGTAGCCGGTCACCCCGAGGAAGGCGGCCAGGGCCTGCGAACCCCGGGGCAGGCGCTGGAAGAGCCAGGACATGCCGACGTCGGTGAGATAACCGATCATCGTCTCCGGCATGGCGGCCAGCGCCCCGTCGGTGATGATGCGGTGGGAACCGTGCGCGGATACGCCCAGTCCACCGCCCATGACCACGCCGTCGATGACCGCGACATACGGCTTCGGGAAGGTGGCGATGACATGGTTCATGGCGTACTCGGTGCGGAAGAAGTCGTCGATCTCCCCGTCGCCGCCCGCCAGGATCCGCTCCCGGGTGTAGCGGACGTCCCCGCCGGCGCAGAAGCCCTTCGCAGCCCCGGAGACGATGAGGACCTGGGTGACGCCCCCGTCATCCCGCCACTGTTCCAGGGCCTCAGAGATGATGCCGATCATTTCGGGGTTGAGGGCGTTGAGTGCGCCCGGCCGGTTGAGTTCAAGCACCCCGGTGGTCTTGCGGACGGACACGAGCACGGGGCGGTCATTCTGTGTGGTCATGCAGACAGTGTTCCACATCACCGTGTTGCGGGGAGCTGCCGGGGACGTGCCGGTCCTGTACCCCTATTTCTTCTTGCCGGCGTTCTTCTTCCCCGACTTCTTCCGGGGTTTCTCCAGCTTCGCGGCGACGTCGGGCACGTAGTGGAACTCCGCGCGTGGGGGACGGTCGTAGCCGGTGGCGGAGGCTGGCCGTTCCGGGATCACCGGCAGCGGCCGGTCGATCTTCTCGTAGGGCACCGTCGACAGCAGGTGGGAGATCATGTTGATGCGGGAACGCTTCTTGTCCTCGCTCTCCACCGTGTACCAGGGGGCGGAGGGGATGTCGGTGTGGATGAACATCTCATCCTTGGCCCGGGAGTACTCCTCCCAGCGGGTGATCGACTGCAGGTCCATCGGCGAGAGCTTCCAGCGGCGCAGCGGGTCCTCCAGCCGGGAACGAAACCGTGCCACCTGTTCCTCGTCGGAGACGGAGAACCAGTATTTGCGCAGCATAATGCCGTCCTCGACGAGGAGACGCTCGAAGATGGGGGCCTGGTGGAGGAAACGGCGGTACTCGGCGGAGGTACAGAAACCCATCACCCGTTCCACGCCCGCCCGGTTGTACCAGGAGCGGTCGAAGATGACGATCTCCCCGGCGGTGGGCAGGCGTTCAATATAGCGCTGGAAGTACCACTGGCCCTGTTCGTGGGAGTTGGGCTTGGGCAGCGCCTCGATCCGCGCACTGCGGGGATTGAGGTACTGGGTGAGCCGTTTGATGGCAGAACCCTTACCCGCGGCATCGCGCCCCTCCATGACGATGACGAGGCGGGCGCCGGTCTCCACCACCCACTGCTGCATGTCCACCAGTTCAGCCTGGAGGCGCTTGAGCTCTGTACCGTACGCCTTCTTCGACAGTGACGGCAGATCGGAAGGGTGCTGTGTGGCCATACGCCCAAGACTAGCGCAGTGGTGCTGGGTTACCGGACCTGAAACTCCGCCATCCGGTCCCATTCCGTCTTGCCCGGAATGGAGGTGTTGATGATCTGCGGGGTCTCCAGCAGCAGCCTCGGAAACATCTCGCAGGCGTTGCTGAAGTGCCGGGACTGGACGTGGGCCTCGGCGCCGTCGTCCTTGAACCCCTCGATGAGAAGGTACTCATCCGGATCATCGGTGCTGCGGAACCAGTCGAAGAACAGGCAGCCTTCCTCAGCGCGGGTCGCCTCGGTGTAGGCGGCCACCTCATCGCGGAAGGACTCGACATATTCGGGGCGGGGGCGGAAACGGACGTTGATCAGAATCATGGCCCCGAGTGTAACGCTTAAATCAGGAAGTACTCGACGAGGTAGATGTACTCACCGTCCACACTCACCGCCACCCCCGCGGGGTAACCGTCGGAGAAGTAGTTGGCCTCACGATCCAGCCACACCAGGCGATCCCGGGCCTGCTCACCACTCAGCCGGTAGATGTTGCCGGTGCCCAGCTCCCGGTGGGTCACACCGGTGCCCACGTCACCGTAGAACTCCGCCTCACCGGTGAGTGCCTGCTGCGCCCACAGGGTCGCGATCGCCGCGGCCTCATCGGTGAGCTGGTGGCCCATCTGCGTCAGGTTACTCTCCGTGGCCACCGTGAGCTGTCCTGCCACGAGGACGAGGTCAGCGACGACGGATTCCGTCGCCGCCTGCTGCCGGATACTCTCGGGGGAGGTCTCCACCGGTGCGGCAACGGCGTGGCCTGCGCTCAGCCCGAGGGCCAGGGGCAGGAGGAGTGCGGCCAGAACGCGGGACACGATTGTCATGCATCAAATATCCCATACCCCCACCCACCTCCCCGCATCCCTGAGGCCCTAGCGGAAACCTGTTACCGATCCGTGAGCTTCCGGGGGTAACCGGGTGGGGCCGGCTCAGCCCTCCAGCTGCTCGCCCACCTCAAGCCACTCCATCTCGTAGCCCTCCCGTTCCTCCTGCAGGGAACGTAGACGTGCATCCAGTTCGGTGAGTTTCACGGTGTCGACGGCCTCTGCGGCCGCCGCCATCTCCGCAGTGACCTGCTTGATCTTCGGGTCGACCCGGCTGATCCTGCGCTCCAGGGCGTTCATCTGCTTACGCAGCTCACGCTCCTCCCGGGCGCTCAGACCCGACTCCGGCCCCGATATGGAGGCAGGCACCCTGTCCTCCCCGAGATCGAGCACACCGCTGCCCTCCACCTCGGCCTGTTCCTCACGACGTCGCAGATACTCCTCGATGCCACCGGTCAGACCGGTCAGCTGCCCGTCACCGAACAGCGCCCACGTCGTGTCGGCGACGCGTTCGATGAGGTAACGGTCGTGGGAGATGACCACCAGGGTGCCGGGCCAGGAGTCCAGCAGCGACTCCAGTTCCTGCAGGGTGTCGATGTCCAGGTCGTTGGTCGGCTCATCGAGCAGCAGAACATTCGGTTCCGCCATGAGCACGCGGGTGAGCTGCAGACGACGTCGTTCGCCACCCGACAGATCCCCCACCGGGGTGCGCTGGCGCTTCGGGGAGAAACCGAGACGCTCCGCCAGCTGGGAGGCCGACATCTCCCGCTCACCCAGCTGAACGTAGGTGGCCACCTCCTCCACCGCGTCGATCAACCGCAGCGCAGGATCGAGATCGTCGAGCTCCTGGCGTAGCCAGCCCAGGCGCACTGTCTGGCCCTCGATACGCTTGCCCGCCGCCAACGGGTACTCCCCGGCCAGCGCACGCAGCAGGGTGGTCTTGCCGGAACCGTTGACCCCCACCAGTCCGATGCGCTCGCCCGGAGCCAACCGCCACGTCAGGTGATCGACGAGCACGCGCCCGTCCGGGGCCTCGATGCGGGCGTCCTCCAGCTCGATGACGACTTTGCCCTGCCGCTGCCGGGAGAAGGTCATGAGCTCGACGGTGTCGCGCGGAGCCGGCACGTCCGCGATCAGCGCCTCAGCGGCCTCGATACGGTAACGCGGCTTGGAGGTACGCGCGGGGGCGCCGCGGCGCAGCCAGGCCAGTTCCTTGCGGGCGAGGTTCTGCCGGCGCTGCTCCATGGCATCAGCCTGGCGGGCGCGCTCGGCACGGGCGAAGGTCCAGTCGTTGTAGCCGCCCTCGTAGATGTCGACGTCGCCATCGTGCACCTCCCAGGTACGGGTGGCCACGGTATCGAGGAACCACCGGTCGTGGGTGACCACGACGACGGCGATACGGCGGGCGATCAGGTGATCAGCCAGCCACTGCACACCCTCCACGTCGAGGTGGTTGGTCGGCTCATCCAGGATCACCAGGTCGAGGTCCCGGACCAGCGCGGCGGCGAGGTTGACGCGGCGGCGTTCGCCACCGGAGAGCCCGCCGACTTTCGTGTCCAGTCCCAGTTCCACGATCCCGAGGCCACCGAGGACCTCGCGGACCTTGGCGTTGGAGGCCCACTCGTAGGTCTCCAGGCCCAGGGGGGCGACGACGACCCCGCCGATCGTGGAGTCGGGGTCGAGTTCGGCGCGTTGCGTGACCACGGTCAGCCGCAGGCCGGAGTTGTGGGAGACCCGCCCGGTATCCGGCGGCTCGATGCCCGCCAGGATCTCCAGGAGGGTGGTCTTGCCCCCACCATTGAGGCCGACGACGCCGATCCGGTCACCGGCCTGCACGCCGAGGCTGATGCCGTCCAGCAGCGTCTTCAGGCCGAAGGACTTGTGCACGTTTTCGAGGTTGATCAGATTCACCATGTTCAGTTCATCCTAGACCGGCCGTTCCCGCAGTTGCTAGGCGGTCTCCGGGACCACCCGGGCACCCGGCGCGGGGCCGGTGGCCGTGAGGGCGGTGAGGACGATCCCGGAGTCGGTCAGTTCCTCGGCCACGTCAGCGGCGTGGTCGGCGTTGAGGCAGAGGAACGCACACGTGGGCCCCGACCCGGAGACGATTCCCTGCAGGGCTCCCGCCGTGGCCCCGGCGGCCAGGACGGCACGCAGTTCGGGGCGCAGGCTGATCGCGGGTGCCTGCAGGTCGTTGCCGAGGGTGGCGGCGAGTTCCCGCGGGTCTCCCGACAGCAGGGCCCGGTTGAGCGCGGTAGTGTCCGTGGAGGCGGGCAGGTCGCGGCCATCGGCGCGCAGCTGGTCGAGCCGGGCGAAGACCTCCGGGGTGGACAGGCCCCGGCTGGCCACCGCCAGCACCCAGTGGTAGTCCCCCCGGGAGAGCACCGGCACGAGGTTCTCCCCCCGTCCGGTGCCCAGCATCGTGCCGCCGTGCAGGGTGAAGGGGATGTCGGATCCCAGCTGCGCGGCGATCCTGTCCAGTTCGCTTTCCGGCAGGGGGTCGGTCAGAGTCCCCAGCCAGGCCTGGGTCACCCGCAGGGCCGCGGCGGCGTCGGCGGAACCACCGGCCATGCCCCCGGCGACGGGGATGCCCTTGCGCAGATGCAGGTTCACCAGAGGAAGGTCGGGAAGACCGGTGGCCCGGTAGGCCTCGACGAGCATGTCGACGGCCCGCCACGCGAGGTTGCTGGAATCCTGCGGCACCCCCTGGGAGCGGCCACTGAGCTGCAGGGAGTTGACCACCGAGCCCTGCCCCGCGGAGGTGTCGGGCAGGACGTGGAGGGAGAGATCGTCGTGCAGGTCCAGGGACTGGAAGACGGTGACGAGTTCGTGGTAGCCGTCCGGGCGGGCTTCCCCGACCCCCAGGTGCAGATTGATCTTGGCGTGGGCGCGGGCCCGGATGATCCCGGCACTCATTCCCGCCCGACCCCCGCCAACTGCACGAAGTCGGTCACGGAGAGTTTCTCGCCGCGCAACTGCGGGTCGATGCCGGCGGCCACGAGGGCCTCTTCGGCGGCGGGGCCTGAGCCGTAGTGGCCGGACAGGGCCGCGCGCAGGGTCTTGCGGCGTTGGGCGAAGGCGGCGTCGACGATCGGGAAGACCGCCCGGCGGGTGGGGTCGTCGATGGGCCAGGGCTCGGTGCCGGGGGCGAAGCGGTCGATGCGCACCAGGCCGGACTCGATCTTGGGGGCGGGCCAGAAGACGTGGCGGCCGATCGCACCGGCCCGGCGGACGTCACCGTAGAAGGCGGCCTTGACGCTGGGTACACCGTAGATCTTGGAACCGGGGTCCGCGGCGAGACGGTCGGCGACCTCCGCCTGGACCATGACCAGGACGCGGCGGATCGAGGGGAAGGTCTCCAGCAGGTGCAGCAGCACCGGCACCGAAACGTTGTAGGGCAGGTTGGCCACCAGGGCGGTGGGGGCGTCGATATCGTCGGGGGTGACCTTCAGCGCGTCCTTCTGCATGACGGTGAGACGGTCGGCGAAGGCCGGTGCACGCCAGGCCATGGTGGCGGGAAGCTCGGCGGCCAGGCGGCGGTCGAGTTCAACGGCGGTGACCTGCCGGACGGTGTCGAGCAGGGCGAGAGTGAGGGAACCGAGGCCGGGGCCGACCTCGACGACGTGATCATCGGCGGCCAGGTCGGCGGCGGCGACGATACGACGCACGGTGTTGGGATCGTGCACGAAGTTCTGGCCGAGCTTCTTGGTCGGGGTGACGTCGAGTTTCTCGGCCAGTTGCCGGATCTCGACGGGCCCGAGGAGGTCGGCGTGTGCGGACGCGTCGCTGGTGGTCATGGGAACCAATCTACCGCCCGCCACTGTGGTGGGGGCTAGCGGATGCCCAGCTTGGCGGTGCAGGCGGGCCAGGCGCCCCAGCCCTGACCCTGCTGGACGCGCTGGGCGACGGCGATCTGCTGCTCGCGGCTGGCCTGGTAGGCGGCGGCGGCGAACTCCTGGCCGCCGTAGCCGTTCCAGGTCGAGGGGGAGAACTGTAGTCCCCCGTGGTAGCCGTTTCCGGTGTTGATGGACCAGTTGCCGTTGGACTCGCACTGGGCGAGGGCGTCCCACACGGAGCCGCCGGCCACCGACGGTGCGCTGGCGGCGGTGCCGCGCTTGACGGTGGCGGGCGTGGCCGGGGTGAGCTCGACCTCGTCGATGAGTTCCCGGTCGGTCTCCTCACCGTTGACGGTGGTGATGCGGTGGGTGACCTCGCGGGTGCCCGGGGTCCCTGCCTCGACGACGGTCTCGGTGCCCTCCGGGGAGTTGGGGTCATCGAGGTAGTCCGGCTCAACCTCGAACTCGACGGTCTCGGTGAGCTCGTCGATCTCCACGCGGTCGACGGTGATGTTCATGTTGTTGGCCACCGGGGAATCCGGGGCGGGGCTGACGATGTCCTCCCCGCCCAGATCGATGCCGCGTTCGGCCAGTACGTCCCCGACGGTGCGGGCGGCGATGGAGGTGTAGGTCACGGCACCGGCATCGTCGATGGCGACGATCTTCGGGGTGGTGACCTCCACGCGCATGCCCTCGGTGAGGCGGGTGTGGCCGTCCTGCTCGATCTGGGCGGCGGGGGTGAGGTCGTCGATCTCGTTGAGCAGATCCTCGACCGTCAGTGCGGTGGAGGTGAGGTCGGTGGCCTCCCCATCGATGACCAGGGCAACCGGCTTGGCGGTGCGCACGGTGATCGTCCCGTCGTCGCTGATGGACTCGGAGGGGGCAGGGTAGACCAGGTCATCATCGCCGATCTGGACCTCGGCCGCCGCCAGCACCCCTGCCACATCCCGGGAGAAGGTGCTCAGGGTCTGCTGCTCACCGTTGACGTCGAGGATGACGTCCTTCTGTGCACTGACGGCGACGACGCCGCCGAGGGCGAGGGTGCCCACCACCCCGCCGGCGATGAGGCGGCCGGGCAGGGAGGTGGAGGTGTTGATCCGCTTGATACGTGAGGTGGTGTGAAGTCCCATGGGGGTTACTGTCTCGATCTCGCTGAGGTGGCTGGCGGTTGAATAACGGTACGATAACAAAACCTGGACCGGAATTCTAACGCTCTCGCTCAGGCCAGGCCGAAGACCTCATCGAAGGTGACGCCCAGTTCCTCGGCGAGTTCCTCCGGCGCCATTCCCCGGGCCTGCGCCACGCAATGGGCGGTGTGGCCGACCAACGCGGGCTCGTTAGGTGCCCCGCGGAAGGGCTCGGGCGTCATGTAGGGGGCGTCCGTTTCAATGAGCAGCTGCCCGGGTGGAGTGATCCCGGCGATCTCACGCAGCTCCGCATTGCGTTTGAAGGTGATGTTGCCTGCGAAGCTGAGCACATAACCGCGGGCGAGCGCCTCCTCCGCCATCGTCCGCGGCGAGGAGAAGCAGTGCAGGATGGTGCGTCGTGGGGCGGGGGCGTCGGCGAGCACCTCCATGAGTCGCCCATCGGCCTCCCGGTTGTGGATCATCAGTGTCTTCCCGGCCTCCACGGCCAGGTCGATGTGCCAGCGCAACGCCTCCTCCTGCACCGCCAGCGTCGCGGTGCGCTCCGGGGCGTGGGTGATCCAGTAGGTGTCCAGCCCGGTCTCCCCCACCGCCACGCAACGCGGGTCGTGCGCCATCTCACGCAGGCGGGCACGCGCGGCGTCGTCGAGTTCGTGGGCACGGGTGGGGTGGATCGCACAGGCCGCGTGGACCCGTGGATGGTGGTGGGCGGCAGCCAGCGCCGCCTCCGCTTCAGCCAGGCCGTCACCGACGGTGCAGATCTTCTCCACACCGGCGGCCACGGCGCGCCCGACCATCGCGTCGATCTCCTCCGGGCTCCGCGCGCCCGCTGTGGCGAGGTGGGTGTGGGCGTCGACGATGCCGGGCAGGGCATCGGCGGGGACGGGGGTCGGACGGGGTTTCCTCTTCGACATGACCGCCATTGTAGGAAGCCCCCGCCCCCACCTACGATGAGGCCATGATGCGCCCCCTCCCCCTGCGTGCCCGCCGATGAGTCCGGGACTGTGGGGGATGGTCGACGACCTGCGATTCCTCGACCTGACCCATCACTTCCGATCCGGCCAGCCGCGCTTCCCCGACGACCCGGAGGCCGTGGTCACCCGCCTGGCCGACGCCGCCACGGACGGGTTCACCGTCGACCACTACGCTTTCGCGGGCCCCTGGGGCACCCACGTCGACGCCCCCTCCCACGTCGACCCCACCGGCCGTGACCTGGCGGACATCCCGGCGCGCGAGTGCCTGCTGCCACTGGCGGTCGTGGACCTGCCCGAGGGGGAGGAGCTGGGTCGGGATCACCTGCTGGCCTGGGAGCGGGAGCACGGGCGGTTCCCGGCGGATTCGTTCGTGGCTCTGCGGACGGGCTGGTCGCACAGGTGGGAGACGGGCATCATGCACACTCCTGACTCCCCGGGGTGGGGGGTCGATGCGCTGGCGCTGCTCGACGCCCGCGGGGTGCTCGCGATCGGGCACGAGACGCTCGACACCGACCCGGGGGTGCGGGTGTCCGCCGGTGACTTCCGGGCCCAGCGGTGGTGGTTGGGGCGTGGTCACTGGCAGATCGAGGCACTGCGGAATCTGGACCGGGTGCCCGCCACCGGGTCCCTGCTGCTGGCGGCCTGGCCGGTACCCCGGGGTGGGGCGGCGTTCCCGGCCCGTGCCATCGCCGTGGTCCGTGGCTAAGCTGGCCGCCATGCTCATCCGACCCGCTGGGGAAGCGGACATCCCCGACATCACTGACCTGCACAATTGGGCGATCCGGGAGACCGCCGCCCTGTTCCGGGACGAGCCGGTCGATCAGACTGAGCGCCGGGAGTGGTTCCACGACCGGCAGGCCGACGGTTATCCGGTGTTCGTCGCCGTCGGGGAGGATGGTTCCTTCCTGGGGTGGGCCAGCTACGGAAAGTTCCGGGCGGCGCCGGGGTACCGGCACACGGTGGAGAACTCCATCTACGTCCATCCTGAGGCCCACGGCAGGGGTGTGGGCCGACGTCTCATGCACAGCCTCACCGATGCCGCCCGCAACGACGGGACGATTCATTCGATGGTCGCCACGGTCGAGGGCGATAACACCGGTTCCCTGCGGCTGCACGAGAAGCTGGGGTTCCGGGAGCGCGGCCGGCTGCCGGAGGTGGGCCGCAAGTTCGACCGGTGGCTGGATCTGGTCTACCTGCAGCTGATCCTGGACTGACCGAACCGGTCTATCCCCGGCTGGCCAGGCCGAAGGGGAGGACGGTGCGGCCGGTGTGTTCGGCCAGGGCGGACCCGGCCACGGTGACCGACCAGCCGGTATCGATGAGTTCGGTGACCAGCAGGATCGGCCCCTCCACCAGGGTCATGGCCGTGATCGCCGACCAGTCCCAGTGACCGAGCAGCCCGGTAACCCGGTAGGCGGAGTTCTGGGCGGTGACCTCTCCGCGGCCCCCGTACACGGGCAGTAGGCCGGTGTGGTTCATCCTGCCGACCTCGGCGATGGCTTCGGCGGTGGCCGCCACCAGGTCGGTGGTGGCCCGGTCATGGCTGCCCAGCGCCACGACGTTGGTGGGGCGTCGCGTCCAGTCCCAGTCCGCCAGCACCGCCACGATCCGCGGTAGCCACGGATCCTGGCGCCAGGGGCTGCCGGGCCGCCAGTCCCTGTGCTCCAGCAGCTCCCGCAACGCGGGGCCACGGGCGATGTCGTTGAGCCGGCCCAGGGCCCGGCCGGGTTCCACGCCGTGGATCCGGCCGCGCACGCTGATGCCGGTCGGCCACTGCCGACGCGCCGACACCCGTACCCCCGGGGCGGTGAGCCGCTGGGTGACGGTCTCGGCGAGACGGGCGTCAACCTGCGTGTCCCAACGAAGCCCGGTGCAGTTGTCGCAGCGTCCGCACGCCCCTGCCGCGGCGCCGTCGTCGAGCTGGTGGCGCAGGAAGAGCATCCGGCAGCCATCGGTGGACTGGTAATCGAGCATGGCCTGTTGCTCGGCCTGCCGGGCCTGCTCCAGACTCCGGTAGCGCTGCGCGTCGTAGTGCCAGGGCCGACCAGTGGACACCCAACCGCCCTTCACCCGCCGCACCGCACCATCGACATCGAGGACCTTGAGCACCTGCTCCAGCCGCGAGCGGCTCAGGTCCACCACGGACTCCAGCCGGACCGTGGACTGCGGCTCCTCCCCCAGGGCGGCGAGCAGTTCCCGCACCGTCTCCTCACCGGGGAAGGAGAGCGAGGCGAAGTAGGCCCAGATGTCCCGGTCCTCCACCCCGGGCAGGAGGATGACGTCGGCGCGTTCGGTGCCACGGCCGGCGCGACCGATCTGCTGGTAATAGGACACCGGGGAGCCTGGCGCGCCGACGTGGATGACGAAACCCAGGTCCGGCTTGTCAAAGCCCATCCCCAGTGCGGAGGTGGCCACCAGGGCCTTGAGCTCGTTGTCGAGCAGGGCCTGTTCGAGCCGTTCCCGTTCACCGGTCTCGGTGCGCCCGGTGTAGGCGGCAACGTTCCAGCCCGCCGCCTCCAGTGCCCCGGTCAGATCCTCCGCGGCGGCGACGGTCAGGCAGTAGATGATGCCCGAGCTCGCCAGTTCACCCAGGTGCGTGGCCAGCCAGGCGGGCCGGGCGGTGGTGTCGGCCAGCTGCACCACCGACAGGTGGAGGGAACGCCGGTCCAGCTCCCCCCGCAGCAGACCGGTCTCCTCCCCCAGCTGAGCCTGGACATCGGCCACCACCCGATCGTTGGCGGTGGCGGTGGTGGCCAGCACCGGAACATCGGCCCGCAGGCCCGCCAACAGGTCACGGATGCGACGGTAATCGGGGCGGAAATCATGCCCCCAGTCGGAGATGCAGTGCGCCTCGTCGATGACGACCATGCCCGCGGTCTCTGCCAGGCGGGGCAGCACCGTGTCCCGGAACTCGGGGTTGTTGAGCCGCTCCGGGGACACCAACAGCACATCCACCTCCCCCGCCGCCACCCGCGCCTGGATCTCCTCCCACTGCGTCATGTTCGCACTGTTGAGGGTCTCCGCCCGGATGCCCGCCCGCTGGGCGGCCGCCACCTGGTTGCGCATCAACGCCAGCAGCGGCGAGATGATCAGCGACGCCCCAGCACCACGGGCGCGCAGCAACTTCGCCGCGATGAAGTACACCGCCGACTTCCCCCAGCCCGTGCGCTGGACCACCAGCATGCGGCGACGCCGGTTGACCAGGGCGTCGACCGCCGTCCACTGGTCCTCACGCAGCCGCGCCCCGGGACGGGCGATCCGGGTGAGCAGTTCATCGGCCTGTTGTCTGGTTGCCACGGTGTTCGTCTCCATGCCACCCACCTAACACCATGGCCCGGACATCAGACCTGGGCTGCGAGCTCATCGTCGATGAAGCCCCTGCGTGCGGCACGGAACCCCACCGCCGCCATGAGCACACACACCGCCGCCAGGACGGGCAGGATCACCCCCCACCCGCCGGTGGCCTCCCGGACCACTCCGACCACCAACGGGCCCAGGGCGGCGATGACGTAGCCGACCGGCTGCACGAAACCGGACAACCGGGCGGTGACCATCGGCACGCGGCTGCGCGCCGGGATGAGGGCGATGGCCGTGGGGAAACAGAAACTGCCCAGGCCCAGCAGTGCCGCCCACAGCAGGGGCCCGGTACCGGGCGCCAGCCACAGTCCCAGGTAACCGGCGGCCATGACCGCGGAGAAGAACACCGGCAGCCACACGATGCTGCGCAGCCGGTCGATGACCACGGGCATCACCAGCCCACCCATGATGCCGAAGCCGCCCGTCAGCGCCAGCGCGAGACTGGCGGTGCCGGGGGCGACACCGTGGTCGATGTAGATCTTGGGCAGCCACCCCATCTGGATGTAGGCGTGCATGGACTGCAGTCCGAAGAACAGCATGAGGAACACGGCGGTGGGGGCACGCCACAGGGATCCGGCGGTGGCGGAACCGCTCGGCGAGACCGAGGAGGGCACGTCGCGACCCGCCCGCGTCACCACGGCCAGCCACACCACGACCTGTACCGCGGCGGGCCCGGCCCACAGGAACAGGGCCCACCGCCAGGCGTCGGGGGCGTCGGACAGCAGTGCGGTGAGCGGACCGAGCGCACCCGATACCCCGAGCACGGAACCGTAGATGGTCATCAGCACCACGATGTGGCGGCCGCCGTGGTTCTTGATCCAGGCGGGCAGCAGCACGTTCGCCAGCGCGATGCCGGTGACCACGCAGGCGGTGAGCGGGATGAACACCCATATTCCGCCCACCCACGGCCGCAGGGCCAGGCCGGTCAGGGAGATCACCATGCCTGCCAGCAGCGTCCGGCTGAGCCCCAGGCGGGTGGCCAGCGGGACGGCCAGCAGTCCGAACAGTGCGAAGAACAGGCCGGGGATGGCGGTGATGACCCCGGCCAGGGACCCGCCGGCGTCGAAGGCCAGCAGGGTCTCAGGGAGTACCGATCCGAGTGAGGAGATCCCGGCGCGCAGGTTCAGGGCGGCGGTGAGTACCGCCAGGAACAGCAGCAGCACGGGAATGGTGGAACGGGTACTCACTGGGGGGGCCTCCTCGATGACAGGCCCTTGAGCGTAGTGCGTCAGACCGTCACTGCACGGGTGCCCACTCGGGGCCGGTCTCGGCCAGCTCCGGGTCGAGCTTCTGCACCAGCGGTTTCGGTTTGCCCAGGGGCGTGCCGGGCACGACGTCGATCCGGGACCAGCGCGCCTGCTGCGTGGTGTAGTCGCCGGTGATGACCGGGTAGGACTGACCCTGCTCGGGCAGTCCGACACCGACGAGGTCAACGGGCATGTCGTCGGTGACCTCACGGACCTCGGGGGTGGCAGCCCACACACCGTCGCGGCCGAGGGTCTCGTGCACCTGCTGGGCGATATGCGGCAGGTAGGGGGTGAGCAGGACGTTGCAGTCGGAGACGACCTGCAGGGCGGTCCACAGGACGGTGGCCAGGCGCTCGCGCTTCGTCTCATCCTTGGCCAGCTGCCACGGCTCCTGGTCGGCGATGTAGGCGTTGGCCTCACCGACGACGTGCATGGCGGCAGTGATGCCGGCCTTGAACTTCGACTGCTCCAGGGCCTCGGCGACGGTGGCGAAGGTGTCTTCGGCGAGGTCGAGGATCTTGCGGTCGGCATCCTCCAGTGCGCCCGGGGCAGGGACCTCACCGAAGTTCTTGTGGGCCATGGACACCGTGCGGTTGACCAGGTTGCCCCAGCCGTTGGCCAGCTCGTTGTTGACGCGGCGGACGAACTCGTCCCAGGTGAAGTCGGTGTCGGTGTTCTCCGGGCCGGCTACCGCGATGAAGTAGCGCAGCGGGTCGGGGCCGAACTCGGCGAGGAAGTCCCTGACGTAGATGACCACGCCCTTCGAGGAGGAGAACTTTGAGCCGGACATGGTCAGGAACTCGGAGGAGACGACCTCGGTGGGGAGGTTGAGCTCACCCAGCTCCCCGGTCGCACCCCCCTTGGCTCCCCGGCCGGCGTAGCCGAGGAGTTCGGCGGGCCAGATCTGGGAATGGAAGGTGATGTTGTCCTTGCCCATGAAGTAGTAGCTGGCGGATTCCGGGTCCTGCCACCACTTCTTCCAGGCCGCCGGCTCGCCGGAACGCCAGGCCCACTCAATCGAGGAGGAGAGGTAGCCGATGACGGCGTCGAACCAGACGTAGAGCTTCTTGGCGTTGTTGTCGGCCCAGCCCTCGATCGGGATCGGCACGCCCCAGTCGATGTCGCGGGTCATGGCGCGCGGCCGCAGGTCGTCGAGCAGGTTCAGGGAGAACTTCAGCACGTTGGGGCGCCAGTCCTGCCGATCCTGGAGCCATTCGCCCAGGGCCTCGGCCAGGGAGGGCAGGTCGAGCAGGAAGTGCTCGGTCTCGACGAACTTCGGGACCTCACCGTTGATCTTGGAGACCGGGTTGATCAGGTCCACCGGGTCGAGCTGGTTACCGCAGTTGTCGCACTGGTCGCCCCGGGCGTCGTCGGCCTGGCAGATCGGGCAGGTGCCCTCGATGTAGCGGTCGGGCAGGGTCCGGCCCGTGGACGGGGAGACCGCCCCCATGGTGGTCTCCCTGATCATGTAGCCGTTGTCGTGCAGGCCGCGGAAGAGCTCCTGCACGACCGAGTAGTGGTTGCGGGTGGTGGTGCGGGTGAACAGGTCGTAGGACAGACCGAGGCCGGCGAGGTCCTCGACGATCTGGCGGTTGTAGCGGTCGGCCAACTCGCGGACGGACACGCCCTCCTTGTCGGCCTGGACCAGCAGCGGGGTGCCGTGCTCATCCGTTCCGGAGATCATCAGCACGTCGTTGCCCGCCATTCGCTGGTAGCGGGCGAAGACGTCGGAGGGAACGCCGAAGCCGGCGACGTGGCCGATGTGTCGGGGGCCGTTGGCGTAGGGCCAGGCGACGGATACAAGCACAGACTTTGTCATGTGCCCCACCTTAATTTATCGACGTCCCCGGCTTCAGCTCACCCCGCACCCGGCCCGGCGCCGTGACGCCCGCGCTTCTGCCGCTGGGCCTTGAGCGCCGCCGCGCGTTGGTAGCGCTCGTGGAGGCGCCGCTCCCGCGCCAGCTTGACGGCGAACTCCCGCTGGGAACGGTAGTCGAGGTAGATGACGTCGTTGCGTAGATCCCTGATGATGGCGAACATCAACAGGATGATCACCAGCAGGAAGGGTGCGGTGGCGGTGATGGTCACGCTCTGGAGGTTGCCCAGTACGTCGTCCCCGCCGGTGACCAGCATGGTCACGGCCACCAGGGCGGTGAACAGGCCCCAGGTGGCGGAGATCCAGGGGCTGGCATCGGAACGGCCGTGCTGGGACAGCGAGCCCATCACGATCGAGGCGGAGTCCGCCGACGTGATGAAGAAGGTGCCCAGCAGGATGACGGCGAAGATCGCCATCACCGTGCCACCGGGCAGCTCGTGCAGCAGGCTGAACAGCTGTTCCTCGGGGTTGCCCTCACCGTAGATGTCGCGGCCCTCCTGCTGGAAGGTGATGGCGGTGCCGCCCATGATCGCGAACCAGATGGTGGACACTCCCGAGGGGATCAGCAGCACACCGAGCAGGAACTCCCGAATGGACCGGCCCCGGGAGATACGTGCCAGGAACATGCCGACGAACGGGGTCCAGGAGATCCACCAGGCCCAGTAGAAGATGGTCCAGCTGCCCAGCCAGGTGGCCGTCTCCTCGCCGCCAAGGCTGCCGGTGCGGGAGGTCATCTCGAAGAAGTTGGCGAAATAGGAACCTATCGATCCCGGGATGAGGTCGAGGACGGCGATGGTGGGGCCGACGACGAAAACGAAGATCGCCAACAGTGCGGCAATGATGAGATTGAAGTTCGACAGGTACTGGATGCCCCTGCCCACACCCGAGATGGCGGAGAGGATGAACGCCAGGGTCAGCACCGACACCACGCCGATGATCAGCAGCATGCCCGGTTCCTCGATGATACCGGCGGCGGTGAGACCCGCGCCGATCTGCAGCGCGCCCAGCCCGAGGGAACAGGCGGTGCCGAAGACCGTGGCCACGATCGCAGCCATGTCAATGAGCTTGCCCAGCCAGCCGTCGGCGCCCTTCTGCCCGATCAACGGGATGAAGGCCGAGGACAGTAACTGCTTACGGCCGAGACGGAAGGTGGAGTAGGCGATCGCCAACCCCACGATCCCGTACAACGCCCACGGATGCAGCGTCCAGTGGAACAGGGCCGAGGACATCGAGGCGGCGACATCCCCCGTCCCGTAGTCCGGCACACCGTCGTTGAAGAAGAACAGTGGCTCGGAGGCACCGTAGAACATCAGGCCGATGCCCATGCCGGCGGCGAACATCATCGCGATCCACGAGACCGTGTGGAACTCCGGGTTCTCCTGGGCCCCACCGAGCTTGATCGTGCCGAAGTGACTCAACGCCAGCACGAGGACGAAGGCCACGAAAATCGTGGTGAAGAGCACGAAGGCCCAACCGAAGTCATTGACCACCATGTCCAGTCCGGCGGCGGCGAAGGCGGAGAAGGATTCGGGGGCCACCAGTCCCCAGATCACGATCCCGAGGATCACGATCAGTGCCGGGGCCGCAACCCCCCACTGGACACCGCTGACCTTGGCCTCGGACTGGAGGACGACCTTCTCCTCCGCCTCGTCCTCGAGACTGTCCACGATCTCCTCGGTGTGGGAGAGCATGGTGGCGAGCTCCTCGGTCGCCGACTGCTGCTCCAGCTGCTCATCAACGGTCCCCTGCTCCACGGCTTCACCGGGTGGGGTCGAATCAGGGTCAGGAGTTGTCATGGAGCCCAGCCTTCAACACCCGCGCCGGTTCCGCCAGCCCGATCAGTCCGGCCCGCCAGCACCGCCCCACCCAGCCGAGATTGTCGACACCTTATCCCCGCTGCACACCACGCCTTTCCGTGACCCGGATCACAAAGGTGTAACTTTCACTCAGCGAGCCGCCAGCACCGCCTCATACAGCTCCCGGTTGGATACCCCACGTCCGGCAACCACCTGCTTACAGGCATCCTTGAGCCGCACCCCCTCCGCCACCAGCCCCTCCACCACCGGCACCAGGGCAGCCACATCGACCTCCTCTACCGAACCACCCGCCAGGACCACCGTGATCTCCCCCCGCACCCCGGCGGCAGCCCACTCCACCAGCTCCGCCAACGTGCCCTGACGGACCTCCTCATAAGTCTTCGTCAGCTCCCGGCACACCGCGGCCCGACGATCCGAACCGAGGATCTCCCTGGCCTCGGCCAAGGTCTCCGCCAACCGGTGCGGCGACTCGAAGAAACACACCGCACGCTCCTCCGTACGCAACGTCTCCAACCAACCCCGGCGCGCCCCCGACTTCCGGGGGGCGAAACCATCGAAGATGAAACGCCCCACCGGCAACCCAGACAGCGCCAACGCCGTGGGCACCGCCGAGGGACCGGGAAACGCCGTCACCGGCACGCCCGCCTCATGGGCCGCGGCGACGATGGAGAAACCCGGATCAGACACCAGCGGCATCCCCGCATCCGAGACCACGAGCACGGTGCCGGTACGCGCGGCGTCGATCAGCTGTCGACTCCGCCCCTCCTCGTTGTGGTCATGGTTGGACACCACCCGCCCCCGGAGCTCGACGTCGAGGGCCGCGGCCAACGACCGCACCCGACGGGTGTCCTCCGCCGCGATGAGATCGGCCCCGGCCAGCGCCCACCGCAACCGCGGGGAGGCATCGTCGACATTGCCCAGCGGCGTCGCAGCCAGGATGATGCCGGTGGGAAGCGGTGTGGAGGAGTCGGGATACGCCATGGGCACCAGCATGGCACAGCACCCGGCCGGACGTGACCTAGACTCGGTCGGGTGAGAACCGTCACCCTGCCCGCTCCGAGCCCCCCGGCACCGCGCCGGGTGCGGTGGACCCGTGCCGACACCCTGAGCACGGTGACCATCGCGGTGCTCGCGGTGTTCACCCGTTTCATGGGGCTGACGGGGGCCACCGCGGGGGGCACTCCCGTCTTCGACGAGAAGCACTACGTCCCGCAGGCCTGGGACATGGTGCGCTCCCAGGTCAATCCCCTGATCGGTGGCATCGAGTCGAATCCGGCCTACGGGCTGGTGGTGCACCCGCCGCTGGGTAAACAGCTGATCGCCTACGGGGAGATGTTCTTCGGCTACTCGCCCCTGGGGTGGCGGTTCATGGCGGCCTGCTTCGGTTGCCTGACGGTGCTGGCGATCATGGCGTTGGCACGGCAGCTGTCCGGTTCCTGGCAGGTGGCGACCTTCGCGGGACTGCTCGGGGTGGTCGACGGGGTGCTGCTGGTCAGTTCGCGCTTCGGCATGCTCGACATCTTCCAGGTCCTGTTCATCGTGGCTGCGGCCTGGGCGCTGGCACGTGACCACCGGCAGGTCCGTCAGCGTCTGCACCATGCCTGGGAGCGCGGGTTGCTGGCGGCGGGGCCCTTCGGTCCGCGGCTAGGTTTCCGGTGGTGGCGCTTCACCGCGGGTGTCTTCCTGGGGATGGCGCTGGGGGTGAAGTGGTCGGGGCTGTATTACATCGCCTTCTTCGGGCTGATGAGTGTGTTCACGGACCTGGCCCTGCGACGCCGATACCGGGTACGGCGCTACGTCACCGGCACGCTGCTGCGTGACACGCTGCCCGCCCTGGCCTCCCTGGTGTTGGTGCCTGCCCTGCTCTACCTGTGGTCATGGCGGGCCTGGTTCGCCGCCGAGACGGCGGTGTACCGGCATGCGGCGGTCGACGGCACCATCCCGGAGGAGTCCTGGTTGCACCTGCTGCCTGATTCCCTGGCCGGGTGGCTCCACTACCACCTGTCGGTGCTGGATTTCCATGCCTCGCTGACCACCTCGGCGGGCAATTCCCACCCGTGGGAGTCGAAGCCCTGGGCCTGGCTGGTGGGGGCGCGCCCCATTCTCTACCACTCATCGACCGGGATAGAGTGTGCGGCTGGCAGCTGTCGGCAGATGATCTACCTGTTCGGCACGCCGGCGATCTGGTGGCTCACCGTCCCCGTCCTCCTGTGGGGGTTGTGGTGCCTGCTGGTGCGTCGGGACCGGCGCTTCCTTATCCCCCTGGTGGCCTTCGCCGCTGGCTTCCTGCCCTGGTTGATCGGCTATGACCGGCAGATGTACTTCTTCTACGCCACAGCCCTGGTGCCCTTCACCATCTGTCTCATCGCCTTGGGCCTGGGGCAGCTCAGTGGTCGGGGACCGATGATGGGCTGGGCGCCACTGCGCAGGTTGGCGGGTGGCCCGATGCCGTGGGGGACGCTGCTGGTGATCGGTTACCTGGCGTTGGCGGTGGCGATGTTCGCCTACTGGTCCCCGATCCTCTACGGCTATCTGATCCCCGATCAGATCTACCGCGCGATCATGTGGCTGCCCAGCTGGACCTGAGGACTACCGGGGCCGGGAGCCCAGGACGTCCCAGGCCGAACGCAGCCGCGTGAAACCGTTGTTGTTGAGCCAGGTCCAACCCAGCACCAGGGCCGTCAGCAACAGGATCACCAGGTTGGCGACCTGTTCGGTCCCGGCGAGGCCCAGGAGGATGTCCCGGGCGGTGAAACCGAGCATGAACGTCCAGAGTGCCGCAATGACGGGGATGAGACCGCTGACGAGACGGGGCCGCCACGCGGCGGTGAAGAGGCCGAAGGACAGTGCCAGGCGGAAAGCCGCGCCGTCGGCGAGCAGGTTGGCGGTCCGGGGATCAGCATCCGGGGACAAGGTCTGCCCGTCTGGCCCGACGGAGACCAGTCCCCCACTGTCGGCGATCATTCCCACGGCGACGAAGGCGAAGGCCAACCCCAGCAGGACGAGCAGTATCCGGGCGATCGACAGCCCCACGAAGCGGGCGTTGGCTGCGCGTCGCCACTCGGGCTCCACCCCGGCGAGAATGGTCTCGGACAGGTCCGGCGGGGACATGGGGTCCTGGTTGAGTCCGAGCGTGCGGTAGAGCCGCAGGGACCGCTCCCAGTAGTCCCGACACTCGGCACATCCGTCGACGTGGGCGTCGACGACATCATCGGACAGGCCCGCGGGCTCCCCGTCGAGGCGTGCGGACAGCGCCGCCTGCACCTGGTCATGATCAAGCACGTGACAACACCCCATCCAGGCTGGCCCGACCCGGACCGAAGACCACGATCATGGCCAACGCAGCGAGGATGACCAGCGGGTACTCGAATCCCCCGGTGGCCACGAAGAAGCCCTCCCCCAGATGGACGAAGTAAACCGCCGCGAGCATCAACAGGGCCAACGCCCCCGCCATGAAGGTCGTGAGAAGACCCACGGCCAGCAGCGAGCCACCGATGAGCTCACCCGTGGCGGCGAGGTAGGCCGACAACGTGGCCTGCGGAACCCCCCAGGCACTGAACTGCCCGGTGGTCTCGGTCAGACCGGTGAGAAAAAACTTGTCCCAGCCGTGGGCGACGAACACGAGCCCGACGACACCACGCAGGAACAGCAGGGCCGCATCCCTCACGACGGGTTTATCCATGCCGATTAGACTACCCTGAAACATCGCCCACTCACGACGCGAGGAGAACCCGTGCCCGCCCTGAACTGGATCACCCTGTCCACCCCCATCGGTCCCCTCTGGCTGGCGGGCACGGAACACGGGGTCCTGCGGGTGGCCTTCGGGCACGAGGACACCGGTGCTCTCCGCTCGGACCTGGAGAAGCTGACCGGGGCGCGGGCCGAGCACTCCACCGACCTACTTGAGGACGTCACCCGCCAGCTCACCGAATACTTCGACGGCACCCGCCACGTCCTCGACCCGGCGCTGGACCGCCGACTATCCACCGGCTTCCGCGGTGAGGTGCAGGACGGCCTGGCCGACATCCCCTACGGCACAACGCAGACCTATAAACAGCTCGCCCATCGGCTCGGCCGCCCGGGGGCGGTGCGGGCCGTGGGCACCGCCTGCGCCACCAACCCCCTTCCCCTCCTCCTGCCCTGCCACCGCGTGCTGCGCAGTGACGGCGGCCCGGGTGGTTACCGGGGCGGACTGGCGGCCAAGCAGTGGCTGTTGCACCACGAGGGAACCCATTCCAGCCCGGACCCGTCCACGTAGGCATGAACACGGAACTGATCGTCGGGGACGATGGCCTGGCGCGCCCCGCCTGGGCCGCCCCGGATGAGCTCCTGCGGGAGTACTACGACACCGAGTGGGGCATGCCGGTGCGGGAGGAGGCGGGGCTGTTCGAGCGACTGAGCCTGGAGGTCTTCCAGGCTGGCCTGTCGCGGGCGACCGTGGCACTGCGGGGGCAGGGCGGACTGGTGGAACTGGTGTGGTCGTTCCGTCCGGCGCACACCCCGCGTCCCCACACCCGTGCGGAGGTGCCCACCTGTTCCCCCGAATCTTCTGCCCTGGCCGGGGCGCTCAAGCAGGCCGGCTTCACCTTCGTCGGGCCGACCATGATGTTCGCGCTGATGGAGGCCATCGGGATCGTCGATACGCACCTGCTCGGTTCCCACCGGCGGGGGACATCCGGGGTGTGGTGCTGAGCTGTTCCTGGAATGATCCCTGGTTAACTGGGGAACACAGGATCAACCGGCCAGAATCCGATCTCCCCGCCGGTGGCTGAGCAGCCTTCCCCCATGACAGAAAGAACCATCATGCGTAAGATCCCCCTCCTTTTCGCCGGTCTCGCCCTCGTGCTCCCCCTCACCGCCTGCGGTGAGGACGCAGCCGACGAGACGATCGCCACCGGCGTCCACAACATCGAGGCTCCCGCCGACGCCGTCAACATCGAGCAGGGCGAGGACGTCTTCATCGCCGATCTGCCCCAGTGGGACTACGAGGAGGTCGCCGACTGGATGGGCGGGCACCTCGCCACCGACTCCCCCGTGATCGGTCTGGAGCTGCGCTCCGACGAGCGGCATGAGGCAGGGCACGACTGGTGTTTCTCCGGCGAGCCGAATGAGGACGGCGAATACGATATGGTCACCGTCTTCATCTCCTCCGGTGCCGCGCAGGAGGAGACGCCGGTCAGCATGATGGTGGCCTCCGCCAGCGGGGTCCCCCTCGGCTGCCTGCCGTGATCGTGGAGCTACGGGGAATCGAACCCCGGACCTCTTCGTTGCGAACGAAGTGCTCTACCAACTGAGCTACAGCCCCTCGGTGCGCCGCCCCGGTCAGCCGGTGGGGCTAACCTGCGCGACGACGATCATCGAGCTCGATGACCTCACCATGGTAACCATCCTGCCGCTCATCCCGGAAGGGGGAGGAGATCTTCGACAGATACTCGAAGTCCGGGGATTCATCATCAAGTTCGAGCACGACGGCCCCGGGGCGTCGCAGCTGCCGCGGTGCGGGCAGCCCGCTGGCCTCGGTGTTGCGCACACCCAGGCGGGAACGTCGCAGCTGACGGATCCGGCGGGACCGCAGCGCCTGCTCCTGCCGAACCTGGTTGCGCAGGGCAACGAGGTAGACGACGGTCACCAGCACCGCCACGGCCGGCGCGGCCCAGGCCCAGCCACCGACCACGATGCCAATCACCGCGGCGACCATGACGATCGCGGCCAGGGCGAGTAGGCCCCGCTGACGCCGCTGGTAGCGGCTCAGTGACTGCTCGGCATCAGCCACCGGGTCCCAGCCGCCCCGCCCCCGACGGCGCCCCGCGAACTCGATCTCGTCCTCGCTGAGGTCCTCATCGGAGTTCAGGGCACGCACGAGCGTGTCCTCCTCATCCTCATCAGGTGCGATCGGCGCGTTCTCGCGGCCCACGGGGAGGTTGGTGACCCGCTCCTGCGGGTCCGGGTACATCAGGTCCACCGGCGCGATATAACCGTCGTCGTAGCGGTAACGCTCGTCCTCTCCGTCCGCATCCCCGACGGAATGCTCCCCGGTATCGTCCTCTTCCGGTTCATCTCCGCTGTCCTCGGCCACAACGGGTTCCAGTTCGTGCACGATGTCGCCGTCCACGATCTCCTCCCGGTCGTCGATGAGGACGCCTTCGAGGTCATCGAGATCAGCTTCCACGAGCTCATAGTCCTGCCCCTCGACCGGCTCCTCACTGGTCCGGCGGACATCCGAGGAGCGCAGACGTGGACGACGGCGGGCGGGCATGTCGCCACTACCACCCTCGTAGACCACGCGGGTGTCCTCGAAGGCCTCACCGGCCTTCCGGATGCGGCGCTGGCCACGGAGGAAAAACGGTGCGAGCACAAAGAGCCACACCACGATTATCAGTACGATGATCAGACTTCCGGACACCCGTTATGCCACCTTCCTTGCGGGGACGTGGGGAATAGAGCACAGCGTAACTCTGTTCAACACTAGCCACCCGGGTGCCACGCCGTCGGGATTTAGATCAGTCCAGGATTCTCCCGGTCCGTCGCAGACGCTCCACACAGCTCTCGGGGTGGTCCTCCACGGTCTGCGCCACGAAGGCATGGTCCCGCCACTCCCCGTCGATGTGCAGGTTACGGAGCAGGAATCCCTCCTGCCGGTAGCCGTTGAGCGCCAGGACCCGGCCGGAGGCCGGGTTAGAGGGCAGGTAGGTCGCGGTCACCCGGTGCAGCCCCACCCGTCGAAAAGCGTGGTCGGTGCCCAGGGCGCAGGCAACGGTGGCCACTCCCCTGCCCATCACCGCCGAATGCACCCAGTAGCCGACCCAGCAGTCGGACACACCACCGTGCTGGATATTGCCCAACGTCAGTTGCCCGACGAAGGCCCCGTCCAGCTCGATGACCAGCGGCACCACCTGCCCTGTGCGGGCTGCGTCGCGCAGGCTCAGCAGGTTGTTCCACCAGGCGGCCGGGGAATGAGCTTCCTGCCAACCGGTCGTGGTGGTCGGCTCGACGGGCCGGAGATACCGCTCATCGATCAGGCGCTGGCGCTGCCAGTGACGGCCATCGCCACGCACCAGGGGGCGTAGCCGTACCCGACCGCCGTCCGGGAGGGTGACCGTGGAGGTCGCCTCGGGCCACCCGGGGTGGGTCATGTCGCGGGTGCCGGTGACGGGGCCGCGGAAGCGTCGTCCGGACCGGCTGAGGGGATCAAGCATCGTCCCAGCCTAG
>CAZTIZ010000019.1:0-29215 GCA_964613845.1 uncultured Corynebacterium sp.
GTACTACGCCCTGGAGGGCGTGGGCCAGCTGCTCAACAACATCTCGATGATCCGGCAGCACCTCAACCCTGACCTGCACATCTCGGCGATCCTGCTGACCATGTACGATGCCCGCACCAAGCTCTCCGAGCAGGTCGCCGTCGAGGTCCGCGAGCACTTCGGCGACGTCGTGCTCCGCAACGTCATCCCCCGCTCGGTGAAGGTCTCCGAGGCGCCCGGCTACGGGCAGAGCGTGCTCGAATACGACCCGGGTTCCCGCGGGGCGATGGCCTACTTCGACGCCGCCAAGGAGATTGCCCGCCGGGGCGACTACCTGCCCGTGGAGTCCACCGGCCCCATCGGCGTCAGCCCGGAGACCGCCCACCGCCTGGGTGGTTCCGTGGAAAGTGACGACACCGTCACCGTCGACGGCGCTCAAAGCCGGGATTGAGCGTCCGACGACGATAAGGTGGACAAGAACTGAAGCGGACCTGTAGTCCGGGAAAGGCAACCGACGTCATGTCACAGGAAACTCGCAAGGGTGGACTCGGTCGTGGGCTCGCCGCCCTCATCCCCTCTGGTCCGGACAGCAGCACACCGGCTCCGGGCAGCACCCTGGGCACCGGTACGAAGCCACGCCTGGGGGCCCTGTCGGGCAGCCGACCCGGCTCCCCGTCCTCACCTGCCGTACCCGGCGCCCCCAAACCGGGCGCGCCGAAGCTCGATGCCCCGAAACTCGACGCCCCCAAGCCCCCGACCTCGTCGGTGCCGACCCCGCGGGACGTGCAGCGTACGGTCGACCCCCAGCGCTACAAGACCTCCCCGCGGCTCGGCGACACCGCCGCCGATGTGATCCTCGGTGGCAGCGCGGGTGCCCGGGGTCGCCGCGACGTCGAGAGGCAGAAGCAGGAGGCTGCTGACACGGACTTCGGGGCCACCTACCGGGAGATCCCGATCGCGCAGATCGTCCCGAACCCGCAGCAGCCGCGGCAGGTCTTCGATCCGGCGGCGCTGGACGAGCTGGTGCACTCCATCAGCGAGTTCGGGCTGCTCCAGCCGATCGTCGTGCGTCGCGCGACTGAGGAAGACCGTTACGAGCTCATCATGGGTGAGCGTCGCTGGCGGGCCTCCACGAAGGCCGGGCTGGAGACCATCCCCGCGATCATCCGTGAGACCGAGAACACGGACATGCTCCGCGATGCCCTCCTGGAGAATATCCACCGGGTGCAGCTCAACCCCCTGGAGGAAGCGGCCGCCTACCAGCAGCTACTGGAAGAGTTCGACGTCACGCAGGCGGAGCTGGCGGACCGGTTGGGCCGCTCCCGGCCGGTGATCACCAACATGATCCGGCTGCTGGCACTGCCGGTGTCCGTGCAGCGCCGGGTGGCCGCCGGGGTGCTCTCCGCGGGGCACGCACGCGCCCTGCTCGGACTGCGCGAGGATGAGGCCGCCCAGGAGAAGCTGGCAGCTCGCATCATCGCCGAGGGATTGTCGGTGCGGGACACCGAGGAGGCCGTCACCCTGCTCAACCGGGGTGAGAAGACACCCGTGCGGGCGAAGCGCGAACCCGCTCCGCAGCCCGAGTACCTCAGCCGTGCGGCTGACCGCCTCGCCGATGTGTGGGACACGAAGGTCAGCGTGCAGATGGGGCGGAACAAGGGCCGGATGGTCATCGAGTTCGGCGGCAAGGATGACTTTGAGCGCATCATCTCGCTGATCGAGGGCCGGGACTGAGGGGCCGGCGGCATGTTCGCCTCCCTCTTCCCGCTCACCCCGGACACCCTGGGCCGGATCCAGTACCAGGCCGCCCGCACCGTCTTCTGGGAGATGATCCCGACGGATGCGGCGGTAATCGCCGCGACCGGCGACGTCGCCTTCGAGAAGGAGGCCTGGCTGACCAGCACCCTGCTGAGCTACGGCACCTGCGGTTTCTCCATCGGGCACCGTGAGGGGAGCGAACGTCGCTCACAGCGTGCCCTCGCCACGGTCCTGTTCTGCAGTCGTGGGCGGGCCCCCGGCGTCGTGAATCTACCCACCGCCCCGGTCTCCCCGGACGCTGATGTCCTGAGCTCCCTGTTCATCGATCCCGGTTTCGCCGGTACCGGCCTGGAGCCGATTCTTCTCGATGCCGCGATCATGGAGATCGTCGGCCGCGAGTCCCCGGCCGTGGAGGCCTTCGGCCGACGACCCGACCTCACGGAGGAACAGGTCGCGGCCATGAGCCCGGACGTGCGCGTGATCTGCGAGAACGCGGATAATATCGGCCTGCTGGAGGTCCCCACACTGGAGTCCGCCGGTTTCCGGGTGGTCGCCGACCATCCGGTGCTGCCGCGCCTGCGGCTGGATCTGCCCCCACAGCAGGGCCTGCTCTCCGTCGAGGCGATCGACCAGCTGCTGGCGGAGTCCTCCCTTGTCTGAACACGATCCCCGGGCTGATCCGGCCCTGCTGGTGCCGATGCGTCGGGGCAGCGGGGGCCCTGGCGGGCTGGCTGTTCTGAGCCCGGCCCGCCAGGGCGGTCAGCGCTGTTCGGCCTGGAGCAGGTCGGCGAAACGGTAGGTTCCGGTGGGCTGGTCGTCCTCGTCGAGCAGATAGAGGCGTTTGACGGCGACGACGATGGCTTCGGCGATGGTGTCGCGGTGGGTGGGATCGGTGAGGATCGCCATGTCACCGGGGTTGCTGAGGTAGCCGGCGGTGACCTCGACGGTGGGCATGCGGGTCAGGCGTAGCAGGTCCCAGGTGCGTCCGTGGTTACCGCAGTTGATCAACGCGGTGCGGGCGCCGATCTCGCGCTGAATGAAACCGGAGAGGGTCTCGCCGATCAGGGAGCTCGACCCGGTATCGGAACCGAAGTAGAAGGTGGCCACCCCGGATGCCTTCTCGTTCGGGTAGGAGTCGGCGTGCAGGGAGACCATCAGGTCCGCGTCGAAGGCGTTGGCGATGTCCGCCCGGTCCTTCGGGGAGGGGTTGTCCATGCGGGGGCGGGAGATGATGGTCTCCATGCCGGCGGCGATCATGCGGCCCTCGACCCGCTGGGCGAGGTCCCACAGGATCTCCTCCTCGGTGATCTCCCCGTAGCGGCCACGGACGGTCATGCCCCTGTCGGCGCCACCCAGGGCGGGGTCGATGACGACCCGTTTCCCGGCGAGCATCGGACCGGCATTGCGGACGTGTTCGCGTTCTCGGATGGCCTGCGGTGATCCCCCGGTGATGCGGCGACCCAGCAGGCGCAGGGAACGCAGGGTCTCCGGGCCGCAGACACCGTCGTCCTGCAGTCCGGAGTTGAGCTGGAAGACCGCCAGGGACAGGTGGGTCTGCTCGCCGAAGTGGCCGTCGATGCGGTGCGCGTAGAAACCCAGCTCCTGGAGCTGCTTCTGCAGCTGGGCGACGTCATCGCCAACGAGGATGGCGCCCGGCTGGTAGGACAGCACCCGTTCACCCAGCGTGTACGAGGCGTGGCGCAACTCCCGCAGGGTGGACTCGTCGATCATGCCGTGGGCGATGATGCCGCGCGACTGCTGGAAGGCCCGGACCGCCTCGACGAGGCGACCGTCGAAGAGCATGTCCTCCTCGCTGTACTTCTGCGACTTCCAGTCGGCGACATCTCCCTGGTAACCGGGTAGCCGTCCCAGGCGAGCCAGAGTGGATCGTGCCTCGGCAACCCGTGGACTCTGGTCACCGACTCTGAATACCTGCGTCACGGTACTCCCCTCCCTGAAGTGGATGCCCTGAAAATCCGGCCTGTCATTGGCTGACAGAGTACCAGTTACAGCTGGGCGTTCAGCTTCGCCACGATCTCGTTCCGGGGACGCAGGCCGACGAACTCGTCGACCTTCTCACCGTTCTTGAAGATCAGTACCGAGGGGATCGACATGATCTGGAACATGGCGCCGAGGGTTCGTTCGGAATCCACGTCGACCTTGGCGATGGTGACCTGATCGCCCAGCTCATCGGCGATCTCCTCGAGCAGGGGGCTGAGCTTCTTGCACGGCCCGCACCACTCGGCCCAGAAATCGACCAGGACGGGCTTATCGGACTCGATGACGGTGGACCGGAAGGTGTCCTGGGTGACGTCGATGACGTTGCTCACGGGGTTGCTCCTTCTATACGGGGGTGGGTGATGGTGTGGTGGGCTCAGGCGGCGCTGATGGCGGAGAGGTAGTGCTCGACGTCGATGGCGGCGCGGCACCCGGAACCAGCAGCGGTGATCGCCTGCTGGTAGTGGTCGTCGACCAGGTCGCCGCAGGCGAAGACCCCGGAGAGGCTGGTACGGGTGGTGGGCTCCTCGACCTGGACGTAGCCGCCGTCCTTGAGTTCGATCTGGCCATCGAGGAACTCGGAACGCGGGTCGTGGCCGATGGCCACGAACATGGCGGCCACGTCCAGGTCGGACAGCTCGCCGGTGACGGTGTCGCGCAGCTTGATGCCGCCGACCTTGCCGTCATCCTCGATGACGTGGTCGACGACCTTGTTGGTGGTGAACTCGATCTTCTCGTTCGCCCGGGCACGCTCCAGCATGATGGCGGAGGCGCGGAAGTCCTCGCGACGGTGGACGATGGTGACCTTGTCGGCGAACTTGGTCAGGAAGATGGCCTCCTCCATGGCGGAGTCACCGCCGCCGACGACGGCGATCTCCCGGCCGCGGAAGAAGAAACCGTCACAGGTCGCGCAGGTGGACACCCCGCGGCCCATGAGCTTCTCCTCGCCCTCGACGCCCAGCAGGCGCGGGGCGGCACCCGTGGCCAGGATAACGGCGCGTGCCCGGTGCTCTTCCTTCCCGACCCGGATCGTCTTGACCGGGCCCTTGAGGTCCACAGCGTCGACGAGTTCCATCCGCAGGTCGGCACCGAACCGCTCAGCCTGGGCGCGCATCTCCTCCATGAGTTCCGGGCCCATGATGCCGTTGCGGAAACCCGGGAAGTTCTCGATGTCGGTGGTGTTCATCAGGGAACCGCCGTACTCGTAACCCTCGAAGACGATGGGCTTGAGCTCCGCGCGGGCGGCGTAGAGGGCGGCCGTGTAACCGGCGGGGCCGGAGCCGATGATGGCGACATCGTGAATGGTGTCGTTCGCGGTCATGCAGACTTCTCCTGGTCGGGGCAGAGGGCGCCGGCGGAGGTTGTCCACCAGCGCTTGTTCAAGGTGTTCGGATCACCGCAAGTGTATAGGTCGCCGTCGGCAGGACTGGCCTCCACCGGCGACCACGGGCGGTGTCCATCCTCTTTCAACTGCTCCGAGCGCGAATTAATTCCGGCGCCATTCAGGCCAGGTGCGCGCGCAACACCTCCCGCGCCCGGGACCGCCGCGACTTGATGGTGCCGGGCCGCACGCCCTCCCGGCGGGCGACGTGGTCGACGCTGTAGCCGACGACGTCGATGAGCAACAGGGCGGTGCGCTGATCGGGGCGTAGTTTCGCCATCGACTGCCGCAGCTCCAACCCCAGGTCGAGGCTACGGGTCGGGTCGTGGGACAGACGCACGTTGAACTCGTGCGGGATAACGCCGTCGTCGAGGATCATGTGCTCCCGGTGCCGGCGGTGGTGGGCGAAGTCCCAGCCGGAGTTCATCACCAGGCGGTGCAGCCAGGTGCTCAGCGTGGCTTCGGCGCGGTAGGTGTGGAGGTTGCGGCTGGCCTTGAGGAATGCCTCCTGCAGGATGTCCTGGGCGTCATCCTCGTTCTTTGCGTAGCGGCGTGCCACCCACAGCAATCTGGTGCGGTGACGTTCGACGATGGTGGTGAAGGCCCGTGTGTCCCCGCCCACGTAAGCGGAGACGAGGTCGCGGTCAGTGGTCGTCCCGGTCTGAGACAGAGTCATTATTTCCCCCCGAAAATAGTGTTTCCGTCCCCCACTCCAGCCCAGCCCGGACGCGGATACCCGCCGACCCCGCCCATTGTGTTGGGCGGGGTCGTCGGGCTGGTTCAGCGCGGCTGTGCTCAGGGCGTCCCGACGCTCGCGGCGTCCTCGGCGTGGTAGCCGATGACGGACAGCTCCGACACGGCCACGCTCTGCTGGCTCTCGGGCAGCTCGGTGATCCACAAGATCAGCCCCTCGGCCGGTGGGGCATCGGTGAGGGTGATGCTGTTGCGACCGCTGTTGAGGCTGCCCTCCCCCAGCACGGGCAGGTCCGTGACCTGTTCAACCTCCACCGGCGTGGTGCCTGCCGGTAGCGCGTGGACGGTGAACCCGGCTCCGCCGGAGGGGGTCTGCACCAGCAGGTGCTGGAGCTGCACGGGGTTGTTGAGGGTGACCGCCAGCCCGATGCCCGGCTTGGTGCCCAGCCCCGCCGGGTAGAGGTCGGAGATCCAGGAGGTGTCCTCGTCACCGTCGATGGCCATGCCGGTAGTGGCGGGGTTGTCGTCGGTTGATTCCCCACCGGGGGCCTGCCACACCTCGACATCGGTGATGCTGTGGACCACCGGCAACGGCCGGGGGGTGGTCTCGGTGGGTGAGCCCTGGATGGAGTCGGTGCTCACCGGTGTGCGCTGACTGTCACCGCTGATGACCCCGACCACATAGGTCGTCAGCGCCGCCACGGTCACCACGGCCCCGATCGCACTCAGCGCCATGAGCGCGGTGGCCTTTCCTGAGTAACCGCGGGAACCGAATCCGTCCCGGTCCGCCGGGCGCGGGGTGATCTCGCTGGGCACGACCAGGGGCGCGACCTTGGCCTGCAGCTGGGCCTTCGGTGTGGCCTTCGGTGCGGCCTCGATCCTCGGTTCGGGCTCTGCCGCGGCCTCGTCCGCGACCTGGGCCTCCGGTTCCTCCTGGGCCTCCGGTTCCTCCTGGGCCTCCGGTTCCTCCTGGGCCTCCGGTTCCTCCGGTTCGACGGGGAGCGGCTGGCCGAGCCCGTAGGCGCGCAGTTCCGCGGCGAGGGTGCGCACGCGTGCGGCGGTGCCGTTGCTGAACGTGGCCAGGTCCCCCTCCGTGGGATCGAGGTTGCCGCAGGCCACGGCGGCGTCGTGACGCACGCTCTCGACCATGGCGCGCAGCTGCGCGGGCACCTGCCCGTCTGTGGGGGCGGTGGCGGCGGTGAGCACGCCGAGTGCGGAGCTGAGTGCGCGCAGATCCTTCTCCGGGGCAGCGTCGGTCAGAACTGCGGGGAAGGCCAGCACGGCCTTGCCTGCGGTGGAGATGCGGATGCGGGCCCGGTTGTCCAGACCCAGGGGGATGCGGTCTTCGTGGGCCTCGGCGGCAGCCTCGGCCAGCGGCACCAGCGCCAGGGTCACGGCCTGGGGGTGGAGCTCCTGGCCGGATTCCGCGACGGTCTTCAGCGGGGAGCCCGGCACCCAGTCGGCGACGACGAGGCAGCCCGAGCGGTAGGCCAGGACCTCGATATCGGGGGCGACGGCGGGGTGGCCCAGCTTCGCGAGTTTGCGGGTGCGGCGCGACACCTCGGCGGCCGCACCGGCTGCCGCCGCCGGGGTGGCAGGTGCGAGCGGGGCATTGCCGGTGGTGTCGACGAAGGTGAGCGCGACCTCCCGGCCGGTGGCCAGTTCCCGGGCCTGCCAGAAACGCGCGCCGGGCACGGAGCCGTGGTCGGCGAGCAGGCGGAACCGCCCGTCGGAGACCGGTGCACCCGGCACCAGGCGGGGGCCACGGACCACGCCGGCGGACATGGGCGGGGGCACCGGTGAGGAGTTGAAGGCGTCCATGGCCAGGAACTGGGTGGACACCTCCATGACGTCCGGCTCCTCGATCTTGATTTCCTTCGAGGCGTCGGGGCGGACGAAGCGCGACAGGCCGGGGATGCGGTTGAGGGCGCGGCCCAGGTTCTGGACCTCGGGCAGTCGGGAGAAGGACAGGGCGATGCCGGTGGCGATGACGAAGATCATGCCGATGACCGCCAGACGCAGCAGAAAACCTACGCTGCCCAGGGCGTCGAACCAGTCGCCGGCCAACAGGCCCAGGCCCAGGTCCACCAGGAAGGCCACGAGCAGGCCGACCAGGCCGGCGGCCACCGCCCACCCGGTGGTGCGCAGCACCGCGCGCGTACCCAGGGGGCCGAGTTTGCGGCGCAGCAGGAACGCACCGATGAGCGCACCGGCCACGAAACCGAAGCCGTTGGCCGCACCGAGCAGGACCACCACGTTGGAGGGGGAGGTCGCCACCAGGGGGGCGAGCAGGGAGAGTACGATCTTGGTGGCGGTGATGCCGGCGATGATGAACGTCGGCGTCCACGCCTCCTCCCGGGCGTAGAACACCCGCAGGTGCAGCAGCACCAAGGCGTAGGGGATGAGCGTGAACGCGGAGAAACTCAGCGTCAGTCCCAGCAGGGTCGCGGACTCCGGATCGAAGGCGCCGTAGGCGAACAGGGCGTTGGCGATCTGCGTGCCGTAGGCGGTGAAGAAGATGATGATCGGGATCAGGGCGATGAAGGTCAGCTTCGTTGCCAGCGTCAGGTCACCGACGACGGCCCGGTCATCACCGTCGGCCGCGTTGCGGCTCAGTCGCGGCATGATCGCGGTGAGCAGGGTGACACCGATGATTCCGTAGGGCACCTGCAGCAGCAGCCACGCCTGCTGGTAGATGATCGGGGCCGCCGCGTCCGCGGCCGCCGCAATGCGGGTGGTGACCACGTAGCCGGCCTGGGAGACAGCCACGTAGACGACGATCGCCAGGGCCATGCCACCGAACTGCCTCAGCCGGGCGTCCAGCCCCCACAGCGGGCGCAGATCCACCCCGGCCCGTCGCAGCGGCGGCAGCATGATCGCGGCCTGCACGATCACGCCGAGCGTGGTGCCCAGGCCCAGCAGCAGGATGTGCGGGTCGATGATGCCGGCCTCGGCCGCCGGGCTCAGTGAGCCCGGGATCAACCAGTACAGGGCCAGCACCGTGATGGACACGATGTTGTTGGCCACAGGCGCCCACGCGCCGGGTTTGAAGATCCCCTTCGTGTTGAGCACCGCCATGAACAGCGAGAAGATGCCGTAGAAGAAGATCTGCGGCAGCAGCAGGAAGGCGAAGGACGTCGACTGCACGACGTTGACCTCGCCGTCGGTGCCCAGCATCAGCCTCGTCAGCCAGGGGGCCCCGATCACCGACACGGCGGTCACCGCCACCATCAGCGCCAGCGTGAGGGTGAACAGGCGACGGAAGAAGGCGGAGCCGCCGTCGGCGTCCTCCTTTTCCGCGCGCACCAGCACCGGCACCACCAGGGAGGTCAGCACCGCACCGAGGACGATCTCGGTGATGAGGTTGGGCAGGGTGTTGGCGGTGTTGAAGGCCGAGGCCACCGCAGGACCCAGGGCCGCACCGATCATCACGTTGCGCACGAACCCCGTGATCCGGGAGATCAGCGTCGCCACCGCCATCGAACCGGTGGAGCGCACCACATCCGAATCGGAGGCCACGGCACGTTCCTGCGTCGACGTGGACTCCGGCGTCGGCGGGGGCGCGGTAGAGCCGGGTACGGCCGTCAGCCGCGAATGGTCGGGGCCGGGGTCGGGACGAGCGGCCTGCCGGCCAGCGGTCGCCCGCCGCTCCGGCACCGGCGCCGGCGGCGATGGCACGACGAAGCGGGAACGCTGCCCCGCCGCGGATGGGAAGGAGGGCGGCGCGGTATCGGGATGTTCGACACCCGCGGCCGCCGGATCAGGCTGTTTCACTCGCAAGAACCAATCTGGGACCGTGACATGGAAGGATGAACTGTCGGCAGGGGGACTCTACGGGTCCGGCGGTTCACCCGGTGGCCTCGGGGAACCGGCCTCCTCCCCCGCCTGCCCACCGGCCCGGCCCGCCCGCCGACGCTGCCGTCCCACGCGGAAGAGCAGTGCCAGGGCCACGAAGACGATGAAGACCAGCCCGACGCCGGCGGCGGTGACCAGTCCCGCGCGCGTCTGCACCCCCACCTCCACGGGGGAGGAGATCGCCGTCCCGTCGTCGGTGGCCAGCCACAGACGCAGGTCCGTGCGGTCACTGTCCGGGGGGAGGTCGGCGGTCATCTGCACGGTGATGGAGCCGCGCGCCGGGATGTGCACCAGTCCCGGGGTGTTGAGTCGCGTGCCGGGCGGGCCGTCGTAGGCGATGCGGGCGTCGACGGGCAGGGGCAGGTGGTTCTCGGCGACGATGAGTAGCGGTGAGGATTCCGAGGCCCGGGTGTAGACCCCGCCCGGCGGGATGAGGGAGACGGAGTTGAGCAGGCTCTGAAGCATGACGCCGTTGTCCGTCAGGCGTCGGTCCGCGCGCTCGACGGCATTCCCGTGGTCGGTCAGTGTGCGTCGTGAGGTGACAGTGAGTGCGGTGAGTAGGTCGCGACGCAGAGGCAGGGTGAAACCGTAACGGGTGAGGGCGATGGCCGGGTCGTTGACGGTCATGCGGGTCAGGTTGTTGGTGTAGCGGGCCTGCTGCGCGGCGCGCTGGTTCTCGGTGTCGCTGACGGTGGTGGGGTCGGGGAAGGGCGCGCCGAAACGGGTGGGTCCCGCGGTGGTGGCGGGGGCCGGTGTGGGCAGGGCGGTCAGCTCTGCGGCCTGTCCCTCGTTGGGGGTGAGGTACTCGCGCAGCGGCAGCGGAGTGATCTGCTGCTCGGTGAGCAGCTGTCCGGTGGTGGACAGGAGTGCTTCGGCCGTGCCGGGGCTCAGCTGTGTCGGGGGCATGACCAGCAGCGGTGCGGCGGGGTCATCTTCATCGGTGGTGGGCTCCTCGCTGGCGGCCAGGCGTAGTGCGGCGTCGGCGTTGCGGTCGCGGGCGAGCACCGAGTCCACCCGGTGGTCGAAGCGCAGGGAGGGATTGGAGTAGCCGACGGTTTCCGGTGCGGGGCCGGTGGCGGCCAGGGTGGCGGCCAGCGAACCCTGGTAGGTCACGGCGGTGATGCCGGGTGCCAGGGTGGCGAAGCGGTCGACCTGCGGGGCCTGCCACACGGTGTTGTCGGCCACGAGCACCTGCACGGGGGTGGGGGGGGCCGGGGCGGTCACCCCGCCGGAGATGTCGTTGCGGGCCGCAGCGGTCTCCCAGGCCTGATGCATGCCCTGGGTGGGGATCCGGGAGGCGGTGTGGTCGGCCCAGCCCAGGGCCGGGGCGAGGTCTTCGCTGACATAGCCTTCGCCGGGGATGACAAGGTTGGTCTCCGGTTCGGAGCCGAGGACCTCGCGCAGGGTGGCGGGCCCGCGTTCCACCGCCTCGCGCATCAGCCACCGGTCACCGGTGGCGGCCACCGCGCCGAGTTCGGCGTTCGCCCAGGGCAGGGCCACCGTGCAGCCTTCGGCGGCTACCTCACGCAGCCCGGTGAGCCACTCCCGGGCGTGGGTCTCCCCGGTGCCCGGGGTGCTCTCCTGCGGGTCGGTGTCGGTGGTCCAGCTGTCGCGCAGCCGCTGCACGGTGCGCGTGGGTAGGGGTCGTTCCCCGGCGATGCTGTAACCACCGCCCATGCGCTGCACTGTGTCGACCAGCGCGGGGTCGAGGGCCAGGCAGCTGCCCGCGCGCAGGGCACCGGCGGCCGGGGCCTCGGTGACGGCGCGGCGGTAGGAGTCGAGCAGGCGGTGGAGCCGTCCCCCGGGGGCGAGCTGTTCGGCCAGGTCCTCGCTGCGCAGTACCAGTGGCGGCCGGCCGGGGGCGTCACCGGTCTCACCGGGCAGGATGTCGAGGGCCGCGCTGATCGGGTACAGCAGGGTCAGTCCGGGAACCTGCCCCGGTTCCTCCCCGGCACCCGGCTCGTCGGGGGCCGGGGCAAAGGGCAGCAGCACGCGTTCGGTGCCGAGGTACTCGGACCCACCGACCCCGCCCCGGACCCCGGAGAGAGCGAACAGCACCGGGTACACGCCACCGGTGGCGATCGTCAGCGAGCCCGTCAGCCCGGGTGTGGTGGGTACGGTCAGGCGCAGCCGACGGCTCTCCCCCGGTGCCAGTGAGCCCGTCAGCGTCTCCGTGGCGCCGTAATAGGCATAGGAGAGTCGGTCGGCGCTCAGTACCTGGCGTGCCTGCGTGACCGTGTTCACGGCTTCTGCCCGCTGGGTACCCAACCGCAGGCCGGTGAGCGGTTCCTCACCGTCGTTGCGGATCAGCAGGGTGAGGTCGAGGTCCCGGCCAGGGGTCAGCGCCTCGACGCCCGGGTCGGGGGCATCGACGAGCGCGAGGCGGACGTCGGAGTCCGCCTCCCCGGGGCGGATGGCCGGATTCGCCCACTGCTCGGCAACCAGCGGGTCGGTCGGTGGCAACGGGATCGCCAGCCCGTGGGCGGCGGGTGGGGCGGGGAACCCGAGGCTCAGGAAGAGGGCGGTGATCGCGGCGGTCGCGGTCGTGAGGAACCGGACCGGACTGCGGCGGCTCACCTCGGGGTCGCCCTTCCCGCGGCCTTCTCCTCCCGGGCCAGGTCCGGCAGGAGATCATGCGCGATGCGTGCCAGCTTGCGTTCATCGGCGTAGGCCAGGTGCTCGATGAGCTCGGAGACCGGGATCCAGGACACCTCGGTGACCTCCGGATCCTCATCGTTGAGGTCCCCGTCGAGATAACGCAGCAGGTGGTGGTGCACCGTCTTGTGGATGCGCACCCCGTCCGAGACAAACCAGTAGTCAATGGTGCCCAGCTCGGCGAAGACCTCACCCTGGATGCCGGTCTCCTCCCACACCTCGCGGGCGGCGGTCACCCCGTGGTCCTCACCGGGTTCCACATGCCCCTTGGGCATCGACCACAGCAGACGACCCCGCCGGTCCAGCCGCCCGATCAGCGCGACGTAGATGCGGGAGAGGTCGACCTCGCCACGTTCGTTCACGGCCTCCATCAGACCGGAGACCACCAGGCCACCGGCGGAAGTCTCGTCCCGGGTGGTCATCCGGCCCCGCGTGGCCGCACCACGCCGGTTCTGGGCACCGCGCTGCGGGGCCCGCTGCTGCGCACGCGGCTGGGACTGGGCGCCGCGACGGCGATTGCGTGAACCCGCCCGTCGACGCCCGCGGGAGGGATCCTGCCCGGTGGAGGTGGTGCGCGCCGGGGTCTCCTGCTTCTCCTGGGGGTTCTGGCTCTGCTGGTTGCTGCCGCCCGTGCTGCCGCCCGGGTTGTTGCGGCGTCGGCCCCGGGAGCGCGAGCGGGAACGTCCGCCAGCGCTCTCCTGGCCGCCTGCGGCCTGCTGGCCCTGCCGTCGCTCCGCCTGCCCGGCGCCGGCGGCGTCGGTGTCCTGCGGGCGGGAATCCTGGGACGGGGTGTTCTGCCCGGTGCCGTCCTGTGGTGAACCGCCCTGGGCTGGACCACGACGACGGGAGCGTCGGCGACGTCGTCGCGAACGCTTCGGGCCCTGGGAATCCGATCCATCGGAACCGGAACGGCCCGAATCGGAGGCGGCACCACCGGTGGCCTGCGGGCGGGCCGGGTGCCGTTCTTTCTCAGTCATTGGTCCGATGCTATCCGTTGGGAAGTCCTTTCGGAATTCCCCGCGGCCGTGTCGCGGCCCGGTGACCTCCCCGCCCACTATTCGGGGGGACGTCCGGGCGGCGGGTAGGCTCGGAGGGGTGAAAAGCGAGGATGACCACGACACCGATCCTGCCGCACCGGCCCCCGGGGAGGCCGTGGCGGCGGTGCAGGGAACGACTCCCCCGACCGCCGACGACGCCAACGGCCACGTGGCGCTGCTCGCCCGCGCCGAGGCGGCCATCACCGGGCTCGGTGGGATCCTCGTCGGACTCGTCACCGATTTCGCGGAGACCGGCCACGCCCTCCACCTGGTGGGTGGTTCCGTCCGCGACGCCATCCTCGGCCGCCTGGGCAATGATCTCGACTTCACCACCCCGGCGCGCCCCGAGCTCGTCCGGGAGCTGCTTGACCGTCACGCTGAGGTCGTGTGGGACACCGGCATCGCCTTCGGTACGGTCTCCGCCCAGATGAGGGGCCAGCAGATCGAGATCACGACCTTCCGTTCCGATACCTACGACGGGCACAGCCGTAACCCCGAGGTGCAGTTCGGCGACACCCTCGACGGTGATCTCATCCGCCGTGACTTCAAGGTCAACGCCATGGCCGTGGAGCTGCTTCCCGATGGTCGCGGTGGGATCACCGGCCGCTTCCATGATCCGGTCGGCGGGCTCGATGATCTGCTTCACCGGCGGTTGGATACCCCGGCCGCCCCGGAGATCTCCTTCAACGACGATCCGCTGCGCATGCTGCGGGCCGCGCGTTTCGTCTCCCAGCTCGGCCTGGGTGTGACCGACCGGGTGCGTACCGCCATGACGGAGATGTCGGGGCAGATCGGCCGCATCACCGCTGAGCGCGTGCAGGTGGAGCTGGACAAGCTCATGACCGGGGCAGCCCCTTGGGCGGGGATGAATCTGCTGGTCAGTACCGGGGTCGCCGAGCATGTCTTCCCGGAGATCCCGGCCCTGCGGCTGACCCGGGACGAGCACCGTCAGCATAAGGACGTCTACGCCCATTCCATGCAGGTCCTGCGCCAGGCCATTGAGCAGGAGGAGGACGGGCCGGATCTGGTGCTGCGCTGGGCGGCGCTGCTGCACGACTGCGGTAAGCCCGCCACCCGCGCCTTCAAACCTGACGGCGGGGTGACCTTCCACCACCACGAGGTGGTCGGCGCCAAGCTGGTGCGCAAGCGGCTGCGGGTCCTGAAGTACCCCAAGCAGGTCGTCTCCGATATCACCCAGCTGGTCTATCTGCACATGCGTTTCCACGGTTTCGGGGAGGGCCAGTGGACGGATTCGGCGGTGCGCCGCTACGTCACCGACGCCGGTCATCTGCTGCCGCGGCTGCACAAGCTCGTGCGTGCGGACTGTACCACCCGTAATCGGAAGAAGGCCGCCCGGTTGCAGCGCACCTATGACCACCTGGAGGAGCGCATCGCCGTGATCGCCGAGCAGGAGGATCTGGCGCGCGTGCGCCCGGATCTCGACGGCAACGAGATCATGCGGCTGCTCGACCTCAAGCCCGGCCCCGGGGTCGGTCGGGCCTGGGCCTTCCTCAAGGAACTGCGGCTGGAGCGTGGCCCCCTGGATCGGGAGGACGCAATTGCGGAACTGCGTGCATGGTGGGACTCTGAACAGTCACAGTGATTTTCCGACCCTCCACAACCCCAAGGAGTGAGGCTGCGTGTCCGATTTCTACGCCGACCGGCTCTTCAACGCGCTGGAGCGCAACACCCCCGCCCCCGGGATGCTGCTGGTGGCGGCCCCGGGCATGCTCTCCGAGGACTTCGCCCGCAGCGTCGTGCTCGTTATCGAGCACAACGAGCACCTGACCTTCGGGGTCAACCTCACCGCCCGAAGTGAGGTGGCCGTGTTCAACGTCATGCCGGACTGGCTGCCGGCCGTCGCCACGCCCCAGGCCCTCTACATCGGCGGTCCCGTCAACCAGCAGTCCGTCGTGGGCCTGGGCATGACCAGGACCGGTGTGGAGATCGACGAGCACCCGCAGCTCAACCGGCTGGCTAACCGGCTGGCCCACATCGACCTGCGCACCGAGCCCGGCGAGATCGCCGATCTGGTGGAGGGCATGCGGTTGTTCGCGGGTTATGCGGAATGGGCACCCGGCCAGCTCAACGACGAGATCGAGCGCGGCGACTGGTTCGTCGTCCCCGCCCTGCCCACCGATGTCATCGCCCCCGGTCCCGCCGATATCTGGGGTGATGTGATGCGTCGCCAGCAGATGCCCCTGCCGTTGTTCTCCACCTTCCCCGCGGACCTGGTCGATAACTGATGTCCGGCCTGTCCGCCCAGGTGCGCGGCGGGCTACGGGAGGCCTGGCCGGTGGCCGTCGGCCTGGTCCCGATGGGCATCGCCTTCGGCCTGCTCATGACACAGTCAGGTTTCGCCTGGTGGTGGACACCGGTCTTCTCCCTGGTGATCTACGCCGGTTCCATGGAATTCCTCGCCCTCAACCTGGTGCTCGCCGGGGTGGGGCCGATCTCGGCTTTTGTCACCGGCCTGCTGGTCAACTTCCGCCACATCTTCTACGGGCTGACCTTCCCCCGCCACCGCATTGACAGCCGTGCGGGTCGGGTCTATTCGACCTATGCGCTCACTGACGAGTCCTATGCCATCGCCTCCGCCCGCCCCCCGGGTCCGGTCGCCGGAGCACGGGTGCTGACCATCCAGATTTTCTGCCAGGCGATGTGGGTGCTGCCCGGTGTTCTCGGCGCCCTGATCGGCCAGGTCATCCCCACTGGCGTGGCCGGCATGGAATTCGCCCTGGTGGCCCTGTTCGTCGTACTCACCTGGGAGACCTTCCGCAACAACCCGGACCTGTCGTTGCCGCTCACCGCCTTCGGGCTGGCGGTAGCCGCGGCCGTGCTGGTGGCCGGACACATGCTCATGCTCGCCCTGACCGCCTACTTCCTCATTCTCCTGGCCCGCCACCTCTCCCCGCGGCTGGACCGGACGATGGAGCTGCGGGTCGACGCACACCCGGCCACCGGGGGGCAGGCGTGACCGGCCTGCCCGAGGGGGTGGGCCTGGGCCAGGTGCTGGCCGTGCTCCTGCCGGTGGCAGCGATCACGCTGCTGCTGCGCCAGCTTCCCTTCTCCTTCATCGGGCTGCTGCGCGGCAACCAGTTCTTCGCCACCCTGGGCGTGATGATGCCCGTGGGCGTCATGGCGGTGCTGGTGGTCTACACGGTCAGCGGCCAGGCCGGAGCCCCCGGTGGGGTGGGCGCGGCCCTGCTGGGCGTGGCCGCCACGCTGGGCCTGCACGCCTGGAAACGGGATTCCGGGCTGTCGATCTTCGGCGGCACGCTGGTCTACATGCTGCTGGTCAACCTGGTGTTCTGAAGTCACCCCTACAACTGCGGGAACCTGGCCAGCGCCTCCGCCCACAGGCCCTCGAACTCCTCCGCGCGCAGCGGGGTACAGCTGATATCGGGGAACTGTCCGTAGGTGTCCGGGTGCGGGACAACCTGCTCGGGGGCGTTGGCCATGCCCGCGGACACCCCTTCGACGGGGCGGCCGGCGCCGTGGATGGTGCCGGTGCCGTCGAGCTCGATGATGCGCACCATGGTGCAGCGCCGGGCGTCGAGCTCCTCGAGTTCAGCGGCGTGGGTGACGGCTCCGGCACCCGGGATGGTCAGGTCGATGCGGACGAAAAGGCTGGTCTTCACCTGGCATATCCTCCCCCTCATCGTCGCCCGGCGCAAACCCCTCCCCGACCTACAGCGGCGTGGGCTCGTGCTGACCGCCGGCCTTCCAGGCATAGCGGGCGGCCAACCAGGAACAGACCATGAGCTGAACCTGGTGGAAGATCATCAACGGCAGGATCAGCAGACCCAGGCTCGCGCCCCCGAAGATGACCGAAGCCATCGGCAGGCCCGTGGCCAGGGACTTCTTGGTGCCGCAGAATTGGATGGCCTTCATGTCCTTCTGGTTGAAGCCCAGCCGCAGCGCCACGAACCTGGTCAGCCACAGCATGAAGGCCACCAGCACGATGGAGAAGACGATGAGGAAGACGATCTCACCCACCGACACCTCCGCCCACACCCCGGCGACCATGCCCGCCGAGAACGCCGAGTACACGACCATGGTGATGGATCCGCGGTCAACGATCTTGGTGGCCTTGTTCGCCGCGAACCTCTTCACCCACCGGCGCGCGATCTGACCCAGGACGAAGGGCAGCAGGAGGAGCAGCGCGATATCGAGGAAGACCTGCGAGTCCACGTTGATGCCGTCCCCGGCCGACATCAGCGCCATCACCAGCAGCGGGGTGAGGAAGACACCCGCCAGGTTGGAGACACTGGCCGCCACGATCGAACCCGAGATATTGCCCTTGGCGATGGAGGTGAACGCCACCGAGGACTGCACCGTGGAGGGCACCAGCGTCAGGAACAGGATGCCCAGGTACAGCTCCTCCGGGATCACCGCGGTCAACGGTCGCAGGGCGATACCGACCAGCGGGAAAGCCAGGAAGGTGAAGGCCAGGATCGTCAGGTGCAACCGCCAGTGCATCAGCCCGTTGAACGCCTCCCGGGTGGACAGGCGCGCCCCGTAGAGGAAGAAGAGCAGGGCGATGGCGAAGTTCGTGGCGGTGGCGAACCACTCGGCGAACTCCCCGCGCGCCGGGACGATGATCGCCACGATCACGGCGGCGATGATGAGCAGGATCAGCGGATCCGTCCGCTTGAGTCGGGAGAGCATGGCCAACAGTCTAGGTCCCCGCCCCACAGGCCCCCTGCCCGATCGGGGGTCGGGGCGTAATCTGGGGTCCATGACTGCGCTGTTCACCCCGCTTCGGCTCCGTGACCTGGAACTTCCCAACCGCGTGTGGCTGCCGCCGATGTGCCAGTACCACGCCTGTGACCGGGACGGCACCCCGGAGGACTGGCATCTGGTGCACTACGGGGCCCGGGCGGTGGGTGGTTTCGGGCTGCTGCTCGCCGAGTCCACCGGCGTGGTCCCGGAAGGGCGTATCTCCCCGCTGTGCACGGGCCTGTGGAATGACCGGCAGGAACGGGAGTGGGGGCGCATCGTGGATTTCGTGCACACCCAGGGTGCGAAGATCGGTATCCAGCTCAACCATGCGGGCCGTAAGGCCTCCACCGTGCCGGCGCTGCCCGGGCAGGAGCGTTTCGACACCGCGACCGTCCCGCCCGCCCACGGCGGCTGGGAGCCGGTGGGCCCGTCGGCGGTGGCACACCCGGGACTGGCGGTGCCACGGGAAATGGACCCCGGGGAGATCCTGGCGGTGCCCGGCCAGTTCGCACAGGCTGCCCGCCGGGCGGTGCGCGCAGGTTTCGACACCATCGAGATCCACGGCGCCCACGGCTACCTGCTCCACCAGTTCCTCTCCCCGCTGGCCAACGGGCGCACCGATGACTGGGGCGGGTCCTTCGATAACCGCACCGGCCTGATCCGCCTGGTGGTTTCCGCCGTGCGGGCGGTGATCCCCGGGACGATGCCGTTGATCGTGCGGCTGTCGGCCACCGACTGGGTGGACTCGGAGTACTCGTGGGATGCCGACCAGACGGTGGCACTGGCACACCTGCTGCGCGATGCCGGCGCCGACCTCATCGACGTCACCACCGGTGGCGTGTACCCGGCGCAGGTGCCGGTGGGCCCGAACTACCAGGTGCGTTTCGCCGAGGAGATCCGCCGTCGGGTGGGTATCCCCACCGCCGCGGTCGGCATGATCACCGAACCGGCCCAGGCGGAGGCCATCATCGCGGAAGACCGTGCCGACGCCGTGTTCATCGGACGTGCGGCCCTGCGCGATGCCCTGTGGCCCTACCGCGCCGCCCACGAGCTCGGCGTGCCGCGCAACCAGATCCCCTACCCGCCCTCCTATGACCGGGGGGCGTGGCCGGACCCGGCCTGATTCTAGAGACGGGCGGTGAGCTGACCGTTATCCCGGCTCAGCTGCGCCGGGCGCAGCGGCTGGTTGGTCATGCCCGAGATCGCGGCACCGTCGATAGTGGAGAAGACCGAGTTGTGGGCGGTGCAGCGCACATTCTCGCCCTCCACCTCGGTGATGAAGTTGTTCTGGTGCGGGCAGCGGGCGGAGTAGGCCACGTACTGACCGGCGGTGGGCTGGGCGATGATGAAGTGGCCCACGATCACGGAGCTGCCCACGGGCACCTCGGTGGCCGCGACCTCGGAGGTGGGCTCCGTGCCGCAGGCGGCGAGGAAGGCACCCGCGAAGGTGGTGGCGGTACCGAGCAGGAACATCCGGCGACTACAGGCGGGAGAGTTATCCATGCCCTCCAGTATGCTCCTCGTGCCGCTCAGATCAGCTCACCTCCCGACGCTGTGTCCCCAGCAGCCCGATGACCGTGGCCAGCAGACCCCCGGCCACCATCACCCCCGGGATCCAGGGCTGAGCGCTGTCGGGAAGCTGGGTGTGGCTGAAGGGGGAGGTGTCGATCACCCAGTCTGGCAGCTGCAGGATCGCGCCCATCAGGGAGATCACCGCGGCCGCGGCCAACGGCGCCCACGCCACCGTGCTCAGTCGGGGAACGAGGCCGACGACAAGTACCGCGATGCCGGTGAGCAGCAGCGTCGGCCCCAGCTGGGACAGTGCGGCGTGGAGCAGTGAGTCATAGTCGCCGGACACAGTGCTGTCCTGGGTAGCCAACCCCGCCGCCCCGCCGAGCAGTAGCGCCAGCGTCATGGCCACCACGCTCAGCAGCGCCACCAGGGTTGTCGCGCCCAGCGGCACCCAGCGCCGCACACCGGTGGCCCGCTGCAGGTCCACGGTGCGTGCCTTCTCCTCCCCGTGGTGGGAGGTGACCTGCTGGATGCCCCCGGCGGCGATGAGGATGCCCACCACCTGACTGATATAGGCGATGAACTGTTCATAGGCGGCATCCCCGTCGAACAGGTCACGGAAGACCTGACCTGTGTCATCGTCGAGTCCGACCAGATCGGCGATCGTCCCCGACAACGACATCAGCAGCGCACTCACCCCGGCCACAATCAGCACCCAGGCGGTCAGCCCGCCCCGGGAGAGCAGCCAGCGCAGGCTCAGCGGACCACGCACGCGCCGGGTCCGACGCCCCGCCTGCCGACGCCGCGGCAACAGGCCTGCGCCGTGGCTACGGCGTCGGTCAGCGAGGGCGATACCCACCGCCAGTAGGGCACAGACCACGGTGAGTAGCGCGATCACGACCCAGTCATCGGTGTCGTAGGGTCCGATGATCTCCCGCCAGCCCAGTGGGCTGAGCCAGTTCAGCCAGGCTGTCTCGCGGGTATCGGCCAGCACCCGCAGGATGAAGGAGGCGGCGAGGGTGAGGAGGGCCGCACGGGTGAGGGCGGCGGCGTCGTTGATCAGCAGCATCACGATCTGCGCGAGCAGCGCCGAGCCGGTGGCCATGAGCGCGACCGTGGCGCCGAAGGAGAAGGCTCCGGCGACGGTGAGTTCATCGATGACCAGGTGTTCGATCAACAGCACCGCACTGCTTCCGGCCCCGAGCAACATCGCTGCGATCACCGTGGTGAGCAGCGCTGAAACGGCAGGCACCGAGGGGTGGATGCCGGTGGAGCGCTGCAGTTCGGCCAGGCCGGTGCCCTCCGCCCGGCGGTGGGTGGCGGCCACGAGCAGCACGCTCATCACGGAACCGAGCAGGCCCACCCAGGCGCCGATCTCCCAGGTGGTCATCTGTCCGATGGTGCCCGGCTCCGAGATCACCCCGTAGATGGCGGTGGTGCCGGTGTTGTTGCGCAGCCCCTCGATCATCACCTGCCGGGATTCGAGGGTGGGATAGTAGCTCCGGTAGGCGGGCGGGAAGACCGCCACCAGTGCCCACAGGGGCAGGCACCAGGCGAGGATGCGGCCGCGTTGGGTATGCAGGTTGAGGCGGGTCAGGGTGATCAGATCGTGGATCATCATCGCCACTCCTCTTTTCGGTGGTAGCTCAGGGTGGCTGTAGGTATGGTCACTGTGACCTAATGTGGAGGGCGGTGGAAATGGTATCACCTTTCCTCTTGTCGGGCCTGTCCCGCTCTCGCTCATCTGTCTTCTCCCGGCGCGTCCCGGTAGTGACGCAGGAACATTTCCTCGACGCTCGCCGGGGTGGCGGTGATCCCCTCTCCCCCGGCGTCCAGGATCAGCTGCAGAATCTCCGGCACCTCCTCGCGGGCGGCGGTGATCCGGAAGTGACCATCCTCCACCGTGGCGCCCTCCAGGGTGCGCAGCGCAGGGCCCGGTGCGGGGACCGTCGCCGTGATCTCGTGGGCCGACAGGTGGCGCAGCCGGGAGATCCGGCCGCTCTCCACGGTGCGTCCCTCCTTGATCACCGTGACGAACTCGCACAGTTTCTCCACCTCGCTCATGATGTGGCTCGACAGCAGGACGGTGGCGCCGCGTTCCTGTTCCTTCCGGATCTGCTCGATGAAGGTCTGTTCCATGAGCGGGTCCAGGCCGGCGGTCGGTTCGTCGAGGATGAGCACATCCGCGCCCACCGACAGGGCGGCCACGAGGCTGACCTTGCGGCGGTTGCCGGTGGAGTACTCGCGGGCCTTCTTGTCCGGGTCGAGGCGGAAGGCCCCGATCAGTTCCTCCTCGCGGGCGGGGTCGACTTTCCGGCCCCGCAGGGATTCCAGTGCCCGCAGCGTCTCCCGTCCGGTGAGGGTGGGCCAGAGGGCGACGTCGCCGGGCACGTAGCCGATCCGGCGGAGCACCTCGGGGTGGCGGCGCGGATCCTTGCCCAGGAGGGTGGCGGTGCCGGAGGTGGCGTGGAGGACGCCGAGGAGGATGCGGATCGTGGTGGACTTGCCGGAGCCGTTCGGTCCGAGGAAGCCGTGGATCGAGCCTTCCGACACGCTGAGGTTGAAGCCGTCGAGGGCGCGGAAGGTGCCGAATTCCTTGACCAGATCCTGGATGTCGATGACTGGGTTCACGGTGATCTCTTCTCTCATGTTTCACGTGAAACATTGACTGCTGCCCCGTGGAACAAGGGGTGTCCCCATCCTCCCACCACTGTCCCCGGTGCGATGTTTCACGCGATGTTTCACGTGAAACATTGACGCCCGCCCCTCCCCCACGGTCGGGGAGGGGGCGGGCGTCAGGCGAGGGGTGGGGGGGGATCTACCTCTTCGTCGCGGCCTTCATGGAGGTGACGAACTCGTGCAGCTCACGCTTGAGGGCGGCCAGGTCGGTGACCCGACCCGGGTTCGGGTGTTCGCCCTCGACGTGGCGGTTGATCACGTTGGTGATCGCGGAGCCGGTGATCGCCCCGGCAGCACCGGCGGCGATCGCGTCCGCCACGTGCTGCGGGGAGGAGATACCGAAGCCGAGCAGGATCGGCGGGCCCCCGAAGCGCTTGACGTTGTCGATGACCCCCTTCAGTCCGGTGGTCTCCGACTCGCGCTCGGTGCCGGTCACGCCGTGACGGGAGACGGCGTAGATATAGCCCTTCGAGCGCGCGGCCACACCCTCCAGGGTGGACTCGGCGGCCTGCGCCGGGGCGATGAAGATGGGGTCGATGCCGGCGGCCTCCGCGGCGCGGGCGAAGGGTTCGCCCTCACGCACGGGGACGTCGGGAAGCAGCACGGAGTCAGCGCCCGCCTCCTTGAACTCGCGGTAGAAGCTGTCGAGTCCACGCACGTACGGCACGTTGGAGTAGATGAGCATGCCGATGGGCACCTCGGGGTAGGCCTCGCGCACGCGGCGGATCTGCGCCAGCGCCTTGTCGACGGTCGCCCCACCGTCGAGGGCGCGCACGTGCGAACCCTGGATGGTGGGGCCGTCGGCGATGGGATCGGAGAAGGGCACGCCGAGCTCCAGGGCGTCGGCCCCGGCCTCGATGGCGGTCGAGATGATCTCGAAGCTGGTCTCCGGGTCGGGGTCGCCGAGCATGATGAAGGGCACGAAGGCGCCCTCGTTGCGGGAATCCAGGGCGGCGAAGAGTCGGTCATAGCGGCTCATGGTGGTCAGTCCTCCTTCAGGACGAGCTCGGGACGGGCGTCGAGGGTGCGGCGGATGTGGTCGACGTCCTTGTCGCCACGGCCGGACAGGGAGACCAGGATGGTGATGTTCTCGCCCTTCTCCTCCGCCTCCTTCGCCCGCTGCAGTGCGTAGGCGAGCGCGTGGGAGGACTCCAGCGCCGGGATGATGCCCTCATGGCGGGTCAGCAGCTGAAAGGCGGTGAGCGCCTCGTCATCGGTGACGGGCACGTAGCTCGCCCGGCCCGACTTGGCCAGGTGCGCGTGCTGGGGGCCCACGGCCGGGTAGTCCAGGCCCGCGGAGATGGAGTGGGACTCCTCCACCTGTCCGTCCGCGTCACGCATGAGGTAGCTCTTCGTGCCGTGGAGAATGCCGATGTTGCCCTGGGCGATTGCGGCGCCGTGCTTGCCGGTCTCGACGCCCTCGCCACCTGGCTCGACGCCGACGAGCGCGACACTCTCCTCGTTGATGAAGTCGGCGAACATGCCGATGGCGTTGGAACCGCCACCGACGGAGGCGACGACCACGTCCGGCAGCCCGCCGGTGCGCTCGATCATCTGTGCCTTGGATTCCTCGGAGATCACCCGGTGCAGATCACGGACGATCGTCGGGAAGGGGTGGGGGCCGGCGGCGGTGCCGAGCAGGTAGTGCGAGTCGTGGAAGGTGGCGGTCCAGTCGCGCAGCGCCTCGTTCACCGCGTCCTTGAGCGTGCCCGCGCCGGACTCGACGGGGACGACCTTCGCGCCGTGGAGCTGCATGCGCCACACGTTCGGCTGCTGGCGCTCGACGTCCTTGGCGCCCATGTAGATGACACATTCCAGGTCCAGGAGTGCGCACACCAGGGCGGTGGCGGTGCCGTGCTGGCCCGCGCCGGTCTCGGCGATGATGCGCTTCTTACCCATCCGCTTGGCCAGCAGTGCCTGCCCGATGACCTGGTTGGTCTTGTGGGCGCCGCCGTGGACGAGGTCCTCGCGCTTGAGGAAGATGCGGGCGTGCCCCCTCCCCTCCCCTGCCGCGGGAAGGTTGGAGCACTCGGTCAGCGGGGTGGGGCGACCGAGGAAGTCACGGAGGTAGGTGCCGAACTCCTCGCGGAAGGCGGGGTCGTTGGTGGCGTCGACGAAGGCCTTCTCCAACTGGTCGAGGGCCGGGATGAGGGACTCGGGGACGAACTGTCCGCCGAACTCGCCGAAGTAGGCAGGCAGGAGCGTCGCCCCGCCGGAGCGTGCCTGCGCCCCGGTGCCGTCGGCGTCGGTGACGTGATCGGTCATGGTTGCTTCTCTTTCCTAGAGGGTGGATTCCGGGTAACTGAAGGTGCGGATGATCTCGAAGGCGCGGTGCAGTGCCCCGGCGTCCTTCGTGCCGGCCCACTCCCCCGCCCCGGCCGGGTACTCCACGCCGGAGTTGAGGTCCAGGCCCGCGCAACCGACGCCGAGTGCCTCGGCGGCGTTGTCGGGGCCGATGCCACCGGCGAGCAGGGAGTGGTCCTTGGCGGCCTCGGGCACCAGGCTCCAGTCGAAGCTGATGCCCGTGCCGCCCTCCCCGGTGTCGAGCACGAGACGGTCCACGGACTTTTCAGCGGCCAGTGCCTCGGCCACGGCCGGTCCCTCCCCCTGCGTCATGGACACCGCGCGCCAGAGCTCGATGTGCTCGGGTAGCTCGGCGCGCACCGCGCGGACGAGCTCGAGCTCGGCGTCGACGGAGCCCTGGAAGGGGGCATGGACCTGAACGACGTCGATGCCCTCCTGGAGGAGTTCGGCGTGCCCGGAGGTGCGACGCGAGACGGCGACGTAGCGCAGACCGGGCTCGTGGGCGATGATGTCGGCGCATGTTTCACGTGAAACATTGCGCGGGGATCCCTCCTCGAAGACGAATCCGCCATGGGTGGCACCGGCGGCGCGGGCGACCTGCGCGGCGGTGCGCGAGGTCAGTCCGCAGACCTTGTTGGTGCCGTGGACGAGCTCCCGGGCGGCCAGTTCCACGTCCGGTTGGGAGGTCAGCTGCGAACCGACGAGGAAGCCGTTGGAGTGCCCGCCGAGCTGGCGGACGGTCTCGCTGTCCCGGATCCCCGACTCGGAGACGACCACCCGGTCGAGCGGGATCAGTTCGGCCAGGCGGGCGGAACGGCCCAGATCGATGGACAGGTCGTGGAGGTTGCGGTGGTTGATGCCGATGATCCTCGCATCCAGCTTCAGGGCGCGCTCCACCTCCTCCTCGTCGATGACCTCGGTGAGCACGTCGAGACCGAGCCGCTCGGCCTCGAAGGCCAGGGCGGCGAACTCGTCGTCGTCGAGGACGGAGAGCATCAGCAGGACCGCATCGGCACCGTAGTAGCGGGCCGCGTGGATCTGCACCTCGTCGATGATGAAGTCCTTGCATAGCACCGGCAGGTGCGTGGAGGAGACCACGGTGGCCAGGTGGTCGTAGTCGCCGCCGAAACGGTCCGGCTCGCACAGCACCGAGATGCCCGCGGCGAAACGCGAGTAGATCTTCGCGATCTCGCCGGGCTCGTAGTGCTCGCGGATCATGCCCAACGAGGGCGAGGAGGACTTGCACTCCATGATGAAACGGTTGAGCCCACGGCCTCCGTCCGCGCGCCCTCCCCCGAGGGAGTCGTAGAGGGAACGCCCGGAACGCGGCAGGGCGCCCGGGTCCACGTGGGCGATGCGCTCACGGATCTCGGCCAGGTGGCCGCGTCGGCCCTCCACGATGCCTTCCAGGACGGTGGGGATGTCATGCGCCATAATCGGTCTCCTCATGCTTGGTCAGCCAGTTGTTGACGGTGCCGTCCGCGATCAGTTCCAGGGCCAGGGCGGTGCCCTCCCGGAGGGAGCCCGCGCTGCCCCTGAGGTAGAACATCGCGCCGGCGTTGACGGCCACGGCGTCGCGATGGGCGGCGGGCCCGGTGCCGTCGAAGATGGCGCGCATGTGACGGGCGTTCTCCTCGCCGTCACCACCCACCAGATCCGATAGCTGCCAGGTGTCCACCCCGAGGTCCTCCGGCGTGAGTTCGTAGTGGAGGATCTCCCCGTCCTCCTGCAGCTCCCACACCTGCGTGGGGCCGTGGACGGCGATCTCATCGGTGCCGGAACCGTGGACGACCAGCCCCCGGGTGCGGCCGAGCTCGCGCAGCACCTCCGCGATCATCTGCCCCTGCGCCGGGTTGGCCACGCCCATGATCTGGAAGTCGGGGCGGACCGGGCTGAGGAGCGGACCGAGCACATTGAACAGCGTGGAGATCTTCAGCGCCTGCCGCACCGACTGGGCGTGGGCCACGGCCGGGTTGTAGGCCGGGGCGAACAGGAAGGTGAAACCGGAGTTCTCCACCCATTTCACCGCCCGCTCCACATCCAGGTCCAGCGGGATGTTCAGTGCCTCCAGCACGTCCGCCGAACCGGACTTCGAGCTCACCGAACGGTTGCCGTGCTTGATCACCGTGCAGCCACCGGCCGCCGCGATCAACGAGGCCCCGGTGGTGATGTTGATGGTGTTCGCGCCGTCACCACCGGTACCGGCGGTGTCCATCACTCCCCCGCCCTCGTAGGGGAAGGGACGGCCGGCGTTGAGGAAGGCCCTGGCGGCACCGGCGATATCGGCGAAGGTCTCCCCGCGGGTGCGGATGGTCGCCAGCAGCGCCGCGATATGCACGTCGTGGTAGGCGCCGATGGTCATCGGGGTGAAGACCTCCACGGCCTCCGCCACGGTCGGTGCCGGGTTGTCCAGGTACCGGATCAGGACCTCAAGGTTGTCGGGGGTGGTCATGCGGAAGGAACGTCCTTTCTGTCGTTGGCGAGCAGCTGGCTGACGCAGCGCTCGATGATGATCGGTCCCGAGGGGCTGAGCACCGACTCGGGGTGGAACTGCAGGCCCAGCGCCGCACCCTGCCGGGTCTGCGCCGCCATCACCACCTCACCGATCAGTGAGTCGCAGGTGGCCAGGGACTCCAGCTCCTCCGGCACCGCCGTCGAACCCAGGGAGTGGTAGCGGGCCACCGGCACCAGCCGGCCCACGGTGTCCGGGGCATCCGGTCCACCGTCGACCGTCAGACCGGAGAACAGCGGGCTGGCCACCCCGGCCTCGCTCAGACGCATCAGGTCCGAGACCCCGTGGACCGGGCCGCAGGGCTCGACCGTCCCGCCGAAGTGCTCCAGCAGCGCCTGGAATCCCAGACAGATACCCAACACCGGCACCTGACCGAGCGCGGCGTCGAGGATCGCCATGAGGTTGCCCGCCTCCCGCGGATGACCGGGCCCGGGCGAGAGACAGAGCAGGTCCGGCTCAGCGGCCAGCACCTCCGCCACCGGGACCGTGTTGCGGAAGACCGTGCAGCGGTACCCGGCCACGGCGAAGGCGTCCACCAGGTTGTAGACGAAGGAATCCTGATTGTCGATCAGCACGATGTGGGTCACCGGACCACCTCCAGGGTCGAGCCTGCGGCCAGCGCGATGGCGTTGAGTACGGCATAGGCCTTCTGCAGGGTCTCATCGGCCTCGGCCTGCGGATTCGAGTCCCGCACCACCCCGGCCCCGGCCTGCACCGCCGCCACTCCCCCACTGACGAAGGCGGAACGGATGATGATGCAGTTGTCCATGTCCCCGTTGCCCCGGATATACCCCACGGCCCCACCGTAGGAACCCCGACGACGCTTCTCGACGCCGCGCAGCAGCTCCATCGCACGCAGCTTCGGCGCTCCCGTCAGCGTGCCCATGTTCATGCACGCCCGGTACGCGTCCAGGGCGTCGAGCCCCGGATCCAGCTCCGCGGTCACCCGCGACACCAGGTGCATGACCCGTGAATACCGGTCCACCTGCATCAGGTCCGCCACCTGCCGGGTGGCGGGCACCGCCACGCGCGCCAGGTCATTGCGTGCCAGATCCACCAGCATCGTGTGCTCGGCGATCTCCTTGGCGTCCGTGCGCAGTTCCAGCTCATAACGGATATCCAGCTCCCCGTTGACGCTGCCGTCCGCGTTCAGCCCCCGCGGCCGGGTGCCCGCGATCGGGTACAGCTGCACCTCCCGGCTGGCCGCGTCGAACTTCAGGTTCGATTCCGGGGAGGCCCCGAACAGCTCGTAGGGGGTGTCCGCCGGATCCAGCCCCCGCACGTAGAACATGTACGGACTCGGGTTCGTCTCCCGCAGCTGCCGGTAGGCGGCGAACGCATCCGGGCACGGCGCTGTGAAGGTACGCGCCGGGACCACCTGGTAGATATCGCCGTTATGGATATGTTCCTTCAGGCCGGTGACCTGGGCACGGAACTCGCTGTCGGTGATGTCCGCGGTGACGGTGAGGGTGTCGCCGTCGTGCTCGGTGACGCGGTAGGCGTGCTCGGTCTCGGGCTCGGCGGCGTCGATACGCGCCGCCAGCTCCGCAAGCTCGGCGTCGAGTGCGGCCGGGTCGCCGGCGGTGATGCCGGTCAGCCGGGCGCTGCGGTCCCCGTGGTTGATGGTCAGCACGATCTCGGCGAGTACGAACTGGTAGTCCGGGTAGGTGTTCGCGCCCACGGCAACCTCGGGCAGCGGCTCGAAGGTCTCCAGATAGTCGAAGGCGAGACCGCCGGCGAGGAAGGGCACGGTCTGTTCCGGATCGGTGTAGCCGGCGTCGCGGGTCAGGGCGCGCAGCGGCTCCACGGTGCTCACCGCGGTGAGGCGCTCGCGCTCGTCGACGGCCCCGGTGACGGGGAAGGTGAAGAGGTTACCGCCGTCGGTGTACTCGGCCAGTTGCCCGTTGAGCCGGTCGAGGATCAGCTCCCCGGAGGGGCTCAGTGCGGTGGCCTGCACGCTGTGGCCCTGGCAGGTCAGGCGCACCGACGCGGCGAGCACCGCCACGGAGGAGATACCCGAACGGGTGGTGATGTCCGCGCTCTCCAGCAGCACCGAATCGGTGGCGGTGGTGCCGCCGATGTGGGCGAAGAGCCCGGAGGCGTCGGAATGGTAGCGGACCGGCACGG
>CAZTIZ010000020.1:0-21650 GCA_964613845.1 uncultured Corynebacterium sp.
TTTCACCGCGAAACTGTGAACGGCGCGCAGCAACCCGCTTGGGCACACACCCCCGGGCACCCCCGCGGTGTCGACCCTCCCCTCCCCCACAGCACTATCATGAGGACATTCAGATCCCCCTCCCGGAAGGTCGTGCCCTCATGGCAGCCACCAGCCCACTCCCCCCGCTGAGTGCCGAGCGCACCGGCCCCAACGCCTACCTGGCCCGCAACGATCGGGGTGCGCAGGTGCGCATCGGCCCACCCGGGGCCGCCGACTCCTTCACCCCGGGAGAGCTCCTGCAGGCCGCCATCGCCGGCTGTTCGGCACTCTCCGCCGAGGCGCAGCTCGCCCACCACCTCGGTGAGGACTTCGAGGCCACCGCCACCACCGACGGCACCCACCGCGCCGAGGACAACCGCATCGCGGCCCTGGGCACCAGCATCCTTGCCGACATGTCCACGCTTGACGACGCCCACCGCGCCCGACTCATCACCAGCGCCGAACGTTTCATCGAGCGGCTCTGCACCGTCAAGCGCACCATCGCCCACGGCGCCGATCTCACCGTTCAGGTGGAGGCGAGGTAGCGACCCGGCAGCGCGCACCATAGAATCGTGACCCGCATCACCTTCTGCGCGAATGCCGCACGCATGTTTCACGTGAAACATGGCGCTGGGCGAGGCGGCCCCCCGACCCCGACAGGGATGATGTCCACGCTCAGCGGAACAGGCCGGTGAAGAAGTTGAGGACGCGGGAGAAGAAACCCCCCTCCCCATCCCCCTCCGCGTCAACGCCGGGCTCCGGATCAATCTCAGCGAACATCGGCGTGGAGGAAAGTTTCAGGTCGGAGAACCCCTCGCCCGCGCCATAGTTACTGAGCACTGCCTCCCCCTCCCCGGTGAGCACCGTGGCGCCGCTGAGATCCAGCGGCTGACTGAGATCAACCGCCTCAGGGAAGGTGACGGTGACGAACAGGACATCATCACCCACGGTCGGCTCAGCGGGCTCACCACCCATGCCGAAGGGACTGGAACTGTGGTCGACGTAGAGCTCGGCGGACGTGCCATCGATGTCCAGGGTGACGTCGCTGACGGTGATGTTCAGCGCCCCATCGTGGGCGGTGAAGTTGACCGCACCCTCCAGTGCCAGGACAGCGGTGCTCCGATCGGTGATCGTGGAATTTTCAGTATCGATGGGGAAGGTGACGGGCTGCCCCCTCTCCCAGTCGGCCCCCTCGGAGACCGTGACCTGCCCACCGGCGAAGCCACCGGTGAGGTAGCTCAGGAAGCTGTCCCTGAAGTTCCACTGCACGGACCCCTCCAGGCTGTCCGGCGCCGGGGCATCCGCCGGCCCGGCGTGGACGGCGGGGGCGACGGTGGTGGCCGCCAGGAGGGCGGCAGTGGAACCGGCGATGATGCGGCGCGTGATGGCCATGGCTGTCGTGTCCTTTATGAGGTCGTGGTCGGGATGGGTGCAGCGGGAACTCGCCGTCAGCGCCCCCCTCTGACGCTCAGTGTGGAAAAGGGCGAAGGATCAGCCCGGCAGGTCAGGGCGCCCACCCGTGCGGGTTTCCCGGCCTGGGGGGGTGGTGGCGGCGAGCACTCCTCACGCCGCCACCGAAAACCATATTAGGCTAGCCTTGCCTTATTTCGCATGGGAGGTGGGGAATCCCCACCCCATCACCCCCGAGCAGCTTCCTGACCCCCTCGGGGAGTTCGGCTCCCCCACCCCCGCCACTGCGCGTGGGAACAACCTGACGCTGATCGTCCGGGCCCACCACTACCTGAATCGGCCAGCGGTAGACCTCAGAGAGCACCTCATCGACGTAGACCTCCGCCACGGTTCCGGCGGCCGCCACCCGACCCCCCGACAGGCAGATGATCCGGTCACAGTAGGCGGCAGCCGCATTGAGATCGTGCAGCACCACGATCACGGCCACCCCCGCCGCCGCCAGCTGACGCATCAGCCCCAGGGACTGCTCCTGGTGGTGGATGTCCATCGCCGCGGTCGGCTCATCGAAGAACACCACCGGCGTCTGTTGGGCCAGCACCCGGGCCAGGGCCACCCGGGCACGCTCCCCACCGGAGAGCGTCATGATGTCGCGACCGGCCAGACGGGTGACGCCGGTGGCCGCCAGGGCGGCGTCGATGAGCACGTCATCATCGGCGGCACGTTCCGTACCCACCCAGGGCCGCCGCCCCATCTCCACGACATCACGGACGAGGAAGGAGAAGGCGACCTGCGTGTCCTGCAGCATCACCGACCGCAACCGGGACAGCTGTCGCGCAGCCGTCCGGGCAGGGTCAACCCCGGCCACCCGGACCGAGCCCGACGTGGGCGACAGGTCACCCGACAGGGCCGCGAGCAGGGTGGACTTGCCCGCCCCGTTGGGGCCGATCAGGCCGGTGACGTGCCCGGGTTCAGCGCGCACGTCGACGGCATCGAGGATCGTGGCCCCACCCAGGCGCACGGTCAGCCGGCGGGAGACGACACCGCCGGTTTCCCGGCTCATGCGCTACTCCCCTTCCGGGCCATGCGGCGCAGCAGGAGGAAGAAAAGCGGCCCGCCCACCAGGGCCGTGAAGATGCCGATCGGCAGATCCACGAAGGGGATGACCGTTCTGGCCACGATGTCGGACAGCCCGATGAGCACCGCCCCGCCCAGCGCGGAGGCCGGCAGGATCAGGTGGTTGGACGGGCCCGCCACGGTGCGGATGATATGCGGGACAATCAGGCCGACGAAACCGATCAGGCCGGCGTAACTCACCGCCGCGGCCGTGAGCAGGGTCGCCGTGATGACCACCAGGGCACGCAGCCTACCCACGTCGACCCCGACGTGCGAGGCCGCCTGTTCGCCCAGCGCCAGCACATCCAGGTGGCGGCCGAGCAGCAGCGCCACGGCCAGACCGACCACCCCGATGGTGGCCACCACCGAGACGTGGGCCCACGCAGCGCCGTTGAGCGTGCCCATCTGCCAGAACACGATCTCCTCCCGCGAGGTCGAGGGAGCGAGGAAGACCAAGAAGGAGATCGCCGCGCCCGCCACCGCGTTGACGGCGATGCCCACCAGGATGAGGTTGAGTACCCGGACCCGGCCGCCGAACCGCGCCAGGACATAGACCAGCCCGGTGGTGACCAGGCCCGCCAGGAAAGCCAGGGCCGGGAGGGTTGAGGCCCCCAGGAATCCCCAGCCAAAGACGATGGCGGCCGCCGCCCCGACCCCGGCGCCGCTGGTGACGCCAATGACCGAGGGCTCAGCCAGCGGGTTGGCGAAGACCGCCTGCATGAGCGCCCCACCCACCCCCAGGGCCGCGCCGACGAGCAGGCCGAGCAGCACCCGGGGCAGGCGGATCTGCCACACCACTGAGGCGCTCAGGTCAGCTGCCGCGGTGGGCCCGGCGGCCAGGATTCCGGGCAGGTCACGCAGGGGGATCTCGTACTGGCCGATCATCACGGACACCACCGTGGTGGATACCAGTGCCACCAGCAGCACCACGAGCAGGATCATCCGGCGCAGCGTGCGGTGGCGGAAGGCCTCCGCCCCCGCGCGGGCGGTGGGGGCGGGCGTCGTGGCCGCGGGGGCGGGCGTGGCCAAGCGGGTGATGGTCACTGTCCTTCCTGCAGGTAGAGGGCCTGCGCGCCGCGCAGCAGCAGCTCGCCGGTCTGGGGTCCGAAGGACAGCGCCTGTCCGTCCGGCAGGGCCAGCACGCGCTGATTCTGGCCGGCGACCGTCTGGGCCACCCCCGGGCGGGCCAGCAGGCCGGCCAGGTCACCGGTGGATTCCAGGCCGCCGGACATCATGACGAAGACCTCCGGGTTGAGTTCGGCGAGTGCCTCCGCATTCGCCGGGGCAGGCGCGCCGACGCCGTTCTCCGCGGCGACGTCGATGCCGCCCAGGCCCTCGATGAGACCGCGGGAACCGGATTCCTCACCGAGGACGAAGAACACGCCGCCGTCGCCGCGTGCGTAGAGAAAGGCCATGCGCAATGGCTCGTCGGCGGCGAGTTCCGCGACGGCCGCCCGGTCAGTCGCCAGCTCCGCGAGACTGCGCTGGGCGAGCTTCTCCCCCTCACCGGGCAGGCCGACCACGGCCGCGAGGTCGGTGATGTCGGTGGCGATGGAGTCCAGGGAACGCTCCGGGGCCATGACCACCACGGTGACACCGGCGGCCCGGATCTGGTCGATGGCCTCGCGCGGGCCCACGGAATGGTCGACGATGACCAGACTGGGCTGCAGGTTGAGCACCGCCTCGACGTTGATGCTGTGCCCCGATTCGGTGACCACGGGCAGGCCCTGCAGCGACGGCTCCGAGGAGCTGATCGAGCGGCCGATGATGCTCTCCCCCAGCCCCAGGCCACGCAGGGTCCTGGTGTAGGTGCCATAGAGATCCACTGCCAGGATCCGCGAGGTGTCCGTGACGACGACCTCCCGGCCGTCGGCGTCGGTCAGTTCGACGGGCAGCTGCGGACTGACCGTGCCCGCCACTGGTTCGACCTCGGATATCTCGGCCACAACGGACACCCCGGTCAGGGTGCGGGGGTCCGCCACCGCGGTGGCGTCGGCCACCTGCTCCCGCAGCTGCCCACCTGCCGTGGTACCGCTGACGGTCACATCGTCCCAGGAGGAGCATCCTCCCAGGGCGAGGGCGGCGGCCAGGACGGCCCCGCCGAAGGTGATTCTTGTGTGCATACGCTCCTCTTCCCTTCTCATTGGCCCACGGTGGGGTTGCGTCGACCGACACTGCCCAGGCCCGCCGCGTCGACCACGAGGGCCGCCACGGTCAGCAGCGCGGGCGGGACCGGCCGCCGAACTGATACGGTGCCAAACTCATCGAGCTTGCGCGGGAGAGCAGTGCCGGTCCCGCAGATCCCGGAACACAGCCTCATTGAGTTCGAACGCCCGGTTGGCTTCAGCAACGATCCCGTCGGCCTCGTCGTGGCTGAGGCGCAGGTCATCGAAACGCCCACGGTAGGAGTCGCGGTAGGGCTTGATCTTGCCGAGGAAGGGGAAGTCGTAGAAGTTCACGCCGCGTTCGCTGATGCCGTAATGCCGCTGCAGCATCCGGGCGATGATCTGTCCGCCCGCCAGGTCCCCCATGTAGCGCACGTAGTGGTGGGCGATGAGGCCCAGTTCGTCATCGTGGCCCGCCAGGTCATCCAGGTGCGCAGCGTAGGCCAGGGCCGCCGGAGTGGGGTCCAGACGCGGTCGCCAGTCCGGGCCGAACAGCTCCAGCAGGTCGCACTCCAGGGCGCCGAGACGCTCCAGTCGGCGATCCATGACCTGCGCCAGGTGCGGCAGGTGACCGGTACCGCACACCGCCCGCTCCAGCGCGGTGTAGATGAACCACAGCTGGGCGGCGTAGTCGGCCACCGCCGGGCGGTCCAACTCACCATCCAGGAGGCGGGTCATGAAGGAGGTGCCCTCGGCCCTCTCGTGGGCGCGGGCGGTTCCTTCGCGCAGATTGACGGACAGGGGTTGCTGTTCGGTGATGACCATGAATGGGTCCCATCTGCTCGGATAATGAAAATAGGTTAGGCGTACCTCAATTAGGTGAGGCTCACCTTAATTCTGCCCATTTCCCACCGCCATCCCCCGCACCAAAATCATCCTTTCGATTGACCCCTTCCGCCTGCCCGGCACAGGCCGGGACGAGTTCACGGGTCCCGGCAGAAGGCAGTGAAGACACCCTCCCCCACCCCCGCACACGACACCGGACCGGCACCCCACCCCGGGTGCAGGTGCACGTGCTCAGCAGCAGATCCGCCAGCGCGGAGCCCGGCGCCCGGGGTCAGCGGAACGCCACTTCCCCGATCGTTCGCCGCAGCTTCCTCGTGCGCAGGCGCTCCGGGTCCCCGGCCAGCGTCTCGACCGCCCGCACCGCGCACATCACGTGCGCCTCCTTCGAGTTGGAGTAGAAGGCCTGCGCCTGGGCCGGTAGCTTCGGCACCGCATGCAGCGGAAGATCCGAGACCGACAGCAGTGTCCCGTAGGGGATGCGGTAGCGGTAACCGTTCGTGGCCAGCGCACACGACTCCATGTCGACGGCCGCGGCCGTCGACCCGCGCAGCCATTCCCACAGCTCCCGCGGGGTGTGCCACTCCCAGTTCCGGTCATCGGTGGAGATGACCGTGCCGGTACGCATGAGCGAGTGATCCCCCTCGTACACTTCATCCACCGACGCCTCCAGCGCACGCTGCACCTCCGGCACCGCCGGGATGGGCACGTCACCGCCGATCCGGTCGTTGAGGATGTGGTCCCGACGCTCGTAGGCGTTACCGAGGATGAGATCCCCGATGCGCATGCGACCGTCCAGCCCCGCGCAGTGCCCGATCATGATCCACGCCTCAGGTCGCAGCACCGCCAGGCAGTCGGTGATCGTCTTCGCGTTCGACGGCCCCACCCCGATGTTGATCATCGTGATCCCGTCGCCCTCCGGGGTACACAGGTCATAACGGGGCATCTGGTAGCGGGAGGCCAGCGTGAGACCGTCGACGTCGATGTCCGCGGCATGCTCAGATTCAATACGCTGCCCGTTGGGCAGGGTCAGGCTGGTGTAGCGCGAATCCCCGCCCGCGATCTGGCGCAGCCCGAAACGCACGAACTCGAAGGCGTGCATCGCGTAGTTGGTGAACAGGATGTACTTCTGCACCGTGTCCACCTCGATGCCGGTGTAGTGCTCGATGCGCGCGCACGCGATGTCGAAACGCTGCGGACCGAACTGGAACAGGGGCTTCTCCGCCCCGTGGAAGGCGTCCCAGTCACCGTCGACGATCGCGTCATGGACGTCATCGAGCGTCGGCCGCGGGATCGCATCCGCCGCATCACGCGCCCGCCGCGCCTCACTCACGCCCTCGATGCCACGGATATACTCCGGCGGGATCCGCACCGTCGAGGGACCGACCAGGATGTCGCAGGGATAGTTGCCGGTCAGGCGCGTGAGCTGATCCCGCAGGTAGTCAGCCATCAGCGCCGGCCGCGACAGGGTGGCGGAATAGCGCCCGGCCTCATCCACGTACCCGAAGGGCTCGGTGCGCGCGATCGGCCGCCACCCCTTCACGTCCACCACGATCCTGGGGTAGACGACGTCGCGGTAGGCGGCGTAATCCCCACTCCCCAGGGTGCGCCGGGCCAGGTCGGTGGACTTCCCATAGAGTTCGATCAGGCGATCGACGGCCTGATCGACGGTGCGGACGTGCTGCAGCTGGCTCATCATCGTCTCCCTTATTCCTGCCTTTTCGGGCCAGCCTAGCCACCGCCCCTGCCCGACGCGGGAAAGGACGGAAGGCCCGGGGGATGCTCCATCCCGGGCTCTCCGTCTCTTCCGTTGATGATGAGGTGATGTGTGGCTGGGGCGACCTCCCGGGGGTTGTGGGTGACGTCTGACAGGCGGGGTTAGTGCAGTGGAGGGCGGGGCCTGGAGGACACACCGCCACCGCAAGAGATAATAGGTTAGCCTCACCTAAAACTGCAAGGGGGTGGGGTGGGCCCTCCCCCTACCGCGGGAACACGGCCTCAGGCCGTGGCGTTGCTGTTCGGATGCGCGCTGGCGAGGTCGGCGTCGATACGCAGCAGGCCGGAACCGTCGGAGCCGACCAGGCGGATCTGGTCGATGATGCCGGCGACGGTGTCCTCCTCCTCGATCTGCTCGTCAAGGAACCAGTTCAGCAGGGAACGACTGTCCAGGTCACCGACGGAATCGGCGGCGCGCACCAGGTCGCGGATCATCTCGGAGATCTTGCGCTCGTGCTCCAGTGCGATCTCGAAGGCCGCCAGCGGGGCGTCGACCTGCACCGGCGGGATCTCCATGTTCCCCAACTGCACCCGCTCGCCACGGGCGAGCAGGTGATCGGCGAACTTACCGGCGTGGACCCGCTCCTCCGCGGCCTGGTCGGCCATCCAGGTGCTCATCCCCGTGAAGCTCAACCGCTCCAACTCATAGGACAGCTGCTGGTAGACCAGCGCGGACTCGAATTCCGCGATGATCTGACGGTTCATGGTCTCGTGGAGTTTCTCATTCATAGCCATGCCCCTGATAGTAGAGAGAGGCGGGGCGCCGTGTCGGGGGGCCGGGGCCCACCGGGCCAGCCACCACGACCAGCCACCACTAAGCTGGCCGCCACCACCGCCCACCACGGAGAGGATCGAGGACATGGCCCAGGACCCCTTCGCCGATCTCCGCGAGGCCCTGACCGAGCAGCTCCAGCGTTTCTGGCGCGCCGACACCGGCCCCGGGCACGCACCCTCGGAGGTCGCCAGCGAGATCCTGGACACCTACCGCGATCCCGGGCACATGCGCCCGCTCGACGACGATGCCTCCGATTCCCTGCCGCTGCTGGCCCGGCTGCGCCCCCGTGGCCTGTTCGAGGACGACTGGCGGGCCCGGCCGGGCGTCTCGCGGCCGTGGCCGGTGGTACTCATCCACGGCACGGGCGCCACGAAAGGGGACTGGCAGGAACTCGGCGCCGAGCTGCGCGGGGACGGCTGGGCGGTGTTCGCCGCCGAGTTCGGGGAACGCGCCACCTCCGTGATCGAGGAGTCCGCCGCGCAGGTCGGCGCGTACGTCGAGGCGGTCCTGCAGGTCACGGGCGCGGACAGGGCCATCCTGGTGGGACATTCCCAGGGCGGGGTGCTCGCCCGCTACTGGATGCGCATGCTCGGCGGCGCGGACCGGGTCCGGCACCTGGTGTGCCTGGGCACCCCCAACCACGGCACCACGATGGGCGGGATCATCAGCCCGGTGATCCGCACGCAGATTGCGGAGAACATCATGCGCTCAATCGTGCACTCCTGGTTCGGGCCGAGCGGGTTCCAGCAGATCAGCGGGCATCCGCTCATCGAATCACTCAACGCGGGCGGTGACCTGGAGGAGGGGGTGACCTACACCTGCATCGCCACGCGTGCCGACACCGTCGTCCAACCTCCGGAGACGTGCTTCCTCAGCGACGAGGGGCGGGAGGGGGACGTGCAGAACCTGTGGGTGGAGGATCTGGAGCCACGCGCGGTGGTGCTCCACCACGAGATGCCCCGGGACTGGCGGGTGCGCAAGATAGTGCGTCTGGCGCTGAACGCGGTGCAGCTTCCCCCCACGAGATAATATTTCCACTTAGCCTGTGGAAAGTGTTTCTGTCGCCTACAGTGCGATCAGGTGCGAAAACACCGAAAAATCACACCTCATTCAGCTGTCCCCGGCATCCCATTTCAGGAGAGCTCCCCCATGCACGCCCTGTCTCGTACCACCGCTCGCACCATGTCGGACGTCACCGCCACCCTCAAGAACGCCCGCGCCTCCGCCGGTCTGAGCCAGGCGGACGTCGCCAAGCGCATCGACGTCTCCCGTTCGTGGATCAGCCAGTTCGAGCGGGGCCAGACCAAGACGATCCCCCTCAACCGGATCCTCGACATCGCCGCCGCCCTCGACGTCACCGTCTCCCTGGACTACGGGAACGCCGAGCAGGTCACCACCACCGAGCAGCCGACCGAGCCGATCTTCCACGCCCGCAGCGGCCTGGAGCTGCTCACCAACCGGCGCGCTGAGCAGGACGGGCCGGAGTTCGGCCTCGTCCGTTAGGTTCACACGCCCAACTCATCGAGTAAGGCATCGAAGGCCGGCCCCACCCCGGTGCGCCACAGGGTGTGCACCCGGCGGTCGGCGCGTCCGGGCCCGCCGTTGATCACGGCCACCGGTTTGCCCTGCCGCAGCGCGTCGAGCACGATCCGGTAACCGCTCATCACCGCTAGCGAAGACCCGGCCACCAGCACCGACGCCGATTCCGCCAGCATCGCAGCCACCTGCTGCTTGCGTTCGGCGGGCACCGGTTCACCGAAGTACACCACGTCCGGTTTCAGGTGCACTGAGCCGCACAGTCGGCAGCCGGGCAGCACGAACCTGTCGACGGCCGGCTTCGGCAGGTTCACGTCCCCGTCCGGGTTGATCATCGACGCGTCCAGCACCAGCGACGCCAGGTAGTCGGGGTTGGCGCGGTGGAGTCGGGCGTCGAAAAGCGGACGCACCTCCCGCCCGCCGCAGTCCAGGCACAGCACCGTGGACATGTCGCCGTGCAGGTGCACCAGCTCCGCGGTGCCCGCCGCCCGGTGCAGGCCGTCGACGTTCTGCGTGACGACACCGCGCACCAACCCGGCGCGCTCCAGCTCCACGAGGGCGTAGTGGGTGCGGTTGGGGCTGGCCCTGCGCATCTGCCGCCAGCCGACGAAGCTGCGTGCCCAGTAGCGGTGCAGGGCTGCCGGGTCGTGGCGGAACTCCTGGTAGGTCATGGGGCGGTGGCGGGACAGGGAGCCGCGGGGGCTGCGGTAGTCGGGGATCCCGGAATCGGTGGACACTCCAGCACCGGTGAGCACGAGTGCGGGGCCGGTGCGCAGCTGCGCAGTGATCCGGGCGAGGGCGTGTGCCGGGGGCGTGGGGGTGGTGGTCTCCTCGACGACGCGCGCAATCGAGCGCAGGGCGGCGCGGTGTGACTGGGTGATGCCGGGGTCGGTGAACACAGCCCCCAATCTAGTCCCTGGGGCGGATCAGGAGCCGTCCACCGCGTGTTTTATTACGGTTTTTTACTCTTTTTTACTGCTTTTTACTACGGTTGCGTAACCCCAACCAGACAGCGGAAACAGCGTCTACAGAAGACGGGAACGACACCGCCGGCCCCGCCCGCACAGCTCCCCCGGAGTGCGCAGCTGCGCACTCCCCACCCGCGCACTCCCCTACCGTGGGCACATGGACACCCTCACCGACCCCACCGCCGACCAGATCCACGCCGCCCTCGACCGGGCCCGGCGGGCCCAACCCCAGTGGGCCGCCGACGGCACCGGCCGGGAGATCATGCTGCGCTTCCACGACCTCGTGCTCGACCGGCAGGACGAACTACTCGACGTCATCCAGGACGAGACCGGAAAGAACCGGGCCAGCGCCTTCGACGAGATCCTCGACGTGGCCATCACCGCCCGCCACTACGCCTACGCCGCCGCCCGCCTGCTCCGGCCGCGCCGGGCCAGGGGTGCGGTGCCGCTGTTGACCCGCACCCGGGTGGAGCGTTCCCCCAAGGGCGTGGTGGGGATCATCGCGCCGTGGAACTACCCGTTGTCGCTGGCGGTGTCGGATGCGATTCCGGCGCTGTTGGCGGGCAACACGGTGGTGCTCAAGCCGGATGAGAAGACCACGCGCACCGCCGTGGCCGCGCTGGAGATCCTGCGGGAGGCGGGCCTGCCGGAGGATGTCATGCAGGTGCTGCCGGGCACCGGTGAGGTGGTCGGCCAGGCCATTGCTCGGGAGTGTGACTACCTCATGTTCACCGGTTCCACGCCGGTCGGCAGGCAACTCGGGGCGATCGCCGGGGAGCGGCTGATCGGTTTCTCCGCGGAGCTGGGCGGCAAGAACCCGTTGCTCATCGCCCCCGACGCGGACATCCCCCGCGCCGTGCAGGGCGCCCGGCAGGCGTGTTTCACCAACTCGGGTCAGTTGTGCATCTCCATCGAGCGTATCTACGTGCACGCCGAGGTCGCCGATGTTTTCCTGCCCGCCTTCCTCCAGGCCGTCGGGGCCATGCGCGTCGCCGGTGGCCGGGAGTGGAGCACCGACATGGGCTCGCTGATCTCCCCGGAGCACCTGGCGCGGGTGAGTTCGCTTGTCGACGACGCCGTGGCCCGCGGCGCCACCGTCCTCACCGGCGGGCACGCACTCCCGGAGCTGGGCCCGACCTTCTACGCACCCACGGTGCTCACCGATGTACCGGAAGATGCCGAGCTGCTGCGCTCCGAGGTCTTCGGGCCCGTCGTCGCGGTCGAGGTCGTCGGCAGCATCGATGAGGCCGTGGCGCGGGCCAACGACTCGGAGCTGGGACTCAACGCCTCGGTGTGGGCGGCACCGGCGACGGGACGAAAGATCGCCTCGCGCCTGGAGTTCGGCACCGTGAACATCAACGACGGTTTCGCCGCAGCCTGGGCCTCGCTGGATGCGCCGATGGGCGGTTGGAAGGCCAGCGGGATGGGGCGTCGACACGCGGATGAGGGGCTGCTGAAGTACACGGAGGCACGCACCGTGGCCGAACAGCGCCTCGCCTCGCCCGGGGGGTCGGGTGGCAGCCGTGAGCTGGTGACCACCGCCCTCAAGCTGGGGAAACGGGTGCTGCGCTAACACTCGTGGCCCACCCACAGGGCTCGTGTCCGGTGCATTCCTTAATATTGGGAGAAGCCGAAAGGAGTCTTCCGCCGTGCCGCTGAAACACCGCACTGTCCATTATTCGCCCCAGGGTGTCCCGTTCCTGGATGTGGCAGAAGAGACCTTCCGGGAGTGGCTGGGCAGCCGCCACGGGGTGACCGATCCCGGCAGCATCGGTCGGGACGGGCAGTATGTCGAGATCGGGGGTGGGCACCGGGCGCGCGTCGAGCGGGTCGAGGAGGAAGGGCGAACCATGGTTCGCTATTCGCACATCACGATCAACGAGAACGGCACCTACTCCACCCAGCTGACGGCCCTCCGCGAGGGCACCGAGACCTGGGCGCAGCTGGATGTCCACGCCCCGCACCAGAACTCGATGTTCGCTGCCCCCCGCCTGCCGGGCATGCTGCTCGACGCCGCCGGCCAGCGCGGCGCGCACCTGTTCGACGGAACTGTGCGTAACTCCTTCAGTAGCGCCCCGAAACGGGTCCGTGCCGACGAACTCGGTGACTTCATCGACGAGGTGCTGGAATCCCCCCACAGAACCACCACCGCCTTCGTCGCCGGTCTCGGTCACGACGACTCCTACGGGCGATGGAGCGAGACGTTCCAGACGTGGCTCCGCGACTCCCAGGCGGTGGCGACCCTGTGGCTGCTCGATGCCGAGGCCACCGGGGAATTCAACCGCTACATGGTGGCCAAGGGGTATGAGGTCTACCCGCGTTCCATCCATTCCTTCCAACCCGGCGCGGACTTGAGCGACAGTGCTGATTCCCTCCGTCACCGCTGGTTCTCCGCCCGGGATCTGGCGGACTCGTCCACGCGGCGGAATCAACAGCGGCTGTATCATCTGGCACGCGCCACTGCCCTGGGCCAGCGGCTTCCCGAGGAACTGGTGCACGCTGACCGGGACATCCGTGAGGAGGCTCTCCGCCTGCGGCTGAGCGAGGGTGTTCACGGCAGTTCCCTGCGTGAGCGCATCCACAAACCCCCGGTGGAACAGCCCCGGGAGACAGGTCCCCTCACCTCCGACGCCCCCCGCCCCGACGCGTCGCCCAGGCCCGGCCCGACCCACCGGCCCCGGATCACGCCGGGCATGCTGCCCCCACACCGCCCGGTTCCCCCGACCAGGCCGGTTGCACCCCCCACGCCACCGCCCGTCCCGCAGACCCCGACCCCGGATGTGGGCGCGGAGGTGACAGAGCTCGTGCATGAGCTGTGCGGGGAGATCAACGTCACCCCGCACGCGGATCAGCCGCTCGACGACCTCCTGATCGACGTCTTCGACCTGGTGCTGCGGGAGCGCAGGAAGGTCGCCAATGCTGAGCGGCTGCTGGCGGAGAAGGAGAGCGATCTGGAGGCGCTCACCGACCAGCACAACGAACTCGAACAGTTCTGGGAAGAGACGGTGGAGGAGTTCGGTGAGGATGATCTGGAGGAGGCCAGTCTTCGCCACCAAATCAACCGTTATGCCATGCAGCTGCAGCGGCTCCAGGCCCCACCCGAGGCATATGACCTGCCCGAACGGGACAACCCGACCCGCCTGGAAGAGGTATTGGAGCGGCTCAGGAGAAAGACGCTGCCCCACGTCGTCTTCACCGGTAACGAGAAACTGTGCACGCGACTCGACGACCGCCCCAACTCCCAGGCCCTGGCGGGCATGTGCTGGGACTTCCTGGTCACGCTGGATTCCTATGCCGAGCAGTGGGCCAACGGGAAACAGAGCGTTGAGCGCTACATCGCCACCGGGACGTCACTGGCCAAGCCCAGCCGCCACGCCGCCTCAGAGTCCAAGGCCACGAAGAACAACCAGGACTACGCTGCGGCCCGCCGGTTCAAGGTGCCCGCCAGCGTGGACGGGGAAGGCTGGGTCCACATGTGGGCGCACTACAAACTGGCCCAGGACGGCGGAAAGGCCCCCCGCCTGCACTATTATGACGCGATGGGGCAGGACGGCAAGGTCTACGTCGGTTATATCGGCGAGCACCTGCCCAACACCATGACCAACTGAGGTGCTGCGCTCAAGACCCCCGCTCAGGGCTTGCGGGTGAGCAGCGCGTGGTCCACCGCGGAGAGTTCGTGGTTGACCTCGTAGGAGGTCGCGGTGATCCCGCTGATACCGAACCCCGCCAGGCGTTCGGTGTGCATGGCGGTGTAGTCCTGCGCGGACCGGGCATCCTCGAACAGGTAGACACCACCGGCGACCTGCCGGGTGGGGTCTTCCGTCCACACCTTCCACACCAGGCCCTTCTGGTTGGCGATATCGGCGGCCAGCTCGGCGTAGGCCTCAGCAGCCTCCGCACCGAAGGGGCCGCCGGAGGGAAACTCGAAGACGAGCAGTGTAGCCATGGGGTACTCCTGGGAAACGGGGATGGTTCTACCCCAACCTACTGAAAAGCTTTAGCGGGCGGGCTCCGCCGATGCGGGCCGGTGGGTGGCCTCCAACGCCCGGGAGACGATGTCGTTGACCTGCCCGTGGTGGGCGAATGCCGCACGCTGACGACGGAAACCCGCCTGTTCACCCAGCAACTCCCCCACCGCGGACTCGACCGCCACCAGTTCCCCGTATCCCGACAGCGCAGGTGCCACGTGGTCCAGCAGTCCGGCACCACCGTGACGGCTGGCCTGCCAGGACCAGGCGCGCAGCAGCGAGGTGGGCACGTCGGGTGCGGGCCCTCCGGTGTGCCATTCCCGGGCGGCGGTCTCGACCAGGGCGCGGATCAGGGCGGCCAGGGCAGCGGCGTGGGTGGCCTCCAGGCACACGTCCGCCACCCGCACCTCAACGGTGGGCAGGTGGGTGCACAGGCGGGCGTCGAGGTAGAGCATGCCGGTGTCGAGCGGCACGCCGCTGGCCAGCAGCCTGTCCTGATGCCGGTCATGGGCGGCCGGGGAACCGAACAGGTCGGTGGGGCCGGCGGTGGGCCACCGACCCCAGACCTGGTGGCGGTAGGAGGCGAAACCGGTGTCGAACCCGCCCCAGAAGGGAGAATTGGCGCTCAGGGCCAGGAGGGTGGGCAGCCACACCCGGATGCGGTCGAGCACCCCCACCCCCTCAGCGCGGGAGTGCACGAGAACGTGGACATGAAAACCGCAGGTGAGAGCCTCGGCGGCGGTGCGGCCGAACCGGGCGTTGATCCGGTCAACGCGGGCACCGGGCGCCGGATGCGGAGTGAGCTCGCCGGGGGCAGTGGGCAGGGCCACCACGCGGCCACCCGACTGCCCGACGAGCCGATCCGCCAGCGACCGGCCCGCCCGGATCACCGCCTCCTGTCCCGCCAGGGTGGTCTGCGGCGGGGAGGACACCTCGATCTGTTCCCGCTGGAACTCCAGGGTGAACTGGTGCCCCGTGGACGGAAGCTGTGCATGCCGGGCCACGGCCTCGGCTGCCAGGGGCGCGGGCGCGAGCGTGTCGGCGTCGACGATGAGCAGTTCCTCCTCGACGCCGAAGGTGCGCGGGGTCGGGGCCGCCGGTGGGGACATGATGGCCTCCAGACAGACGTATTAGCTTTTCCTCATGATAGTTCCCCTGACGGCCACATGGAGCGGTTCCAGCTGGTTTTCCCCGACGGAATCTCAGCGCTCCAGCCCGGCCGAATCAAGCTCCCCGTGGCGGGAGCACGCCGCCACCCAGCCCATGGGATTGATGCGCACCACCATGCGACGCCCGCACAGCTGACAGTGGCGCGGGGCCTCCAGCCCGGCGCGCGCCGCCGGGGAGGGGCGGGCGTCGGCAAGCGGGGTGCCCGTGTGGGGATGGAAGAGCGGCGTCTGCCCGGTGAGCACCGCCGCCCTCAGTTCCGACATCACAGGGCCCTGACGGGCAGCTGCAGCTTGTCGATCAGGTCCAGGTCGCGCTCGGCGGGACGGCCGAGAGTGGTGAGGTAGTTGCCCGCGATCAGGGCGTTGATGCCGCCGCGCAAGCCATCCTCGGTGCCGTCATCGCCCAGGGCGAGCTCCCGGCCACCGGCGAAACGCAAGGTGGTGTGCGGCATGGCCAGGCGGAACATGGCGATGGCGCGCAGGGCCTCGCCCTCGGGGATGATCTCACGGCCGGCGAATGGTGTGCCGGGGCGGGGGTCGAGGAAGTTCATGGGCACCTCCTCGGGGTGGACCTCGGCGAGCTGGGCGGCGAACTCCGCACGCTGGGCCAGGGTCTCGCCCATGCCGATGATGCCGCCGGAGCAGACCTCCAGGCCCCCCTCCATGATCAGGTCCAGGGTGGCGCGACGCTCGGCCCAGGTGTGGGTGGTGACGACGTGATGGAAGTGGGAGCGGGCGGTTTCCAGGTTGTGGTTGTAGCGCTTGACGCCCATCTCCTTCAGGCGGCGGACCTGCCCGCGGGTGAGGGTGCCCAGGGAGGCGGAGATGTTGATGTCGATCTCCCGGTGGATCGCCTCGATCGCGGTGGCGACCTGGTCGAGCAGGCGTTCATCGGGGGATTTCACGGCCGCGACGATACAGAACTCGGTGGCGCCGACCTTGGCGGACTGCTTGGCGGCCTCCACCAGTTCCGCGACGTCGAGGGTGACGGCGCGGACCGGGGACTCCCGGAACAGTCCGGACTGGGAGCAGAAGTGGCAGTCCTCGGGGCAGCCGCCGGTCTTGAGGGAGATGATGCCCTCGACCTCGACCTCCTCGCCGCACCAGCGCACGCGCACCCGGTGGGCGAGGTCACCGAGCTCGGCGAGCCGGGCGTCATCGAGTTCGAGGACGCGCAGCAGTTCGGCCTCAGTGAGGCCCTGGCCGAGGTCGAGGGCCTTGGCGCGGGCGATGTCGAGGATATCGGGCATGGGGAACACTCCAATTCTTGAACACTGTTTAAGGGCAGCTTAGCGCAGCACCTGAACACTGTTCAATCACTGGGGCCGGGGGGTGGGAACTGCCGCCCGGTCGCGGTTGCCCCGAATTCAGTTGCCCGACAGGAGTCGTCCTTCCGGGCGACTCCTGTCGGGCAACGTGCAGAAAGACCGGGCCAGCCCCCTCAGGGGCCGTCCCGGCCCGGGACCTCAGTAGCGGAAGACCGCACCGACGGCGTGGCCACCGGGCAGCTCCGGCACCACGTCGATGGCACCGCGGTTGATCAGGGTGTTGGCGATGGCCGCGTCCAGGTCATCGGCGCGGGCCTCATCAGCCAGGGCGCGTTCGGCGAGCACGAGTGTCTCCACCCGGCCGGCGGCCGAGTCACTGCTGATCAGTGCCGGATCATTGGTGGCCAGGCCGGTGCCCAGTGCCTGCGCGAGCTGGTCGACCAGTTCGTTGTGGCGTTCCTCAGCCTCGGTGGCGACAATCGGCCAGGCTATCTCGTGCAGCTGGATGCCGCTGAGGTGGTCCGGGCTACCGGCGACCACCTCATCGAGCAGGGTCACGGTGTTGAGGTGCTCGCGGATCGCGCCCCGGTACTCGTCCACGGCGGCCAGGACCAGCGGGCGGCCGTCGCCGGTGAAGCGCTTCCCCACGGCCTTGCTCACGGCCTGCAGGAAACCGTTGAGCACATTGTAGTCACGCGGGCCGTGGCCGTGGGCTCCGGCCAGCTCGCTGCTCTGGTGCTGGAGCTGGGGTTCCCGGGTGGACACGCCCTCCACGTCGTCGGCGGAGGCGGGGATCTCACCCAGGGGCAGCTCGGTGATGGTGGCGCGGTCGGCGGCGAACAGGCGGACCTTGTCCCGGCTCAGGGCCAGGAGGAGGAACTCCAGGTCGCTGGTGACCAGCGGCAGCACCGGGCGCAGGTTGGGGTGGTCACCCACGGTGACCTGGGGGCTGAAGTCTCGGTCGAGGCGGAAGTAGCGGGCGTGACCGGGCTGGGCGAAGATCGCCAGGCCGTCGCACTGTTCCTGCCAGAAGCGGCGGGAGTCGGCCAGCGACTCCACCGGTGCGAGCAGGGCATCGGCGTCGGCGTCCGCGTAGTGCTCGGCGAGTTGTTCGCGCGCGGTGTCGAGAAGCGGGCGCAGGCGCTGGGAGTCGGAGAGGGTCTCGGCACCACCGCGGTGGGTGGGGATCACGAAAGAAACCGCAGGGCCGGGCTGCTGGGCCAGGCTGCGCAGATCATCGTGACGGATTGGATCGGAGTCTTTGACGATGTTCCTGGTGTCCATAGTCCAACCCTACTGAAATTAGTTGAGCAGCTAATGGATTCCGGAAGATGGAAAAACCTGCCCTAGAGTGGGGCGTGACCGACGACTGAAAGGTGAATCCCCCCGTGCCCCTCTACGACGACACCCTCGCCCTCCTGCGGGAGATGATCCGAAACGCCTGCGTCAACGACCTCACCCCGGAATCCGGGCAGGAGGTGCGTAACGCCGACACCCTGGAACGTTTCTTCGCGGGCACCCCCGGCATCCAGGTCGCGCGCTACGAGTCCCGCCCGGGCCGTGTCTCCCTCGTCGTCACCGTCCCCGGCACCGATCCGGAGGCCGAGCCGCTGACCCTGCTCGGCCACACCGACGTCGTGCCCGTCGACGCGAAACGCTGGACCACCGACCCCTTCGGCGCGGAGATCATCGACGACCGCCTCTACGGGCGCGGCTCGGTGGACATGCTGTTCATCACCGCCGCCATGGCCGCCGTGACCCGGGAGATCGCCCGCCACGGCCAGCCGAAGGGGCGACTGACCTTCGTGGGCGTAGCCGATGAGGAGGCCCGCGGTGGCCTGGGCGCCAAGTGGCTGTCCGAGCAGCACGGCAACGCCTTCCCCTGGCGTAACTGCCTGTCCGAGACCGGTGGCTCTCACTTAGAGATCGCCGACGGCAGCGACGCCCTCGTGGTCGTCGTCGGTGAGAAGGGCGCCGCCCAGCGTCGCCTGCACGTCTCCGGCGACGCCGGCCACGCCTCCAACCCCTACGGCAAGGACTTCTCGGTGACCCGGATCGGCGAGGTCGCCCGCCGCATCGCCGCCATCCGCACCCCGGTCAGCTCCGATGGGATCTGGCAGGGCCTGGTCCGCGCCTTCCGCTTCGATGAGAGCACCGAGCAGTCCCTCCTCGACGGCACCGACCCGGACGCCTACGAGAAGTTCGGCCGCCTGGCCGCCTACGCGGATTCGATCAGCCACCTGACCATCGCGCCCACCGTGCTGCGCGCGGGCGGGGCGATCAATGTGCTGCCGTCGAGCGCCTACCTGGAGCTCGATATCCGCCCGCTGCCCGGCATGACCCAGGACGAGATCGACGACCTCCTGCGCGAGGGCCTGGGTGATCTCGCCGAGCAGGTGCACATCGAGCGGTTGATCTCCGAGGAGGCCACCGTCTCCCCCACCTCCGGCCCGCTCTACGACGCCATCCTCGATACCTTCGAGGAGTTCTTCCCCGGCGTGCCCGTCATCCCGACGATCTCCGCCGGCGGCTCCGACCTGCGCTTCGGCCGGCGCCTCGGCGGGGTGGGCTACGGCTTCGCCCTCCACGCCCGCGAGCGCACACTGGCCGATGTCTTCGCCCAGCTCCACTCCCACGACGAGCACCTGCACCTGGCGGACCTCGACCTGACCGTGCGGGCCTATGACTCGCTGGTGCGCCGCTTCGTGCAGGTCTGACCGCCAACCCCGCCCCAATGTGTGAGCGGCGACACACAGCGGGGCCGGTGCGCGCCTAGACTGGGCTCCGGAACCCACCCCAGACCCCAACTCCCCGGAGGTAGTCATGACCCGCATCGCCATCATCGTCGGAAGCACCCGCCCCAACCGCATCGCCCCCGCCGTCGCCGAGTGGGTGCACGACAATGCCCGCCGGCACGGTGGTGCCGAGTTCGAGCTGGTCGACCTCGCCGACTTCACCCTGCCCCTGCTCGATGAGCCCCTGCCCCCGGCCATGGGCCAGTACTCCCAGGACCACACGAAGGCGTGGGCCGAGAAGATCGCCTCCTACGACGGCTTCATCTTCGTCACCCCGGAGTACAACCACTCCGTGCCCGCCGCGCTGAAGAACGCGGTGGACTACCTGTACGCGGAGTGGAACAACAAGGCCATCGGTTTCGTCAGCTACGGCAGTGCCGGCGGCACCCGCGCGGTGGAGGCCTGGCGGCTGATCGCCGCGGAGCTGCAGATGGCCGATGTTCGTGCCCAGGTCTTCCTCCCCTTCAGCACCGACTTCGCCGACATGTCCACCTTCCAGCCCTCCGAGGGCGCCACCGGCGCCCTCACCGATGTCTTCGACCAGGTCACCACGTGGTCGAAGGCGTTGAAGACCCTGCGCTGACCTAGGTGGCGGCGGCGCCTATCATGACGCCATGCCCTATCCCGCCACCCCGGAAGACCGGCCCCGGAGTATCCGCCGCCCGGTGATCGTCGCGATTCTCGGCGTGACGATGGCGCAGCTGCCCATCAACGCCGTGTCGGTGTCCCTGACCGCCATCGCGGCGGACACCGGGGCGTCGATCTCCGGGCTGCAGTGGGTGCAGAGCATCTACATCCTGGCGATGGCCGCCGCCGTGCTGTCGGCCGGTGTCATCGCGGAGAATATCGGCCGACGCCGGGTCATGGTCACCGCGCTGGTGCTCATGGCGGCCGGTTCCCTGCTCGGCGGCCTGGCCGCCCTGACCGGTGAGCTGGCGATGCCGGTGCTGTGGGCCGGTCAGGCGCTCTCCGGCCTGGGCGGTGGCGCGCTGCTGCCCACCACATTGGGCACCATCGCCATGGCGGTGCCCGATCCGCGCAGGCGGGGGCCCTATATGGCGTTGTGGGGGGCGGGCACCACCGGCGGGCTGGCCTTCGGGGCGATCGTCGGCGGGCTCATCCTGGAGGTCGCCGCCTGGGGCTGGATCTTCGCACCGAGTTTCCTGGCCGCCGTGATCATCGCGGTGATCACCCGGCTGACGCTGCCGGCGGCCCCGACCTCGCGGCCGGGCATGGACGTGCCGGGACAGATCTTTGCGACGCTCGCAGTCATCGGCCTGCTCTTCGGCGTCATCCAGGGCGGGGCGCAGGGCTGGCTCTCCGCACAGGCGGTGACCGGTTATGCGGCGGGCGTCATCTTCCTGGGACTGTTCATCCACCACGAACGGCGCACCCCGGCCCCGCTGATGGATCTGCGGATCTTCACCAACCCGGGTTTCGCGGCCGCCGGTATCGCCGCGATGATGGCGTTGTTCTCCGTGGTGGGGGTGGGTTTCCTGCTGGCGGTGTTCCTGGGTTCGGTCAAGAGCCTCACCCCCTTGGGGATCGCCACCTACATCGTGTTCCTGCCCGGCACCGCCTTCATCGCGGCCCCGCTGGTGGCCAGGGGCCTGGCCCGGCTACCGGCGGAGCTGTCGCTGGGCCTGGGGCTGCTGCTGGCAGCGCTGGGCGCCTTCCTCATCGCGCGCACAGACGAGGGCAGTGCGCAGCTGGACGTGGTGTGGCGGGTGATGATCTTCGGGGTGTCGGTGGCGATCATGTTCGCCTCCGTGGCGACGGTGGCGGTCAATGCCGTGCCGCTGCGACAGGCGGCGATGGCGGGGGCGTCGAACACGGTGCTCCGCCAGATCGGCGGCGCCCTGGGCCCGGCGGTCGCCGGATCGATCTACGCCTCCCGGATGGC
>CAZTIZ010000020.1:21750-27863 GCA_964613845.1 uncultured Corynebacterium sp.
TCGGCGGCGCCCTGGGCCCGGCGGTCGCCGGATCGATCTACGCCTCCCGGATGGCGGCGGGCACACCCGCCGCGGCGGCCTTCGCCACCGCCCTGAACACGATCACGGTGCTGTTGGTGCTCGCCGCCGCACTGGTGGTGGGGGCCTGGTGGCAGGGACGCCGTGTGGTGCCCGCCCAGAGCTCATAGGCATACGCCTCAGCGCCGCTCATGGACGTCGATGTCGTCGTCGTTGAGCAGGAAGCTCATCAGGTCCTCGCCCACGATCAGCGGGCCGTCGTAGTTCTCCCTGGTGCGGTTGACCAGCTCCTCATCGCTGACGCCGGGCACCCGGCCGGGGATACCGTTGACGATGTGGCTGTAGACGGCCAGGCGGGGTTGGGTGGTGGCGAAGATCTCGCCGGCCTCCCGCGGGTTGGTGTGGTGCGAGTAGACCTCCGGTAGGGCGGTGATGTCCTCGAACTCGGCGACCTCGTGGATGAGCAGGTCCACACCGGTGCCGTACTCGATGACGTTCTCGTGGGGGATGGTGTCACCGCTGATGAGCACCGAGCGCCCCGCGTAGTCGACCCGGTACCCCATCGCCGGGGTGATGACGTCGGCTGGATCGTGCTGGACCTCGAACATGGTCACGGTGACCCCGTCCTGCTCGAAGACGACGCCCTCCTCCGCGAACTCGTAGGCGAGGATCTCGGTGGTGGCGCGGTCGACCTCCCCGTCGGCGACGCGGACCTCGATGTCATCGCGGTAGGCCTGGCGCAGGCCGTCGACCAGATTCTCGACGCCGGTGGGACCGTAGACGTCGAAGGTGCCCTCGCGTCCCCCGAAGGCGGGGACGAAACCGGTCAACCACAGGTCATTGAGGCCATTGACGTGATCGGAGTGGAAGTGGGTGATGAACACGGCGTCGGTCTCCCCGATGGGCACCCCAGCCTGTTGCAGGCGCACCGGCACACCCCGGCCGGCGTCGAAGACGAGGTTGAGTCCCCCGGCCTGCACGAGGGTGGACATGCCGTAACGGTCCTCATTGGGGACGGGACTGCCCGTTCCCAGCAGGGTCACGCGCATCTCGTCATCGGCGATCGGGCTGCCCGCCGGGTGATCACTCTCCCCGGCGCTGTCATTACCCCGGGCCTCGGTGGTCGTGGTGGTCTGCGTGGTGGCGGTGGTCCCGGCCGTCCCGTTATCGCCGTCATCGGTGCAGGCGGTGAGCAGCAGCGCCGAGCCGGCGACCAACGCCGCGACCGTCCTGGTGGCCCGGGTGGCCCGGGTGAGCTTCTTCATCTGACTGCCCTTTCTCGGCTGGTCCCGGTCGGTCCACCGGCCAGGACGGGAAGGAACGTGTTACACATCACACCTTAGGTGGCTGGGGAGGGTTCGGGGGAAGATTCGCCGCCAACTGCTCCACCACGTGGGTGAAGACGATGCGTTCCTGCTCGATGCGCAGGCAGCCGGCCCCAGACCGCTCCCGAAGCAGCGCCAGGGTCACGGCCTCCTCGCCGGTCAACCGGGTCGGCAGGAATCCACTGGGGGTGGGTTCCTCCACGGCGAGTTCCAGGTGGTTGCGTGCGGTCCGGGGATCCATGAGCACCGAACGCAACCGGGGCAGTCGGCCACGGAGGCGGTCAAGGATGCGGAAGCCGTGGGAGTCCAGATCCCCCCAGTAGTGGACATCCCGTTCCGCCAGCCACGGCAGCGCCGCCACGAGCTCATCCGCCCGGTAACCCGCCCCCCAGACGGCCAACGTTCCCGACAGCTGTGGCAACGCCAGAAAAGTGGTGTGGTTCTCCACGATGAGCACCCGGGAAAAGACCGGGTCGGCCGGAGCGGCGTCAGCGAGCTCCAGGATGATCCGCCGGGCACCGCGGATCAGCAGATCAGCGTCGAGGCTGCGGAGATCCACCAGCGGTGGCTTTGCCCGGAAGGTCCGTTCCCCCATCACGGCCTGCACCACCGCCTGGTGGGCCTCGATCCATTTCGTGTCCACCCCGACCACCGGGATCTCCCGGACGTAGTGGTCGTCGGTGCGGTGGGCACGCATCCAGCGCACCACGGCGATGAAACGTTCCCCCGTCACCTCATCCCAGTCACGCCAGCGGGAGAACTGGGTGAGCAGCGGGCGGCGGGTCTCCTCGCCGAGGGCGGCCACCAGGTGGGACAGACGGGCCGTGGACCGTCGCCAATCGGCGAGCTGCCCCGCCACGCGGGCGATCTGCTCCGGGGTGCCCAGGGTGATCCGGGACGGCAACTCATGCTGGCCGAGATAACCCAGCCGCTTGGTGACGTAGTCGATCTCACCCGGTCCCTGCCAGGCCGCCCACTGGCGGAGCCAGCGTTCGGTGGCATCCCCGTTGTCTTCCTCCGCTTCCCGGACCGTGGGCGGGGACAGCGGGAAGCTAAGCGCGCTGAACTCCCCGCCGAGCCAGGCACGGATATTGCGTTGGTAGTTCGTCCGTGCCCGGGCCTTCAGGTCATCAGGCGTTTTCATCCCCGGCCTCCTCGATCGCCAGTTGGCTGGTCACCGAATGTCGTCGGTCGGGGCTATCCACCATGACCAGCCCGCCGATGTGATCCTGCACCGTCTGCAGGAGTTTTTCCGGTGTCGCCAGAATCATGTGGAAGCCGAATCGGCGGAAGGCGTCCATTGCCGCGCGGGTGAAGTCGGTGTCGGCACGGTCGAAGGCCTCGTCCAGGATGAGGGTGCCGAACTTCGGGTACACCTCACCGTCACTGGACACGGTGGCGGTCCGGGCCTGGGCGGCGGGCAGGCCGACCCCGGTGAGCTGGTAGCGCAGGGCCGCCGCCAGGCAGAACGAGGACAGCTTCTGGGCCTGCCCTCCGGAGAGACCTTCGGCGGAGTCGTAGACGGCGCCCCGGGTGCCGTCGCCGCTGATCTCCACGCCGAGGAATTTCACGTGCTCCCGGGTGTCCAACCGCAGGCGGTGGACCCGCTCACTGGTCTCGTCCGAGACGCTGAGCATGCCCACCACCTCCTTGAGCTTCAGGAAACGCTCCTCGCTATCGGCCAGTGACTCCTCCGCCAGGGCGCCGTCGACCACCTCCCTCAGGGCGGTGACGAACTGCCGGGTCTCGGCCGGTTGGGCATCACGCACCTCGATCTTCAGGTGCGTTCCCGGATAGAACTCCACGGCCGCCAGCGACTGGTTGACCGCCTCGATCGAGGACCGGATGCCGTTCGCCGCCTTCCGGATCTTCTCCAGGATCCGGCTGAGGTGCTTCCGCGTCTGCTCGCGCAGCAACTCACGGAAACGTTCCTCGAACCGGGGCAGGTCATCCGATTCCAGGCGTTCGAGTTCCCGGATGAAGTCCGGCCGCCAGGCCTGCTCCGCGACCAGGTCCCCCCTACGTTCCTCCCAGCGCCGGAGGAAGGCGGACATGGCGTTGAGCGCGATATTCTCCTGTCGGCTGAGGCGCTGCGTCAGCTGCGCCCGCTCCTTCCCCAACTCCTCGGTGACCCGGTGCTGATGGCTGTCGATATTGTCCGCGGTGATCCGGCGCGTGCGCCGGGCGAAGCGCCGGGCCAATCGTGCTTCCACCTCCGAGGCCAGGGGCTCGGCGCCGGCCAGCCGCTCCCCCAGTTCCCGGAGGCGAGCCTCGGCCCGGCTGTGTTGGTGTCGGTGACCGCCGAGTTCGGCGTTGAGCTCATCGAGCTTCTCCCGCTGTGTGGTGACGGCGGGTAGAAGTTGACGTTCGGTGGCATTGAGCGCCGCCAATTCAGTGTTGTCATCGGTGAGTTCATCGAGCGTGCGCCGGAGCTGCGCCAGGGAGCGTTGGGCGGTGGCGACGTCGATGAGCAGGAACTCCTCGGTCTCCAGCAGCCGTTTCGCGGCAGTGAGCTGCGCACCCAGCTCCGTGGCCCCGGCCTCGAAGGTGTCCTTCGCCTGCAGGTGCCTGAGCAGCTCTTTCTCCATGCCACGGATGCTGCGCTGCAGTTCGGCGATCTTGTCGTCCACGTTGCCGGAGAGCACCCAGCGCCGACGGTCGTCGATGAGCGAACGGTCATCCTTCTCGTGCCGGTGTCGGTCGCGCTTGAGCTGTCCCTGCCTGGTCACGGCCCGTTGGACGGCGTGGAACTGCTCCATCGTGTCCACGCAGACGTGATCGAAGCGGCGCGCCAGTTCACTCTGTAACCAGTCGTGGAAACGCCCGGCGCGCACGGTGATCTTCGAGGCCAGCGTGCCGGTCCCGATGCGGGCGGGGGTGGCGTGGGCCAGTTCCGGGGTGAACCGCACGTACTGCAGTTTCGTGCCGAGGTGGGTGGCGTCGATGGCGGCGGCGACCTGCGGGTGGTGTTCCTCCGGGACCAGCAGCGTGCGGGCGAGGCCACCGAGTACGCGCTCGGCTGCCGGCTGCCAGGCTTGTTCGTTCTCACCCATATGGATGAGGTCGGCGACGAAGGGGAGATCCTCCGGGCGCAGCCTGGTCAGGTCGGTGATCAGTTCCCGGGCCCGGAGCAGGGCGCGGTCCATGGACGAACCATAGGTGCGGATCGCCTGCAGTTCCTGGCGTTCCTCCGTCATCCCCTGTTCCGCCGCTGTCACCCGGCCGTAGATCTCCAGGCGCCGGTCGCTGAATTCTGCCTCCTGTTTCACCAGGTCCGCGCAGTGGTCGGTGACCTGGAGACGGAAGTCGGCGAATTCCTCTGCCGTCCGGGGCGCGGTGGCGTTGATCCGGCGGGCGAGTTCGGCGAAGCGTTCGGCCTGCTCGGTGACCCGATGTAGCTCCTGTTCGGCATCACCGGCCCGGGCGCGGGCAGTAATGATGCCAGCACCCTCGACGCCGTGGATCTGGGCGCGCACGGTGTCCAGCTCGGTGACAGCGGCCGCCAGTTCGGACTGCACGGCCTTGCGGGCGGCGGTCAGCGATTCGATCTCGGCAGCTGCCGCATCACGCTCGGAGGCGGCGAAAGTGATGCGCTCGCCGAGCACGTACTGTTCGATGCCGTCGATATCGGCCGCCGTCTCCACGTGCCTGCGGGTCAGTTCCGTCAATTCCCGGTGGGCCTCGCGCACCGGTATCAGCTGTGTGACCTGTTCGCGGGCGGTGGTGACGGAGTGGTGCGCGGACTGCAGGTCGGTGAAGTTCTGCACGGCGGTCTCCGCGATCCGGAATGTCTCGGGTTCGGGCAGCATGAAGTGACGCATGAGGTGGTTCAGGTCGCCGAGCGTTTTCGCTGACTGGGTGCGGTGCAGCAGGTGCAGGGCCGCCGGGTCCGCGATGCCCAGGTTCCGGCGCAGTGTCGTAATGAATGGTGGGTGAGTCCGCTGCACGGCGAGGGCATCGGGAAACTGTTTCTTGGCGGTGCTGATGTTCAACCCGCCCCGGGCCAGATCCTCGCATTCGGTGAGGTCGGCCGCGCGGGGCAGCAGCAGGAACAGGTTGGTGATCTCAGTCGGACTGTGGGTCTCGGCCGAGAGGTACATCAGCCGGATGGCGGTCACGGTACCTTCAGCGCCGTCCCCGTAGCGCAGGAGCACGCCCGACCACACCGGGCCGGTGCGCAGGAAGGAGCGGGTCAGCTCGTCGACTTCGGCGGCGTGTTCGCGCCGCCAGGCACCACGGCAGTAGGTCACCAGGTTCCGGCCGGAGCGCCTGCCTGCCCCTGCGCCGGCGGCGGCGTTGAAACGCACCTGGGCGGGTGGGACGAGAATGGTGGAGACGGCGTCAATGAGCGTTGATTTTCCGGAGCCGGAGGGCCCGGTGATCAGGAATCCCTCGCGTGCGACGGGCACCCGGTGCAGGCCGTCGAATGTTCCCCAGTTGTGCACCTGGATCTCTGCGAGGCGGAACTGCCCCGGGTAGTCGCTCACTGTTCCTCCGCTTCCGCCAGCAGCTTCTCGTAGCTGGCTGTGACGGCGGCGATCTCCTCCGCCGAGAAAATGATGCGCAACACCGGGGAGATCTCGAAGCGTCCCCCGGTCGGGGTCGCCACCACGATGGAGTTGGTCTTGAGCTTGTTCCAGCTGGCGGTGAACTTCTTCCGCTGCGCCGTGTGGTCGGTGCCCGCCGCCCCCTGGTAGGGGCGGGTGGCCTCGAAGACCTCGTCCTCGTCGACGATGGCGCGTTCATTGGGGTTGGTGTTCACCAGTTCGC
>CAZTIZ010000021.1:0-27685 GCA_964613845.1 uncultured Corynebacterium sp.
CAGATCGACGTGCCGCTGCAGGAGCAGCTCATCGTCGAGTTCTACTCGAAGTAGTCTTCTGCGGCCGGGGACCCCGTACTGGGGTCACCCGGCCACAGGAATCTTCGCATCTTCATCCTTATGCCTACCGACGTCATATAGCGGGCGTCACACAAGGAGAGTTTCATGCTCATTTCCCAGCGTCCCACGCTCACCGAGGAGTTCATCGACTCGGCCCGTTCCCGGTTCGTCATCGAGCCGCTGGAGCCGGGTTTCGGTTATACCCTGGGTAACTCGCTGCGCCGTACGCTGCTGTCGTCCATTCCGGGCGCAGCCGTCACCAGCGTGAAGGTCGAGGGTGTGCTCCACGAGTTCACCACGATCAACGGGATCAAGGAGGATGTCTCCGAGATCATCCTCAACATCAAGGATCTCGTCCTGTCCTCCGACTCCGATGAGCCGGTGGTCATGTACCTGAGCAAGGAAGGCGCGGGAGCGGTCACCGCCGGCGACATCCAGCCGCCGACCGGTGTGGAGATCCACAACCCGGATCTGCACCTCGCGACCCTGAATGAGCAGGCCAAGCTGGACATCGAGCTCATCGTCGAGCGTGGCCGCGGCTACGTTCCGGCGGCGATCAACAACACCGTCGGTGACATCGGCCGGATCCCGGTCGATCAGATCTACTCGCCGGTGCTCAAGGTCAGCTACAAGGTCGAGGCCACCCGTGTCGAGCAGCGCACGGACTTCGATAAGCTGGTCATCGATGTCGAGACGAAGAACTCCATCTCCGCGCGTGACGCCATGGCGTCGGCGGGCAAGACCCTGGTTGAGCTGTTCGGCCTCGCCCGCGAGCTGAACACCGCCGCCGAGGGCATCGAGATCGGCCCGTCCCCGCAGGAGACGGAGTACATCGCCGCGTACAGCATGCCGATCGAGGATCTGAACTTCTCCGTGCGCTCCTACAACTGCCTGAAGCGCCAGGAGATCCACACCGTCGGTGAGCTCGCAGAGTACACCGAGTCGGACCTGCTGGATATCCGGAACTTCGGCCAGAAGTCCATAAATGAAGTGAAGATCAAGCTTGCCGGTCTGGGGCTGACCCTCAAGGACGCCCCCGAGGATTTCGATCCCTCCACTCTGGATGGCTACGACCTCGAGACCGGCGATTACGTTGACCTCGAGTCCGAAGATTCCGAGTAAGACGCCACGCTAGGGCGCCCGGTCCCCTCCCGGCCCGGGTTCCTGTCGCGCTCACCCAATCCGTACACGAGGAGTACAGAAATGCCTACCCCGAAGAAGGGCGCCCGTCTCGGCGGCTCTGCGCAGAACCAGCAGCGGATCCTGTCCAACCTGGCTGCTCAGCTGTTCGAGCACGGTGCCATCAAGACCACCGACGCCAAGGCCAAGGTTCTTCGCCCCTACGCTGAGAAGCTGATCACCAAGGCCAAGTCCGGCTCCCTGGCCGACCGTCGCCTGGTGCTCAAGCAGATCCCGCACAAGGACGTCGTCAACTACCTGTTCGACGAGCTCGCCCAGAAGTTCGAGAACCGCGATGGTGGCTACACCCGCATCATCAAGCTCGAGAACCGTTCCGGCGACAACGCCCCGATCTCCCAGATCTCCCTGGTGCTGGAGGAGACCGTGTCCTCCGAGGCCACCCGCGCAGCTCGCGCGGCCGCCTCCAAGCAGGCTGCCGAGGAGACCACCGAGGTCGAGGAGTCCACCGAGACCCCGACCACCGAGGTCACCTCCACCGATGAGCCCGCTGAGGGCTCGGACGATGCCGAGAAGGTCGAGCTGGACGAGAAGACCGAGGACAAGTAAGACCGTTCCTCCGGGCTGATCGCCTGTCGACGCCGCGCCGCTTCCCCGCCTGACGGGGAGGCGGCGCGGTTTGTCCTTTTCCGGCTGTGTTACCCAATCGTGAAGATGCTTCCTCGTGCCCGTGTAGACGGTGGTCGGCGGGGGTGAACCGGTGTCGGTGGGTCTGTCAGGCAGTCGAGAGCGTGCCGCCTGCCCTGGAAGGTGATTATCGTGGATGCTGACAGCAGAATCGGCAGACCCGCCTTGATCGGATGACGTTCCCGGACCGGATCTGGTCACGGCTCCGGCTTCAGGCGGAGAGAATGAGGAGCGAGCCCATGTCCACCACCCCTGAGATCGAGAACCTGTACCGGGCCACCGTGCACGAGCAGTCCGGGGAGGTGCTCGGCAACATCACCCAGGTCTATATCGACGATGCAGGCACCCCCACCTACGTGGAGGTCTCCTACGGGGTGGTGGGATTGGGCACCAGCCTGGTCCCCCTCCACGGCAGTCGTGTCAGCGGCCCCCGGCTGACCCTGGGTTTCCCCACGAAGCTCATCAAGAAGGCCCCCTCGCATGAGCCGGGCAAGGAACTGCCGGCGGAGCGGGAGGGAGAGATCCTCCGGCACTACGGCGTGGATTCCCCCAACGGTGGGCGCAGCGCCCCGGGGGTCTCGCGCCCGGCGCGGGGCAGCGACGGCCGTCGGGATCGTCGGGTGGGCGATTCCCGCTCCGACGAGCTGCGTGACCCCTACGGCGGCTGAGCAGGGGGGCGCCTATACTCCTGGGGAGTCGGGCCCGCAGCACGGGCGGGCCCGCGTCCCCAGCACGGAAAGGCCGCCCGCCCGCATGTCCCACCCCGAACCCACCGAGGCCCCCACTGAGGGGCCTGTTCTGCGTCTGCGCCTCGACCTGGCCTATGACGGCACTGACTTCCACGGCTGGGCGAAGCAGGGGCAGAGCGGCCTGCGCACCGTCCAGGGCGTCCTGGAGGATGCGCTGGGCAAGGTGCTGCGCATCGACGCCGAGTTGACCGTCGCCGGTCGCACCGACGCCGGTGTGCACGCCGCTGCGCAGGTCGCCCACCTCGACGTTCCCGCCGACCGGTTGGAGCAGCGTTCCATTGACGGTGACCCGGGTCGGCTGGTGCGCCGCCTGGCCCGGCTCCTGCCGGAAGATGTGCGGGTGCATGACTGCTCGCTCGCACCGGAGGGTTTCGACGCCCGGTTCTCCGCCCTGCGCCGTCATTATATCTACCGGGTGACCACCCATCCGAGGGGCGCCCTGCCGGTGCGCGCCCGTGACACGACGGTGTGGCCCAAGCCGGTGGATCCGGCGGCGATGCAGACGGCCGCCGATGTGCTGGTGGGCCTGCACGACTTCGCCGCCTTCTGTAAGGCGCGACCCCATGCCACGACGGTGCGGGACCTGCAGTCCTTCACCTGGCACGATATCTCCACCCCGCAGGAACCCCGCCTGTATGAGGCGCGCGTGAGCGCCGATGCCTTCTGCTGGTCGATGGTGCGCTCCCTGGTGGGTACATGCCTGGCGGCGGGGGAGGGGCGTCGCGACGATGTTTTCGTCCGCGGCCTGTTGGACGAGCGTTCGCGCAGCTCGCGCATCCCGGTCGCCGCGGCGCGCGGGCTGAGCCTGATCGGGGTGGACTACCCCGCGGAGGAGGAGCTCGCGGCACGGGCGTTGACCACCCGGGATCGTCGGACCCTGCCCGCACAGGGCTGAGCCCGGGGTGCCTGGGAGGCACTGGGGGTGCGGGGGTTAGACTTGATCCTGTTTTGCCGGAAAGAGCGTTCAGGGAGGAATGGTCCTAGATGGACATGTACCAGGCGGCCCTGGTCGCGGCACTGGTGTTCACGGTGCCCGGTTTTCTCCTCGGCTGGCTCTCCGGCCTGAAAGCTCCCTGGGCACTGGCGGCCGCGATCCCCGTCTCCTTCGGTGTTTACGGTCTCGCCGCCTGGCTGCTGGGCCGCACATCCCAGGAGTACACGCTGGTCTCGGTGACGGTGGTCTGGGCGCTCTTCATGTTCCTCGCCCTGTTCTGGCGGCTGGCCTTCCGCTTCGTGGCCGGTCGCCGGGGATCCCCGCTACCCCCCGCCCGTGCGCCCACCGACGCCCCCGCGGTGCCCGTCAGCCAGGTCGACGGTGAGGTCGGCGGTGGTGGATCCACGGCGCTGAGTGCCCCGACGAGGACCCCGCTGCGGTCTGGTCTGCGTCAGTGGTGGCGCGGAGAAGGCCGGCGCGGCAGCCTGTTCGACCATGTGTGGTTGCTGCCCGCCCTGGGCTCGCTGACCGGCATGTACCTGTTCATCAGCCGGGGACTGGGCTTCTTCGAGCAGGTGCCGCGCGGCATCGAGAACATCGTTCAGGGCTGGGACGTGCACTGGCATGCCAGCGTCATCCGCTGGATCGGGGAGAGCGGCGTGGCCGACCCCACCCGCATGGGCGAACTACGCAACATCGAGACTGGGGCGTCGCTGTACTATCCGACGGGCTGGCATGCCGGCACCTATCTCATCGTTGAGGCCGCCGGGGTCAGCCCGATCGCGGCCCTCAACATCGCCAGCATCGTCCTGCCGGGGATGGCGCTACCGCTGTCGGTCGGACTGATCGCCTGGCGGATGATCGGCAACCGGTGCCTGAGCGCCCAGATCGCGGCCGGTATCGCCGCCATCGCTGTCGTCGCCTCCCCGGTGCTGTTCTGGATCGGTTACTACGTCGGCGCCTGGCCCTACACCGCGGCGATCGCGGTCAGCGGCATCGTGCTGGCCCTGTTCATGCACGTCCCCCACCGCCCGGCCGCGATGCTGGCGGCGGCCCTGGCTCTGGCGGGGATGACACAGATGCACCCCGCCGCAGCGACGATCGTCGTGATGGGGCTTGGACTGTGGTGGCTGCTGTACCTGCTGTGGGCCCCGGCCCGCCGGGCACGCACTCGCCTGGGTGGGCTCGGCACGCGGCTCCGCGACCTCGGTCTGCTCGCGGCCGCGGGTATCGGCGGCGTGCTGATCATGCTGCCGCAGCTGCTGTCGGGCTCGGAGACGACCGAGGAGGTCGCCGCCTACACCGCCGTGGAGGACGTCACCCACGCCGAGGCGTGGCAGAAGTCCTTCCTCATGCACACCCGCCACACCGACGCCTTCCCCGACGTCGACCCCGCCCTGGTGCTGTGGCTGGCCGGCATCGGCGCCCTCGCGCTGATCCTGTGGCGGCGTAACCTCTGGGCCCCGGTCTTCTACCTGATCGGCGTGTGGATGACCGCCAATTCCCTGCAGCCCTTCGCGCAGCCGTGGAACGAGCTGCTCGACATCGTGGCCAGCCTGCACTACTCGACCGCTCACCGGCTGATCATGCCCGTGGCGATGTTCGTGTTCGCGGCCGCCGGCGTCGGCGTCGCGGTGCTCATCCGCCTGCTCACCCTGGCGCCGCTGAAGAAGTGGGCGACCGGCTCCGCACTGCTGTCGGTGCCGCTGGCCCTGATCGCCGGTTGGGGCACCACGGCCTGGGCGACCCGTGACGAGGTCATGGACGGTGCGGACTGGTCGGTCACCGCCCCCCGCCACGACGATCGCATGGTCTCCGAGGTCGACCTGCGCGCCTTCGACTGGCTGGCCGACCAGCCCCACGCCTACGACGGGCTGATCATGGGTGAACCCGCCGACGGCCACGGCTGGATGTACGCCTACAACGGCCTGCCGTCGGTGATGCGCCACTACACCTGGCCGACCACCGGTACCGGCGGTCCCGCGGCCACCGCCACGGACCTGCTCAAATGGCACCCTGGGCTGATCGGGGCGGGCAACAACGGTGACCCCCGCCAGACCAATGACGTGGACACCGCCGCCGAGGAGCTCGGCGTCAACTTCTTCTTCCTCTCACCGGGCAACTTCTGGCACTTCCAGGACCCCAACCTGGCGATGCTCGACGGCGTGTGGCAGGCCCCGGGGATGACCACCGTCTACCGCGACCACAACGTCACCATCGTCGCGGTCAACCAGGCCTTCACCGACGCGGAACTGATGCGGATGCGCGCTCCCGGCAACTCCCCGGAACCCCTGCCCGACGGCCCCACCAAGGGCGAGCTCGGCATTACCACCGACCCGGTGGAGGCCGCCGAACCCTACTTCCACCGCCCCACCCTGCCCGATTCTGGTCAGCCAGACGCTCCGGTTGAGGAGCCGACCACCGCACCCTAGGATCACAGGGACACCGATCACGCCCGGCGCCGGGACCCTCGGGGGAGGGCCGCGCGCGGGGCCGACGCATCTGGGGGGATGTCGTTGAGTTCCACGTTGCTACCGACCACCGGGGCACAGGTTTCCGGCCACCGTTTCCTGCTGCGCCGTATCGAACACGGTCTGGTGCTCGGTGACATCCGCATGATCCACGACCCGCTCGGCGCCCGCCGTCGCGCCCTGTTCTTCGGCCTCACCGCCCTCGTACTCATCAGCCTCGGTGCGGGCCTGCTGGCCTGGCTTCGTCCCGCCCAGGATCCCGGTGAGGCCCTGATCCTCCAGGGGGGCTCCGGCGCACTGTACGTGCGTGTCGATGACCTCGTGCACCCCGTCACCAACCTCGCCTCCGCACGGTTGATCACCGGCTCGGCCGATGACCCCGCCCGCATCGGCGATGACCTGCTCGCTGATCTCCCCCGGGGCGTGCCGCTGGGTATCCCCGGCGCGCCGGGCCTGTTGGCGGCGGCCCCGCCGGAGGAGGCGGGGTGGGCGGTGTGTCAGGACAGCGCGGGGGTGACGGTGTCGGCGGGTGCTGTCCCGGAGCTGTTGGGCGGGCACCGGGCGGTGCTGGCTGTGGGGGCGGGGCGGGAGTGGTTGCTCACGGCGCAGGGGCGGGCGGTGTTGCCGGGGGAGGACAGTCCGGAGGGTCGGGTGTTGCGTCGGGCGCTCGGGGTCACGGATCAGACGCCGCGGTGGGAGCCCCCGCCGGAGGTGCTGGCGGTGGTGGTGGAGCTGGCGCCGGTGAGGGCCCCGGTGCCGTTGCCGGAGGAGCTGTTGGTGACCGGGGGCGGGGACTGGGTGTTCGATGGTGGTCGGGTGGCGGCGGTTTCTGCCTGGCACGGTGGGATTTTTGCGGACCTGGGGGTGCCGGTGCGGCAGGTGCCGCGGGCGGAGATCGCCGGCCTGCCGGGTGGGGTGGATCCGGAGCGGCTGGGTGTGGATCTGCCGGACCGTGCTCCGGTGTGGGTGGATCCGGGTGCGGAGAGTGTCTGTGCCACCGGTGTGGGTGGGGCCGGCGTGTGGTCGGAGCTGCCCGCGGGGGCGGTGGCGTTGTCGGGGGAGGCGGTGGCGGACCGGTTCGTGGGGTTACCTGCGGGGGCGGTGGCGGTGGACACGGGTCACGGTCTGCACGTGGTGTCGGCCACGGGGGTGCGTCATGGTGTGCCCGATGCCGCGGCGGTGGGGGCGCTGGGGCTGCCGGAGCCGGTTGTGGCGCCGTGGTCGGTGCTGCGGCTACTGCCGGAGGGGGCGGAGTTGAGTGTGGAGGCCGCCCGCCGGGCCACCTACTGAGCTGAAGCCGCGGTGGCTGCCGGGGAAAGGGCGCTCGGCTCTCGCTGGGAGGGGGAACTCTTGAGCGTTCCCCCTCGCGCTCGGGAAAAGGCCGTTATGGTGGTGTTTCATGAGCATCACAGACGCTGTAGTGAGCACCCTCGGGAGGGTGGGGGACAAGGTGGCGGCGGTGGCCCCGGGTCGGGGGCTCGACGCCCGGCGGGTCATGCCGGTGGGGTGGTACCGGCACAGTCAGGCGGTGGAACGCCTGCTCGACAGCTTCTGGGCGGTGCCGGACGGGGAGCGGGTCCGGCTGGCCAAGAAGACCTCCAATCTCTTCCGGGGCAGGGTCAACACCGGTGTGCCGGGTCTGGACGTCTCCGGTCTGGGTGGGGTGATCGAGATCGATCCGGTCTCCGCCACCGCCCAGGTGCAGGGCATGTGCACTTACGAGGACCTGGTGGACGCGACCCTGCCCTACGGGTTGGCACCGCTGGTGGTGCCGCAGCTCAAGACCATCACCCTGGGCGGCGCAGTCACCGGGATGGGCGTGGAGTCAACCAGTTTCCGCAACGGGCTACCGCACGAGTCGGTGCTGGAGATGGACGTGCTCACCGGCACCGGGGAGATCGTGACCTGCTCGCCGACGGAGAACGTGGATCTGTTCCGGGGTTTCCCGAATTCCTACGGTTCGCTGGGCTACGCGGTGCGCCTGCACATCGGGCTTGAGCGGGTGGAACCGTTCGTGGAGCTGCGTCACGTGCGCTTCCACGACTTCGCCTCCTTGTCCGGCGCGCTGGCGGAGACCGCTGTGTCCCGGGAATACGGTGGGGAACCCGTCGACTATCTCGATGGTGTGGTCTTCTCCCCGGAGGAGAGCTACCTGGTGCTCGGCCGCCGGACCGCGGAGGAGGGGCCGGTATCCGACTACACGCGGGAGCGGGTCTACTACCGTTCCCTCCAGCATCCGGAGGGGGTGTTGCGCGACCGGTTAACCATCCGGGACTATCTGTGGCGCTGGGACGTCGACTGGTTCTGGTGCTCCCGGGCGTTCGGCGCGCAGCACCCCACCGTCCGCAGGCTATGGCCGCGTGATCTGCTGCGCTCGTCCTTCTACTGGAAGCTCATCGGCCTGGACCGCCGCTACAACATCGCCGACCGGATGGCCGCCCGGAAGGGCGAGCCCGCCCGGGAACGGGTGGTCCAGGACGTGGAGATCACCGCGGACAAGCTACCGGAGTTCCTCAGCTGGTTCTTCGCGGCCTCCGATATCCAGCCGGTGTGGTTGTGTCCGATCCGTCTGCGCGGGGGCGTCGGGAAGTTGGCGGAGCGCGGGGAGATCCTCGGCGATCAGGGGCAGCCCTGGCCGCTCTACCCCCTGGACCCGGAGACCACCTGGATCAACCTGGGGTTCTGGTCCTCGGTGCCGGTCGGGCACGTCGACGGCGATACCCGCGAGGGTGCATTCAACCGGGTGATCGAGACCCGGGTCCATGAACTCGGCGGGCACAAGTCCCTGTACTCGGAGGCCTTCTACACCCGGGAGCAGTTCGAGTCGCTCTACGGGGGCACACTGCCCGACAGCCTCAAGGACCGCTATGACCCCCAGGGCCGGTTCCCGGGGCTGTACGACAAGACGGTCAACGGTGCCTGACCCGACGCCCCGCCGCCCCGCCAGACCAGAGCAAGAAAGGGAAGCCTGAGACCATGACCCAGACCCTGTTCACCCCCCTGACCGTCGCCGAGATGGTCGAGGCGCTGACCGTGCCGCCGATCCCCTTCCACATCACCGCCTTCGACGGCTCCACCACCGGTCCGGAGGACGCGGATTTCCGCTTCCACATCCGCGACGTCGACACGCTGGCCTATATCGCCACCGCCCCCGGCGACCTGGGCCTGGCACGCGCCTACATGACCGGCGGTCTGGAGGTCGAGGGTGAGCACCTGGCGCACCCCTACCGCCTCTTCGATTCCCTGCAGGGGCTCTACGAGTGCTTCCGTCGGCCTGACGCCACCACGATGATCACCCTCGTGCGTTCGCTGCGGCAGCTGGGCGCCCTGAAAATCCAGCCCCTCCCTGAGGTTGAGCGCACTTCCTGGTGGCATAAGCGCATCATCGAGGGCCTCTCCCGCCACTCCAGGGAGCGGGACAAGGAATCGGTCTCCTCGCACTACGATGTCTCCAACGATTTCTACGAGCTCTTCCTCGGCGAGTCCATGACCTACACCTGCGCCTACTTCCCGACCCCAGACTCCACCCTGGAGGAGGCCCAGGAGAACAAGTACCGCCTGATCTTCGAGAAGCTGCGGCTACAGGAGGGGGACACGCTGCTCGACGTGGGTTGCGGCTGGGGCGGCATGATCCGCTACGCCGCCCAGCGGGGCGTCCGGGCCATCGGTGTGACCCTCTCCGAGGAACAATATGAATGGGGGCGGCAGCGGCTGGCCCGTGAAGGCCTGGACCACCTCGCCGAGATCCGCTGCCAGGACTACCGCGACGTCGCCGAGGAGGACTTCGACGCGATCTCCGCCATCGGCATCCTCGAACACGTCGGCGTGGCCAACTACGAGGACTACTTCACCCACCTGTACGGCAAACTCACGCCGGGCGGACTGATGCTCAACCACTGCATCACCTATCCCGACAACCGACCGCGCAGGGCGGGCAGCTTCATCGACCGCTACATCTTCCCCGACGCGGAACTGTCCGGCTCCGGCACCGTCATCACCACGATGCAGGACAGTGGCTTCGAGGTCCTCCACGCCGAGAACCTGCGCTTCGACTACATGCGCACCCTCCACCACTGGTGCGAGAACCTCAAGGACAACTGGGACGAAGCCCTGGAGATGGTCGGCTCCCAGACCGCGCGACTGTGGGGGCTGTACATGGCCGGATCCGAGTGGGGCTTCGAGCGCAACATCGTCCAGCTCCATCAGGTGCTCGGCGTGAAACTCACCGACGACGGCTCCCGGGGCGAGGTGCCCGAGCGAATGTGGTGGAAGGTCTAGGTCTCGGGTGGGTACCTGCCCCCGTCGAGCCCAGGTAGACGGGGGCCCGGGCAACCACGTGCGCCCCATGGTCTAGCCCGCCAGACATAACGGAAGGATAACGCCAGGTGGCCAAAAAATACCTGTGCCACCGGAACCTTCCGGCCTCACCGGCCGTTTTCCGGGTATGGCCACCACCGCAAGCACGACCACCGCAGATGACGTCGAGGCGGACGCCGCCCCCGCCGCCCGGGGCACCATGCGACAGATGGTCTCCGAGCGCATCGACCGCATCTCCGCCACCCACGCCCGCCAGAAACAACGCAGATACGGCCACCTCGTCCGCCCACTGACCCTGATCCTGGGCTGGACGGTGCTGATCATCGGGCTGATCACCATCCCCCTGCCCGGGCAGGGCTGGCTGACCACCTTCCTCGGTATCGGCATCCTCTCCCTGGAGCAACACTGGGCCCGCAACCTCCTCGGCTGGGGCGTGCGCCGCTACGACCGGTTCTTCGCCTGGTACCGACGCCGCCCGGCCGCCGCCCGCGCCGGGATGGTCACCGGCCTGATCCTGCTGATCTGGGTGGTCTTCGCGGGCCTGACCTGGGGCGTGTGGCAGACCGGCTCCCTGCCCTTCCTCGACCCCTATGCCGCGATGATCGGCCTGCGCCGTTAGCGCTACCCGCCGGGGTACTCAGCCCCGGCGTCGCAGGGTACCCGCCGCCACCAGCCCTGCCACCACGAGCGCGCCTGCCGCTGCCAGCACCCGCCGGAAACGCTGCCAGGGCGATTCCGCCCCCGACTCCCCGGCCGCTACGGTCAGTTCGCGGGCCGGGGCGGTGAAATCGGCCGCCAGATGGGTCAGCGCCGCATGGGGATCAACCACCCCGTGACCGGGTTCGGCGGCCCCTGACACCCGCTCCCGCAGCTGGGCCGCGGTCTCGTCGGGGTAGCGCTGACGCAACAGGGCCACCGTCCCGGCCACCACCGGGGCAGCGAAACTCGTCCCCTCGAAGGCGATGACCTCACCCGCCGCATGGCCCGCCAGACCCGCCGCCCAACCGTGCCCGGCCGGTGACACGCCCGCCGACACCACCCCCGGCGCGGCGAGCGGACCGTCGGCGGCCGCGGGCATGGCGTAGTCGGCCAGCCCGTGGGGGTCGGCGGGGTGAATGGCACTGACGGCCAGGACGGTGGGGGCGTGGGCGGGGTGGACCACCGCACCGGGGTGGCAGTCGTGGCCGATATTGCCCGCGGCGGCGACGATGACGGTGTTGTGGTGTTCCGCACGGGTCAGGGCGTCATCGAGCTCCGTGGTGTCGAGGGTGGCGGCGAGGTCGGCACGGATGCAGGAGACGACGGAGATGTTGATGACGTCAGCCTCCGCATCCAGCGCGAGATGAATGGCCTCGCTCAGACCCGCCAGTGTGCCGGCGGTGGTGTCCCCATCGATGTCGACGCGGTAGTGGGCACTGGTCTGGCGGATACTGATCAGGGTGGCGTCCGGGGCGATGCCGCCATCGCGGGCGGCGATCACCCCGGCCACCACGGTGCCGTGGCCGTCGCAGTCACGCAGCGGATCCGGGGCGGCGGGCGAGACCAGGTCCCCGCCTTCAACGAGCCCGTGGAACTGCGGGTGGTCGGCGATTCCCGTGTCGACGACTGCGACGCGCACGCCCGCCCCGGTGGCGATGCGGTGGACCCGGTCGAGGCCCGCATCGGAGACCCGCCCGGTCCCGACCTCCCCGAGAACACCCGGGACGGGCACCGCGCAGGCGATATCAGGCTCCCGACCCACCGCCTGCGGGCTACCCACCCCCAGCACAGCGATGCTGAGCAGCACCGCCGCCCCCCGCCTCATCCCATGCCCCTGATCAGGGCGAACAGGCCAACCAGGTGTGCGGCCAGGGGCAGGGCGGCGGCCACCGCCAGCATCTCCAGTCGCTCCCACCACACCACGGTGGTGGGCGCCAGTTCCGGTACCCGCTCCGCCCACAACGGGGCGCTCAGCCCGGCCAGCGCCACGATCGTGGCCACCCCGGCCAACACCGGATGGCCGCCACCGTTCACCGCCGCCAGGACACTACCCAGGCCGGCCGCCAGGCCGGTGAGTAACCAGGCCCAGGCGGGCACGGCGTGCCGGTGACGGGCAGCGTGCAGGAGCACCGCCCCTGCCGTGGCCGCGCACAGGGCCTGGGCGAATCCTCCACCCGACCAACCGATGAACAGTACCGCCGGGACCATGCCGAGGGCGGTGCCCAGGGCCAGCCCCTCGTGCAGGTCGAGGGCGCGTCGGGCACGGTGAGGGGCGCCTGCAGGCGGGTCATCGGAGACCGCGAGGTTCTGCCCCGCGGTGGGCAGGCGGGGTACCCGGAGACCCGCCCACCGGCCCGCGATACCGGGGGCGGTGGTGATCAGGGCGAGTCCGGCCAGCAGCACCAGGGCGGCGGGGGCGGTGTCGGCGGGCAGGAAGAAACCGGGGACCGCGGCCAGGAGCAGCACGCCACCGGCGGCCAGTGCCGCACCGCCGCGCCTGCCCAGCCCACCGGTGGCGGCGGCGGCCCCGGCACCGAGAGTGGCGCACAGGACCACAGCCAGCGCCGCCCACCCGTGGGAGGAATCATCGGCCGGGGCGTCGGCGAGCACCACGGCGGCCCCCGCCCCGGCGGCGAGCAGGGCCGCGAGCAGCCCGAGCACCCGTATTCCTCTACGCCACAGCAGCACCAGCAGGGCCGCGGCCGAGCCTGCGGCCAGGGCCACCCAGGCCGGCTGGAAGAGCAGGATCACCAGCACCAGACTGAGACAGCCGGTCACCGCCCCGGCTGTGGCCAGGCCGGTGGCGGCCGGGGCTGCGGCGGCGTCGACGAGTGCCTCGGCGCTATCACGCACCACCGGTGAGGGGGCGTCGTGGCGCGGGGTGAGGATGAGAATGTCGCCGTGGTCGAGGCCGGTGCGGTGCAACGGCACCGCCGGGTCGAGTTCGACGCCGGCCGCGGTGGCAGCCTGCCAGGGCCGGGAGATGCGTGGTGCACCGCACAGTCCGGTGATCTCAGGCAGCAGGTCGGCCAGCGCGGAGGCCGACGGTAAGGCCAGGTCCGCCTCCCGCCGGTAGGTCCCGACGTGGAAACGCACGGTCAATCGCAGAGCGTGGTCAACGGCCACGGTGAATTCATCCCCCCAGATGATTGTGGTCCGGGCGTTCCCCCGCCCGGTCACCGCCATCTTGGCCTATCATCGCTGGCGTGTCCACAGTTCGGGGGACCTGGTCGGGGGACCGGGGGACTGGGGGCGGGAATGGGGGAGCACTGACATGCTCGGACTTGATGCCGACCGGATCGTCGAACGGCTCAGCTACGGTGAGCGCGAACCCGCGCCACCGTTACCGCAGGGCACCTTGAGTGCGGAGGCGGTGCCACCGGCGCACCGGCCGCCGCCGCTGCCGCTGATGCGCATCCTCATGCCGGTGGTCATGGTCGCGGCAATGGCCGCACTGGTGGGATTGATGCTGCTCGGCGGCGGGGCCGCTAATCCGGTGATGCTTCTTTTTCCCCTGATGATGGGCATGTCGCTGCTCATGATGTTCAGCCCTCCGCAGGGCCAGGACATCGACGAGATCCGCCGCACCTACCTGCGCCACCTGGGTGCACTGCGGGAGAAGGCGCTGGCGAATGCGGCAGCACAACGTGCCCACGAGATCCACCGGCACCCGGATCCGCGTCACCTGTGGGCGGGCGTCGACAGCCGTCGTCTGTGGGAACGCGGTCCGGAGGACCCCGACACCCTGGAGGTGCGCATCGGGGTGGGGGACACCGCCCTGTGCACCCCGGTGCAGGTCACCGACCCCGGGGCGCCGGAGGACCTGGACCCGGTGTGTGCGGTCAGTCTGCGGCGGACCGTGCGTGCGGTGGGGACCCTGCCGGAGCTGCCGGTAGTGGTGCAGCTGCAGGCCTTCCGGTTCCTGGGTATCGCGGGGCCGCGGGCCACGGAGCTGGCGCGGTCGATCATCGCACAGTTGGTGGTCGCCCATGGCCCGGACACCCTCGGGCTGCAGGTGATGGGGCAGGGGTGGGAGTGGACGAAGTGGCTGCCGCACACCCAGGATCCGGGTCGTGCCCGCCACCGTGTCCTGCTGGTCGCGGATGTGGTGACCACCGGCACGGAGAGCTTCATCGACGACCCGGAGTGGACCACCATCATCGATGTCGGATCGCGTTCCACCACGGCGCTGGGTCTGCGGGCGGAGCAGGAAGGCCTGGCGCTGGGCGCCGATGAGGAACTGACCGTCCACACCGCCACCGGCATCGAGGTGCTCGGCCAACCCGACCTACTCAGTACGGAGGAGTCGGTGGTGCTGGCGCGTGCCCTGACCCGCTACCGGCGCCCCGACGCACCAGGCGCCGGTGGTGGGGCGGAGGACCTACTCAGCCTGCTGGGAGTGGCGGACATCGACCACCTCACCCCGGAAGTGATGTGGCCCGGCAGGCAGCTGTCGCGCCAGCGGCTGGCGGTACCCATCGGCACCACCGCCCAGGGCGCGCCGGTGCGCCTGGACCTCAAGGAGTCCGCCCAGGGCGGGATGGGGCCGCACGGGCTGTGCATCGGCGCGACGGGATCGGGAAAATCAGAACTGCTCAGAACCCTCGTGGTCTCCCTGGCCGCCACCCACAGCCCCGATGAACTCAACCTCGTGCTGGTGGACTTCAAGGGCGGGGCGACCTTCCTCGGCCTGGAGGACCTACCGCACACCTCCGCCATGATCACCAACCTCTCCGAGGAGTCCGTGCTGGTCGAGCGCATGTACGATGCCATCAGCGGGGAGCTGACCCGCCGCCAGGAGCTGCTGCGCTCAGCCGGTAACTTCGCCAACGTCAGCGACTACACCGACGCCCGCCTCAACACCCGCCCCGACCTCGACCCCCTGCCCGCCCTGCTGATCGTCGTCGATGAGTTCTCCGAACTGCTCGCCGCCCACCCCGACTTCGCGGACCTCTTCGTCGCCGTGGGACGCCTCGGCCGTTCCCTGCACGTACACCTCCTGCTCGCCAGCCAACGTCTGGAGGAGGGGCGTCTGCGCGGTCTGGACTCCCACCTGTCCTACCGGATCGGCCTCAAGACCTTCTCCGCGGCTGAGTCCCGCCAGGTCCTCGGCGTCGTCGACGCCCACCACCTGCCCGCCCAACCCGGCGCCGGCTATCTGCGTCACGAGGCCGACCAGCTCACCCGTTTCCGTGCCGCCTACGTCTCGGGGCCGCTGCCGCGCCGGGACCTGGCGGCGGTTCCGGGCAGGCAGACGGTGTCCTTCTTCACCGGGTGGGAGCAGTTCGAGCAGGAGCAGGCCCCTATCCGGCTGGATGAGTCCACGACGCTGCTCGACGCCGTGGTCGATGCCGCATGCACCACCGCGCGGGTCCGCGGGCAGGCCGCCCGGCGGATCTGGCTGCCACCGCTGCCGGCGAGCGTGGAACTGGCCGGGGTGGCCGAGAACGTGGGGTCGTTGCAGGTGGTACTGGGCATCATCGATCGCCCCTTCCACCAGCGGCAGGACCAGCTGATCCTGGATCTGGCCTCCGGGGGTGGCCACGTGGCGGTCTGTGGAGGACCGCAGACGGGCAAGTCCACGGTTCTGCGTACCTTTGTGGCGTCCCTGGCGGCGACACATGACACGGCGTCGATACGTTTCTACGTCCTCGACCTCGGCGGCGGGGTGCTCGACACCCTGGATCGCCTGCCACACGTGGCGGGGGTGGCCGGTCGTGGGGAGCCGGAACGGGTCCGCCGGGTCGTCGACGAGGTGCTCGGGCTGGTGGAGGAACCGGAGCCACACCACACCTTCCTGGTGGTCGACGGCTGGCACGCGGTGCTGGCCGACCATGAGGATCTGGTGGAACCGCTGACGCGTCTGGCGGCGGACGGGCCGTCGGCGCGCGTGCACCTGATCGTGTCCACCCCCCGGTGGACGGTGCTGCGCCCGGCGGTGCGGGATCTGATCACCCACCGGTTGGAGCTGAAACTCGGTGAATCGATGGATTCGCTGATTGACCGCAAGGCCCAGCAGAAACTGCCCGCCCTGCCCGGTCGTGGTCTGAGCTCCGAGGGGGCGACGATGCTCATCGCCCTCAGTTCCAACCAGGACCTGGCGCATATCGCCGCCACCGCCCTGGCGGCCGGTCAGAAACCGGTGCCGCAGCTGCGCGTTCTGCCCACGCACCTGCAGGTGGCGGAACTGGTGGACGCAGGCCCCGGTGTGCCCTTCGCTCTCGGCGGGGCGCGGTTGGAGGCTCTGGCCTGGGACCCGGGGCACAGTCCCCACCTGGTGTGCGTCGGCGGCCAGGGGGCGGGCAAGTCCACCCTGCTGCGCACCCTCACCGCAGGAGTCGCGGGGCTGGGTCGGGAGCGGGCCCGGATGGTGGTCATCGACCACCGGCGTTCCCTGCTCGGCCACCTCGACCAGGACGTGGTCGCCGCCTACTCCGCCACGACCACGACCACGGCAACCACACTCGATGACACCGTGACCACCCTGAGTGCGCGCCTGCCCGGCCCCGACATCACCCCGGCCGAACTCAGTGCCCGGTCCTGGTGGAGTGGACCGGAGATCTACCTGATCATCGACGACCTCGACCTGGTGTCGGAGACAGACCTGCACCGGTTGGCGGAACTGCTGCCGCACGCCCGGGACATCGGCCTGCACCTGGTACTCGCCCGTAAATCCGGGGGCATCGGACGCGCGATGTTCTCCCCCTTCCTGGCCGCCGTGCGCGACCAGCAACCGGCGGTGCTGCTGCTCGACGCCGACCGGGAGGAAGGTCCGGTCTTCGGTATCCGCCCAACTACCCAGCCGCCCGGGCGGGGCACCTGGCAGGTGAGGGGCGAGACCCTCGGCGTCTGTCAGGTCGCCCTGCCCACAGCCGACGCCGGGACGGAACGGGAGGAGAACCAGTGAGCACCCCCACGGCCCCGGCCACACCGGGAACACTGACCATCACGGTGCTCGACACCGCCACCATCTTCGAGGGCCCTGACACCGTCTACCGTTATGACCTGCCCGGCACCGGGGTGACCGAGGGGTGGGCCCTGGCCGCGGTCATCGACCAGGCCCGAGAACTGTGCAGCCTGCACTGGCCGGACGTGGAGATCATCATCGACGCCGACGAATCCGGCACCGAGATCCTCACCCGCACCCTGCTCAACAAGGGGGTGGCGGCCTATCCCACAGAGGCACTGCGGGAGACCCCGCTGCCGGAGGACCCCGGCGAGGAGGAGATCGAGATCCGTCGGCCCACCGGCAACGGGCGGCACCGCTTCACCGGCGCGGGGCTGGGACTGAGACTCTTCCACCTGCTGATCCCGGTGGTGATCGTCCTGCTCGGTGGACTCGGTTGGTGGGCGCTCGACCGCCAGGCCCCAGCAGGCACCGGGGCAGAGCCTGGAGCAGCCAGCGTGGCGAAGGGTGCGGATGAGGCGACAGCGGCGACCACCACCGCTGAACCTGCCGCCACGGAAACTGCGGATACAGCGGACACCGCGCCCCCCGAGGTCGTCCTCGAACACGAACACCTCCGCCTGCTCGCCCCCGCCGGTTTCCGGATCGACGACACCGACGGCGCCCTCCTGGCCACCGGCGGGGACCCGGGGCTGCGTATCCACCTGGCGGCCGATCCGGTCCACGGGGTCCCTGCCGAGGCCGTGCACCGTGAGATCGAGATGATGATCGACCGTGACCCCACCCTCGACGGGCTGCGCCCCGACCCCACCGAGCCCGGGGGGCGGGTGGTTCTGCGCTACCGGGAACTGCCCGGCGACGGCTCCGAGGTCGACTGGGCCACCTGGATCGACGCCGGGCACCAGCTCAGCGCCGGCTGTCACACCCGCACCACCCCGACGCTGCCGCAGAAGGCCGCCTGCCGCATGGCCGTCGACAGCCTCGGCCTGAACGGATGACACCGCAACGGCCGCCGGTCATCGAGGGGATCAAGTGGCGGGAACCGTCCGCGCCCACCGGCAGTCCAAGGGTGGTGAGAGGACCGGACACGGTCTTTTCGGGGGGTATACCGCAGGACACACCGCGCGGTGCCGCACAACCTTAAAAATTCTTTCGAGGAGGGGCGAACAACAATGTCTCAACTGTTCAGGACCGAAGCCGACGTCATGGTGGCCACCGCCGGCCGCGTGGACGAGACCAACGACCAGGTGCAGGGCGAACTCGGTCGTCTGCACGGCGTCGTCGACGGCGTGCGCGCCAGCTGGGCGGGTTCCGCCCAGGTCAGCTTCGACAACCTCATGCAGCGGTGGAACACCTCCGCCCGTGAGCTCCAGGAGGCGCTGGCCAGCATCTCCGACAACATCCGCCACAACGCCCGCTCCTTCGAGGGCATGGAGGCCCAGAACGCCCAGGCCTTCAGCGCCGTCGGCGGCCAGGGCCTGGCCCTGTAGACCACCACCACCCACCAGCACCACAGGAAAGCGACACACCGCATGGACGCGATCAAGTACCAGTTCGGCGCCATCCAGGCCGCCGCCACAGACATCAACGCCACCTCCGGCCGTATCAACGGCATGCTCGATGACCTCAAGGCCCAGCTGCAGCCGATGGTCGCCACCTGGGAGGGCGACTCCGCAGCTGCCTACCAGGCGGCCCAGGCCAAGTGGGACAGTGCCTCCGCCGAGCTCAACGTCATCCTGTCCACCATCGCCCGGACCGTCCAGCAGGGCAACGACCGCATGAGCGACGTCAACCGCATGGCGGCCGCCAGCTGGGGATAGATAAGGGGACCACCGGGAGCACACCGGACACGACAGGGCAGGCCCGCACCCGGGAAATCCACCGCCCCCGACTCTTCGTCGGCGGGGCAGACGCGCCGGGTGCCCGGGCTGCGGCATGGGCTGGCCGCCGCCCGCCGTGCCGGAAGGCACTCCCGTAACCGATACCGGCCGTGGCAGGTCAGGAACCTGCCGCGGCCGGTTTTTGGTTATCCGGCCCGCGTGCAATAAAATGATCTGTCTGTGTGTGGATTCCGGCCCCGTGAAGGGGTCGGGGGTGTCGCACCTCGGGTCCCCACCGGCCGCCGAGCGCGACAGTGACCACATATTTTCTGGCCGGCAGTCCTCAGACAGACTTTCAAGGAGTCATCAGTGTCTACTTACCACCCGAAGAGCGGTGACATCACCCGTAAGTGGTACGTCATCGACGCCACCGACGTGGTGCTGGGCCGACTCGCCACCCACGCCGCAGGTCTGCTGCGTGGCAAGGGCAAGCCCCAGTTCGCCCCGAACGTCGACTGCGGTGACCACGTCATCGTGATCAACGCCGACAAGGTTCACGTCTCCTCCAACAAGCGTGAGCGTGAGATGCGCTACCGCCACTCCGGCTACCCGGGTGGTCTGAAGAGCATGACCCTGGGTCGTTCCCTTGAGGTTCACCCGGCGCGCGTGATCGAGGAAGCCATCACCGGTATGCTGCCGAGCAACAAGCTCTCCCGCGCATCCGTCAAGAAGCTTCACGTTTTCGCTGGCTCCGAGCACCCCTACGCCGGCCAGCAGCCCGAGTCCTACGAGATCAAGCAGGTGGCACAGTGACCGAGCCGAACCAGAACGAAGACTTCACCGCTGACGCCGCGGACATCGCCGCAGCAGCCGCAGCCACCGAGGAGTTCAACTACACCATCGGTGACGCCGTCGCTCCGGAGACCGACGAGCAGGTCGAGGTCGAGGCCCCGATCGCTCACGAGGGTCCGGTCCAGACCGTCGGTCGCCGTAAGCGCGCCATCGCCCGCATCCGCCTGGTGCCCGGCACCGGCGAGATCATCTGCAACGGCCGTGCCCTGGAGGACTACTTCCCGAACAAGCTCCACCAGCAGGACATCCTGTCCCCGCTGGTCCTGCTTGAGCGTGAAGGCCAGTTCGACATCAAGGCCAACATCAACGGTGGCGGCCCGACCGGCCAGTCCGGTGCCCTGCGCCTGGCCATCGCCCGCGCCCTGAACCTGTACAGCCCGGCTGACCGCGCCGCCCTGAAGAAGGCCGGCCTGCTCACCCGTGACGCCCGTGCAGTCGAGCGTAAGAAGGCCGGTCTGCACGGCGCACGTCGCGCCCCGCAGTACTCCAAGCGTTAAGCTTCTGCCTTCGCCGTCGACGCCGTCCCACCTTTTCCGGTGGGGCGGCGTTCGCCGTTTCCGGCCCCGGCCGGTGCCGGGTGGGAGGGAGCCCGGGGGCACTCGGCGTTTCCGGGGAGGTGAAACCACCGCGAGCGGACATAATGGAGTCCATGACTCGACTTTTCGGAACTGACGGTGTTCGCGGCCTGGCGAACAAGGATCTCACCGTGTCCATGGCGCTGACCCTGGGGGCCGCCGCGGCCCAGGTCCTGACCGCGGACAGGAAGTCCACTGAGCGTCGGCCGACGGCGATCGTCGGCCGCGACCCGCGCGTGTCCGGCGAGATGCTGGCCGCCGCGATCTCCGCGGGCCTGGCCTCACGCGGCGTCGATGTGCTGCGTGTGGGTGTGATCCCGACTCCGGCGGTGGCCTACCTGACCGATGATTACGGTGCTGATCTGGGAGTGATGATCTCCGCCTCCCACAACCCGATGCCCGATAACGGCATCAAGTTCTTCTCGGCGGGTGGACGCAAGCTCCCTGATGCCGTGGAGGATGAGATCGAGGCCGCGATGGGAGAGCTCAACGACCACGGGCCCACGGGGACCGGTGTGGGCCGGGTCATCGAGGAGGCACCTGATGCCCAGGACCGTTACCTGGGCCACCTGCGGGAGGCCGTGCCGGTGGATCTGTCGGGCATCAAGGTCGTCGTCGACGCCGCCAACGGTGCCGCCTCCGAGGTGGCGCCGCTGGCCTATGCGGCGGCAGGCGCCGAGGTCGTGGCGATCCACAACACCCCCAACGCCTACAACATCAACGAGAACTGCGGTTCCACCCACATCGAACGCACCCAGAGGGCCGTGATCGAGCACGGTGCGGACATCGGCCTGGCCCACGACGGCGACGCCGACCGCTGCCTGGCGGTCGATGCCGCGGGCCAGATCATCGACGGTGACCAGATCATGGCGGTGCTGGCGGTGGGTATGAAGGAGAAGACGGAGCTGCGCAAGAACACCCTGGTGGCCACCGTGATGAGCAACCTCGGTCTCAAGCTGGCGATGGAGGAGCAGGGCATTGACCTGGTCACCGCGCAGGTCGGTGACCGTTATGTCCTCGAGGAGCTCAACGCGGGTGGCTTCAGCCTGGGTGGCGAGCAGTCCGGTCACATCATCGTGCCCTCCCACTCCACCACCGGTGACGGCACCCTGACCGGCCTGCGGCTCATGGCCCGCATGGCGGAGACAGGCCGCTCCCTGGCTGAGCTGGCCTCCGTCATGACGGTGCTGCCCCAGGTGCTGATCAACGTGCCCGTCCCGGACAGGTCCGCGATCCTGGCCAGTGATGAGGTCACCGCCGCCATCCGCGCCGCGGAGGATGAGCTCGGCGCTACCGGTCGGGTCCTGCTGCGCCCCTCCGGCACGGAGGCCCTGTTCCGAGTCATGGTCGAGGCCGCCGGGGAGGAGACCGCCCGGCGCGTGGCGGGGCGTCTGGCCGCGGTCGTCGCCGCGGTCTGACGGTAGGGGAACCATCGTCCCCCGCGGCCAGTCCAACAGCGGTGATCGCCGATTCCTCCCGGAAGCGGCGTACATCCGTGAAGGACCTGAGGGGATTTTTTGATGGCCGAACTCGAACTGGATCATGGCGCGGCGTTGGTGGAACTGTCGCGGCTACTCACTGACGGTGATGAGCAGCACCGGCGGCACCAGGCACGCACGCCCGCCCTGGCGCCGGCTGCGGCGGGGCAGGCGTTTGCGGACCGGGGCGTGGCGATCGCCGCGATGCTGGAGCGGCTGCACACCCTCGGCCGGGAGCGTATCGACGCCGTCCGTACCACCGCTGCGGCCGCCCACCGCCAGGTCGGTGTCTTCCGCGACGTTGACCTGGACTTCGCGGGCAGCCTCCGGGTGCGGGCGTGAGCACCGTGCTGACCGGTACGGCCGGGGACTATGAGCGGGTGGTCCATCAGCTGCGTGCCTCCTCCCGGGGTAGTTACCGGGGTCCGGCGGTCGGCGGTGGGGAGTTGAGTTCGGCGCTGGGCGGGATTGAGGGGTTGGACCCGGTAGCGCTGGTGGATAACACCCGGGCGGCGGTCGGGAGCAGTGATTCCTCGGGGATGCGCGGGGCGATCCTGCCGGTGCTGCCACGGTTGCTGGGGCAGGCCGCGCTGGGGGAGATGCTGGGTCGGGTGGTGGATTCGGCCCGTGACTGGTTCGATAACCGTTCAGCCTCCGAGCAGGTGGAGGAGTCCTCGGAGCAGGCGTGTGGGGCGCTCACCGATATCCGGGATGTCTCCGAGGGTGGGATCACGGAGATCCTCCATGTCTTACAGTCCACGGTGAACCAGTTGTGCACCTTCCTCGCGCAGGTGGACCCGGTGGAGCACCGGCGGGAGTTCGAGGAGTGTGTGGGCACCGGGGCCACTCTGATCGATGATGCCGGCCAGGCGATCCTGGAGTGCTGTCGGGAACGCGATGAGGCGGTGGCGGGGTGTCTTGACGAGTTCCTCGCCCGTGGGGCGGCGGTCTGTGAGGCGCCCTGCCGGATCACTGGCACCCCGCAGGTGGTGGAGGCGGAGTGCCCGCCGCCTGCGCCTGTGCCGTCGGCAGTGGTGGAGTGCCCACCGAATCCACCGGCAGGCACGCCGCCGGGTCCACCGCCGACCGTGCCGCAGTCGGCGGGGCCGGAACCCGACCAGCCGGGGCCGGGCCAACCCAAACCCATCGGGCCGCTGCCCGGGGAGGAGGGTCCGCCGCCTGCCGTGCCGGAGATCTGCGAAGTGGATGAGGCACAGGAGTGCGTCGTGGTGGAGCCGGAGGTGGGCACCCCACCCGTCGGTGGGGGAGTTCAGCACGGGGTGCTCGGCGCGGTGGGAATCGGGGTCGCAGTGCTCGGCCTGGGGTTGCTCGTGTCCTGCCTGAGTGAGGTGTGCATCGGGGAGGAACCGGTCCCCGAACCGGAGCCGGAGCCGGAGCCGGTCCCCGAGCCCACTCCTGAACCGGAACCCACTCCGCCTCCTGAGTCTCCCGAGGACCTGTCCCAGGTTCCCGAGCCCACCCCACCGCCGAAGAAGAACCTGGCCGCACACCAGCCGGTGTCATGGGTGGACACGGACCCGGTTCCCTCGCCTGCGCCCACGCAATCAGCGGGTTGGCAGGCCCCGGCTCCGGAGGCTGAACCGGCCCCGGCGTCGGCACCGGAGCCCACCACTTCCGCACCGTCGGCCATGGGGGCCAGGAAGGCAGGGCAGTGGTGATGGAGTTCGAGGAGTTCGCCCGGCAGTTCCGGGCCCGTACCGCACAACGCATGCTGGACTTCGAGGCCGCACTGGCCCGGGCGCAGCAGCGGATGGAACGCGCCACCGGGCCCGGTGGGCACGCCAGCACGCAGGCTGGACAGGAAAAAATCCCTGAGACATCTCGCCGTTCACGACACGCCCCGGGGCCTGGTCAGGTGCAGGGCGTGTTGCGGAGAAACTGACTCGGATGACAGCGGCGGAAGGTGTCGGTTCCCTGGTGTGCCGCTGCCCATTTCACCCCCGGCTTAACCCGCTTGCGTTTGGGCTGCCCATATTTTTCAGGTAAAGCTAGTTGCAGAATTATGTTTCCCTTGGATATCACTTTTCCCGGTCGAACCTCGACCGTGGTCATGGTCTGGAAGGACAAAAATATGCGCAAGACCCGTATCGGCGCCCTCGTCGCCAGCAGTGCACTCGCAGGCGCAACCCTCTTCGGTGGCGCCGGCATCGCCCTGGCCGATGAGAACAAGCCGGTGACGTTCGACGCCACGAACGAGAAGTGTGAAGTGACCTTCACCGTCACCAATGAGACCAACAGCGAGCACTACCAGATCGACTACCAGATCAACGGCGAGTTCAACGGTAAGGTCGAGGATGATCTGACCTGGGCTGAGGCCGGTCATAACGCTGTCGAGGACTACAAGCAGGGCGCCGAGGGCGAGACCCGCTGGGGCCCCGCTTCCCAGGTCGCGGAGGGCGTCGAGGTCCGCGGTGGGGGCACTGGTGCCTACACCACCGGCCATGCTTCGACGGAGAGCAAGAAGGTCGTCAATCTCAATGACCTGGCGAACCTCCCCAAGGCCGATGAGGAGGGGAACTACAAGATCGAGTACCGCCTGATCTGGGGCCCGCACACCCCCCACCGCTTCGACGATGAGGCTCCCCGCACCCTCACCCTCGACAACTGCGAGCTCGACCCGGACGAGGGCGGGATCTTCGACAGCATCTTCGGGTCGATCGACTTCTTCGACAACCCGGGTGGCGGCCTGAGCAGCTAACCTGCGGATGGGTTCGGCGAGCACGACCGGACAACGCCCGGCACCAGCACTGGTGCCGGGCGTTTGCCCGTGCCGGGGTACGGTGCGCCCCCGTCACGCGGAGGGGAGCGCGCCCCGACTCAGAAGAACAGTTTCTCGTCGGGGGCGATGCCGGCCTTCTCCGCCAGATCCTCGCCCTCATAGCTGGAGACCTTCTTCGCCTCCGCCAGGGCGGCGGAGAAACCGGAGTACTTCTTCTCACCGGCGAGCTGGTGGAGCAGGAAGCCGGTGACCAGACCACGAACCGTTTCCTGGGCCGCGGCCTGAGGCCGGCCCAGACCGATCAGCATCTTGAATACGCTGTCCTCGGTGAACCCCTGCTGGTTGCCGTTGCCCAGTTCCCGGTAGGCGACCTCCCCGCCCCAGTTGTGGGCGAGCTTCGCAGGGTTCCCCGCGTTGAAGACCTCACCGCTGTCGGAACCGATGATCAGCCCCGGAACGTCGACGCCCCGGGCGGCCATCTCCGCGGACGGGGCGGTGACCGCCGGGTGGATGGCCGCCACCGCGTGCACCTTCGGATTGTTGGCGGCCGCCAGCACGGCGGCCCCACCGCCCATGCCGTGGCCGACCAGACCGAGCCTGCCCGGGCCGACCGTGATGTTGCCCTGGCCGAGTTTGACCCCGGCCACGATCTGCAGACAGGTCTCCAGATCGGCGGCGAACCCCCGGTGGTCGGGGACCAGCCCCTTCTCCGTGTCCGGGGCGGCGACGACGATGCCCCAGCTGGCCAGGTGGCGCAGCGTGGCGTGGTACTTGTCCACGGACTTCAGCCAGTCGTGTCCGAAGGCGACCGCAGGAAGACGGTTACCCTCCGCCGGGGTGTAGATCTTCCCCGGCAGCCCGGTATACCCGAGGTCGCCGACGAGCACGCGGTGCGGGCCGCGCTTGGACAGTTGGGCCAGGGGCTTCTTCAGATTTTCAGACACACCCCACAGGATAGTGGAAGAACCTGGCCCTCATGGCCGATGAGCGGGCCACCGGCCATGACGTGACGGTGCTAACAGTCTCAGCGCCGGTAGCGGCACCGATCCGTCAGTTATTCTGGGCCGCATGTGTGGAATCGTTGGATACGTCGGTAACCGGCAGGGACTGGATCTGGCCCTCGATGCACTCCGGAGGATGGAGTACCGCGGGTACGATTCCTCCGGGATCGCGGTCGCGGGCGTCGATACGCGGCAGGCGCCGACCATCGCCGCCGTGAAGCGGGCGGGCAGGCTCGCCAACCTGGTGGACCGGATCGCCGAGCTCGGCAAGGACGCCCTGGCGGGCACCACCGCCATCGGTCACACCCGCTGGGCCACCCACGGTCGCCCCACCGATAGCAACGCCCACCCGCACCTGTCCTTCGACGGCCGGGTGGCCATCGTCCACAACGGCATCATCGAGAACTTCGCCGTGCTGCGCGAGGAGCTGGAGCGCGCCGGGGTGGAGCTGGCCTCCGACACCGATTCCGAGGTCGCCGCGCACCTGCTGGCGCTGGCCTACAACGAGGGGGAGACCGCCGGTGATTTCCGGGCCAGTGCCCTGCACGTGCTCGGCCGTCTCGAAGGTGCCTTCACCCTGCTGTTCATGCACGCCGACCACCCGGGCCAGATCATCGCCGCCCGCCGTTCCACCCCGCTGATCATCGGTGTCGGGGAGGGGGAGATGTTCCTCGGTTCCGATGTCGCCGCCTTCATCGAGCACACCCGCCGGGCCGTGGAACTGGGTCAGGACAGCGTCGTGGTGATCACCGCCGAGGGCTACGAGATCCTCAACTTCGACGGCACTCCGGGCCAGGGCCGCCCCTTCACCATCGACTGGGATCTCGCCGCCGCGGAGAAGGGCGGCTTCGACTCCTTCATGATGAAGGAGATTCACGAGCAGCCCGCCGCGGTGCGCGACACCCTGGCAGGCCACTGGGTGGACGGGCGGGTGGTGCTCGATGAGAACAACATCACCGACACCGACCTGAAGTCCTTCAACCAGGTCTTCGTCGTCGCATGTGGATCGGCCTACCACTCCGGCCTGCTGGCCAAGTACGCCATCGAGCACTGGGTGCGCATCCCGGTGCAGATCGAGGTGGCCTCCGAGTTCCGCTACCGCGACCCGGTGCTCGACGAGCGCACGCTGGTGCTGGCCATCTCCCAGTCAGGCGAGACCGCCGACACCCTGGAGGCGGTGCGCCACGCGAAGACGCAGGGCGCGAAGGTGCTGGCGGTGTGCAACACCAACGGCTCGCAGATCCCGCGTGAATCCGACGCTGTGCTCTACACCCACGCCGGCCCGGAGATCGGGGTGGCCTCCACGAAGGCGTTCCTGGCGCAGGTGGCGGCGAACTACATCGTGGGCCTGGCGTTGGCCCAGGCCCAGGGCACGAAGTACCCGGGCGAGATCCGACAGCTCTACGAGTCCCTGGAGGAGATCCCCGCCAAGATCGAGCAGCTGCTCGGCATCCGGGAACAGGTGGGGCAGATCGCCAGCCACCTCGGTGCTCTCCCGACGATGCTCTTCCTCGGCCGGGGCGTGGGGTTCCCGGTCGCCCTGGAGGGTGCGCTCAAACTCAAGGAGTTGGCCTATATCCACGCCGAGGGGTTCCCCGCCGGGGAACTCAAGCACGGCCCCATCGCGCTGATCGAGGACGATCTGCCGGTGGTCGTCGTCGTACCGAGCCCGCGCGGCGTGAAGTTGCTGCACTCGAAAATCGTGTCCAATATCCAGGAGATCCGCGCCCGGGGGGCGAAGACCATCGTCATCGCCGAGGAGGGCGACACCGCCGTGGAACCCTACGCCAACTGGCTGATCCGGATCCCGCAGAGCCCGACGATCATGCAGCCGCTGCTGGCCACCGTGCCACTGCAGTTCCTGGCCGCCGACATCGCCCGCGAGTGCGGCAACGACGACATCGACAAGCCGCGCAACCTGGCCAAGTCCGTGACGGTGGAATAGCGGGCCGCGGTGATGCGCTTCCGGCCTTAACCC